>CAYNHC010000034.1:10906-20376 GCA_964396705.1 uncultured Paludibacter sp.
CAATATGTTATTTTTAAAATAACTAGCCCCCTAACCACTATCCTCCTACGGGTACTTACTCCAAAAGGAGAAAGAAACAGGAAAAAAGTTTCAGGGGGATAGAGAGGTTTGTAAAATCATTAATCATCCCTTTGTTTGTCCAAATCCCGATAGCTATCGGGAAATTTTGGTCATAGAAATTTCGTTTTATTAAGTTATTGTTGTTCTAAATTAATTATTTTTCTCTTGTCCAAGGCCAAACCATGATGCCACCTTCGAGTACTTTAACATTGGTATATCCATTGGCCTGAAGTATTAATGCTGCTTCGTAACCGCGTAATGAAATTTTACACCAAGTAATAATTTGGGTGTTTTTATCTTCAGGAAGCTCTTCGAGGCGTTTGCGCAATTGACCGAGTGGAATAAGTTTTTCGCCAATTCCAATACGCATTTGTTCGTACTCGTCAGGATTTCGTACATCGAGTAAAAGCATGGGTTCTTTTACATTTAATTTATCTTTCAATTGTTCAGCCGAAATGCCTTTAAAAAAGCCTTTTAGCTTATTTTGCATAATGTGTGCAGTGGCAATACTATGATCGATAGCAAGTGAGAATGGAGGTGCGTACGGTAAATCGGCATTGGCCATATCGTCAACAGTGAGTTTTCCTTTTATTGCCATTGCCCATATTGCCACTTGCTTGCTTACGTCGCCCGGACCCAATACCTGTGCACCCAAAATCAATCCGTTCGACTTTTCAACCACTAATTTAGTAATCAGTAAGTTTCCGTGCATAAATCCCGGCTTATCAAGGCTTGCATTTACAACAGTTTCGATGTTAGTAAATCCCATCTTGATTGCATTTTGTTCCGACAAACCTGTAGAACCAACCCCGTAATCGAACACTTTGCAAATTCCTGTTTGGATAGTACCCTGAAATTTTGAAACATTTCCAAGAATAACATTTTCGCCTGCAACACGTCCTTGTAAGTTGGCCAAATCGCCATAAGGTGCATGAACCGGTTTATGTGTGATCAGGTTTGGTATTTCAATGCAATCGCCCACGGCGTAAATATCGGTATCCGAAGTTTGCATATAGCCATCAACTACCACGCCACCTGTTGCACCAATAGTTAAACCGGCTTCTTTGGCCAATTTGCTATTTGGGATAACACCAATGGCTACTACAGCCAAATCACATGGTATTTCGGTTCCGTCGTTCAGTTTTACAGCTACTAATTTCCCATTCTCGCCTAGAAATGAAGCAACGCCATTTTGCAAAATCACATTAGCTTTGGTTTGAACGTATTTTTCCACCAAACGGGCTAAATGTTTATCAATAAAAGTTAGTAACTGTGGTAAAAGTTCCACCAATGTAATTTCGATACCAGCCAAATGAAGTGCCTCCACCGTTTCGATACCAATTAATCCACCTCCAATAACAACTGCTTTCTTAATTTTTCCTTCGTCGCGTACATTTCGCAGGTAGTCGGCATCGGGCAAGGATTGGAGTGTAGTTACTCCTTCGAGTTCTATGCCCGGAATAGGGGGTTTGCGGGGAGTTGCTCCGGTAGCAATTATCAGCTTGTCGTATTCCATTGAGCCTTTTTCACCTGAAACAATATTTACAAAATCAACTGTTTTAGCCTTGGCATTTATGGTTGTTACTTCAGTATTTACCTGTGTAGTGATTTTTTTTGCATTCCAGAAAAATTTTGAATCGCGCACAACACCTGCCGGAGAACATAGCAATTGACTGCGATCGTCGAAAAATCCACCCACATAATAAGGATAACCACAGGAAGCCATCGACAAATCAGAGGCTTTCTGAATAATAGTAATCTCGGCATTTTCGTCGAGACGACGAGCTCTGGAAGCTGCTTTAGGACCTGCAGCTGACCCTCCAATTACAATAATACGTTTAATTTTCATAATATTTTTTTTAATGTTATCTTCAATAATATTTAAATCACTCCTATTTTATATTTTGCAGTAAAATTTATTAACGGTTACTTACATAACGAAAAGTCTGTTTCTGACTGATTACTTTCTCAGCAAGTAATTCAAATGCTTTTTCAATGTTGGCATCTTTGAAAATCGCCTGCACCTTGCCGGTATCGCAGCTTTCGCTAATGTTTTCGTTTATAGGTATCTGAACTAACAAAGGAAGATTGAATTCCTTCGATAAAATTTCGCCTCCACCTTTTCCAAACAAAAAATACTTTTCATCGGGATGATTTGAAGGAGTAAACCACGCCATATTTTCCACTATACCCAATACAGGAATACCGATATGTTCATCCTGAAGCATACTAATGGCTTTTTTTACATCAGCCATGGCCACATTTTGAGGTGTTGTAACCACCACTGAACCTGAAATATAAAAATTCTGTAACAAAGTTATTAAAATATCACCGGTTCCTGGAGGTGCATCGATTATAAGGTAATCTAATTTTCCCCAATCAGTTTCGGTAATCAATTGTTTTAAAACATTAGAAACCAGCGGACCACGCCATATTACCGCTTGTTTTTCGTCGAAAAAGAATCCGATAGACAGGATTTTAATACCGAACCGGACATAAGGATTCATAAGATGTTTCCCGTTTTTTTCAATCATTGCAGGTTTTTCAACCTCTTTTAAATTGAAAAGAGTTGGAACTGAAGGTCCGAAAATATCAGCATCGAGCAAGCCAACTGCATAACCTTCACGGGCAAGCGACAAAGCAAGTCCTGCTGCTACAGTAGATTTTCCTACACCCCCTTTGCCAGAAGCTACCATAATCATTTTTCTGACATCAGGCAAAGTAATTTTTTCTATTTCGTTTTGTGAATTCATAATAATTTATTTTGGTTGGATTTGTTTTACTGATAATATTTTATAGGCTTCTTGTATCAACATAGCAATTTCAGATACGGGAGCCCATTCAACTACACTTTGGCAATTCAGCATAGCATCTACCACCACTCTGTCGAAAGGCAACTTAGCAATAACATTGATATTTAAAGAATTACAATAAGTTTCAATATCGTTTGCAATATCCATATTCAAATCAAATTTATTGATAATGACCGAAGTAGTGAGTTTGAACTTTGAAGTTACTTCGATGGTGCGTTTTAAATCGTGCAACCCTGAAAGCGTTGGTTCAGTTACAATTACCACCTGATTAACGCCTGTGATGGTGGAAATTACCGGACAACCAATGCCCGGAGGTCCATCAATAATTATGGTTTCGATGCCGTTGGCTCGGGCAGTATTTTTGGCTTCTTCGCGTACAATATCTACCAATCGTCCCGAGTTTTCCTCGCCCGGCGAAAGTCGTCCGTACACCATTTTTCCGTTGCGGAAACTGCCCGAATACATGCGGCTTTTGTCTTCCTGAACCATCGAAATAGCTTCGACAGGGCAAATACGCGAACAAAGTTTGCAACCATCGCAGGAAATTTCGTTTATCAATACTTCTCCGTCAATTTCGTCAATCGCATCAAATCGGCAATAGTTTATACATTCGCCACAGTTGGTACATACAGCTTTATTTATTACAGCTTTGAAACCAGAAACAAACACTTCTTCTTTTTCGTGAGTCGGGTGAAACAACAGGTATAAGTTGGCTGCATCCACATCACAATCGGCAAGCACCACATTTGGCTGTAAAGTTGCAAAAGCGGCGCTAATACTACTTTTTCCGGTTCCACCTTTTCCGCTAATTACTGCTATTTCCATATTGCTCAAGAATCGTATTAAATAATTGATTGAATTTCAGTTCCCAGTCGGCATTTTCGTTGCTCACCAATATTCCCTTGGAGTAAGCTGAAGCAATATTTTTATCAAACGGAACAGACATTAGAAGCGGAATATTTTCTTTTTGGAGGTATTTATAAACCTCATCATTGCCCAAACCCGCCCGGTTCTCAATTACGCCATAGCGCTTACCGAGGCTTTTCAAGGTTTCTACCGATTGTATTAAATCACTTAAACCAAAGGGCGTAGGTTCAGTTACAAGCACCACGTAATCGGCAGTGGCTACAGTTTGTATAAATGGACAGGAAGTACCCGGAGGCGAATCAAGTAAAACAATTTCGGCTTCGGATGCCGATTTTATGGCAGCTTTAATGGTGGAGACAGGCGAATGAACACCCACTTTCATACGTGCTTCAATAAGCGAACTGTTTTGAGAAATGCTGTATTGAGCTACTGTACCAAGTAAATCGTCTTTCTCTGTGATAGCTCCGTCTTCACAAGCTACAGAGCAAGCTCCGCAACCATGACAGTGATCTTCGAGTACGCGAATCATGCGTTGTTCGCCCAAAAAGAAAATGGCATTGTAGTTGCAATATTCGTAACATTTACCGCAAAAAGTACATTTATTTTGGTCAATAACCGGCACTTTTTGCATTACATCGAAGGACTTTTGAAAATTGCCTGAGAAAAACTGCTTGTCGTTAGGTTCTTCGGCATCACAATCCACCAAACTTACACTTTTCCCTGCTTTTTGTAAGGAATTGAATAAGTTGGTCGAGATAAATGTTTTGCCTGTACCACCTTTACCACTGGCAATGGCAATTATTGTTTTATTAATCATAAATTAAGCGTATCTGTTCGTTGCAAGCTGTTTTGTCAATAGCTGATTTTAAAAAGTCTGTATTCCAGGTTTTTAAATTTTCATGCTTCAAATAATATTTCTGAGGAATGGGGTGAGTTCCAAATACAACATCGATATGAAATCTTTCTCTGATAAATTTATCAAAATAGTCCATGTAGGGACATGGAGGATAACCTACTAAAAAACCCGTGGCGAAATGAATATGTGTTGCACCATTCTTTATCATTTCTTCGGGAACATACTCAATATTTCCGCCCGGACAACCACCACAAGTACTATAACCCACAAGTTCAATTTCTTTATTCGTGTAGATATTAAATGCCCCTTCACGATTATTTAAAGCTCTGAAACATTTGCCACCAGCACAGGTTTTGTAGCGGTCGCAAATAATAATTCCAATTTTTACTTTTTCCATAATGCATTTATTTTAGTAGCATTAATCCTCATCTTATTTTAAAAGCCTGATACTGTAAATAATAAAAATACCAATGATTACCAATAAAATTTGAATAATAGATTCGTTGAATTTTGTTTTTTTATGCATTTCAGGAATCAATTCGGCCATGGAAATATATAAAAAACTGGCAGCTGAAAAAGCCAGTGCATAAGGAATAAATGCTTTGAGTTGCTGCATAAAAAAATAGGCAGCAATTCCCGTGACAATGGCCGAGCTACCCGAAAGAGCATTGTAGAACAAAGCTTTTTTCTTCGACAAACCACTTTTAAGCAAAATCCCAAAATCGCCTAATTCCTGTGGAATTTCATGAAAAACAACCGACAAGGTTACAAAAATGCCTAATTCGGTGGAGGTTAGAAACGAAGCTGCAATTACAATTCCATCAATGGCATTATGAAAGGCATCGCCAATCAAAATCATGGGTGCAGCCGCATGTAAATGCCTTTCGCAATCCTTATTTCGACAGCTTCGCCACAAAATTATTTTTTCCAGCACAAAGAAAAACAAAATTCCACCTAAAATTAATTGCAGTACTTTGGGTGCTTCAAGCATATTCAATGCGTTGGGTATCATCCCCAAAAATGCTGCTCCAAGCAAAGTGCCACCTGCCAGATAAGTTAAATAGGTGGATATTTTCTGCAATTTATCGTTTCTGAGCAGTAAAAGTAAACTTGCTAAAGCCACACTACCAATACTCCCTGCAAAAAGCGCTATAATAGTAAAAAACAAACCAAAATTCATATTTTAAAATTTTTACGTTTGGTCAACATAGACATTTATTCTGTTTTATTATATACTACAAAACTACCTTTGTCAACACCAATTATTTCGGCTACCACATCGCATTTAACCATTAGCAAAAAGAAAATTCGCGGATCGTTTTCGTCCATCAATCCTTCAAAATTTCCCTGCCCTTTTGAAATAATTAAATCGGCTTCGTTGTATATTTTCAAGAATTCGGGGCTACATTCACTTAAAACTGTCGAAGGTGCATCATAACCATTGCTGATGACATCCGCCACCAAGTCAATTCCAACTTGCTGAGCATCTTCAATAGTTGCATCGTTCAATACATTTGAGCCACGCACGGCAAAAGTCAGATGCGGGTGCATAATCATTTCTATAAATAGCTTATCGAAAACTATTTCGCCGGCATTATCGCCCAAATAAAGTATTTTGGATGAGGATTTTATGCGCTTTTCTAATTCTATTGAATGGTCTATGGCAAAATCGCTTTCAAGCACCTTTATAATAGTCGGTTCTATTTCAAAACTACCACTTGCTCCATAATCCATAATATTGCCGGCTATAGAGAGACGCATAGCCATACCGAATGGATTAGGCGATTCTAACACTTTTATTCTTAAATCTTTATACAAATTAAGTGTGGAGTTGTTACTTTCCTTTTTCTCCCATGAATACGGATTTGAAATACCTGTAATCTTGCAAAATTCATTATTTAATTCTCTATGAATTTGCGCCATGGTTAGCGATGCGCTTCGACCCATGGTAAGATTGTAGAAACCGAAAAATTGCTGACGTTGATCGTATGTAGCATGTACTTTGTTTAACAATCTGTCGAACGAATCAAACTGACAAGCCATACAACGACCATCAACCTCGTATTTGATTTTTTTAGTGCTTGCAGGTGCGCTCATGCTTATCATCGTGATTACAATAGTTTGCGTTCAACATTAGTTTGTCAGCCAAAAAATCTTCGATTAATTCTCTCGCTTCTTTTATTGGAGCACCAACAAAAGCATTGATATTCTGACTATTAAATAAATTAATAGCTTTTTGTCCCATACCCCCTGCAATTACATCGGTAACACCGAACGAAGCCACCCAGCGAGGATATACACCCGGTTCGTGAACTGGTGGCGTTTGTTCTTTAATTTCTGTAATTTGATTGTTTACAATTGTTGCAATAGAAAAATACTGACAATGCCCGAAGTGAGCACACAAAACTCCATTTTCCATGGGAATAGCAATACGTTTATCCATATAAATTCTAATTTATTTTTTTAATAACAGGGGGTTTTTACACCCCCCTGATTTTTTAGTTTTTATTTCCATTTCCATGACGATTTCTTCGTCCCAATCCCATTCCCTGACCACCCTGGCCACGTCCTAATCCACGTCCCATTCCACGTCCGTTTGCAGGCGTGCTTTCTGAACTGTTTTCAGCAGTTGCTGATTGATTTCGTACACCAAAATTGGTGCATTTTCCCATTTTTCGACCTGTCATGGCACCTTGTCCCATAGGTCCTGTTTGATTTAAACCAGGCATAATAACCTCCATTTTTTAAAATTAAATTCTATAAATTTTCTCCGCTTTTTAAGTGTTTTTGTTTCCCGTTTCCTCCACCCGATTTCCGTTTTAAACCCATACCTTTTCCAAGCTTCGAAATCAGGAGCTCTTCTTTTGTGGTCTTGCATTGTCCTAATTGACGACCAGTCGATTGCCCTTTTCCTTCGGGGCCGGTTCCGTCCATGTGTGGCATAATCGTTATATTTTATTAATACATTTACAACTGTTCGAGCACTTCGGCAATTGTTTTGCCCGACTCACTAACCATCTGAATGCTTAAGCTTTGAAACAAAGGCACAGTTTTGCCGCCAAACTCGCCTCCAATGATTTTTTTTACACCTTGTTGCGCTACAAACTGCACAGCAGCAGGCCCAGCACCTCCCGAGGCATCCTTTGCCGGATTTTCTAAAAATTTGGTTTGTTTAGTTTCTGTATCGTAAATAGCAAAATAAGAACAACGACCAAATCGACTATCAATTTGTGCATTTAAAGTATTCCCTTCGGATGTAATCGCAATTTTCATACTGTTTAAATTTTTTATACTTGCCTCCTAATCCCCTAAAGGAGGAATAAGATGGGTGATATGAGTTTATGTTATTTTTTAAATTTCTAGTTTGTATCCTGTAAAAAAATGTATCAATTTGAATTCCATCGTCTTTTTCAAAATGTCGTAAGTATGTTCGCCAGTACAGTGTCCTGTAATAAATTCAGTTTGCGGATAATCTTTATTTAAAGTTTTTGCTAAATTTTCTATTTCGGTTTCCGATTCGTAAATCGCACCACTTCGGGCATCCAACAAATGAAAACCGCCCATTACATAACGAATTCGGTGAATTGAATTTGCTTTTACAGTTTCTAATATATTCTGTAAACCTCTATGACCGCAGCCAGTAAACACAAACAGTTTGTTGTTGCCAAAAGCAAAAATCAATTCATGGTCGAAATTATCGACTTCCAGTCCATTTCCCGTATCTTTAAAGAGTGTACGATTAGCTTGTGGCATGGGATATTTTGCAAATTCGCTTCTAAAAACATGAATATCGTTTTCGAAATGAGCGCTATTTTCCACCAATATCAACCGATCTTTTATCGATTCAACAGCTAATTCGATACTTATTTGGTGTAATCCAAGTCGCTGCGAATAAAATTTTTGATTCAATGCGTTGGGCGTAACAATAATTTTTGCTTTGCTATTAATTTCTAAAAATGCCGACAATCCTCCTATGTGGTCTGCGTGTCCGTGCGAAATAAAAACATAATCCACATCGCTTAAATCCACATTCATTTTTGCAGCATTTCGGATAAACACATCTGAGGCACCCGTATCGAGCAGGCATTTATAATTTTCTGTTTCGAGATATACGCACAATCCGTGCTCAGTTTCGAGCTCCGGATTAATGCCTCTATTATCAGATAAAACTATGATTTTCATTAACGATTTGTAAAACGATATTTTTAGATTCCGAAAAAAACTTATTTATACTAATATATTTCCCCTTTAGGGGTTAGGGGTCAATGGTGTAAGTTCTTCATTTCCATAACTCACACAATTTTTACAAGGCACATGATTTTCAGCCCCATCAATCAACTTATAGCATTTCCGACACCGAAACCACTGTCTTCCAAAATCAACATTCCCCCCTTCAATCAATATCATTTTGCCTTCGACAAACGCTTTTGCAATTGTTTTACGTGCATTTTCGTAGATGCGCGTCAAAGTCGGGCGCGAAATGTTCATTTGTTCGGAAGCCTGTTCCTGCATCAATCCTTCGTAATCGAGCAAACGGATTGCTTCGTATTCGTCGTAACTCAATGTTACACTTTCGAGTTCGACGCGCGGAATACCAAAAGGTTTATAACCCTTCATTAAAGGTGGCGAAACCATTTTACGATATTGTTTTGGACGAGGCATAAGATGAGTTTGAAAGTTAATAAAGTTTGAAAGTTTTTAAAGTTAATTACGTTTGAGCGTACAAATATACGCATAGTTATGAACTTATGTTCATAATAAATCTGCATTTAACACAAAAAAAGAGGAATAGTTTCCCATTCCTCTCACTATCTTGTTTTTATTTTAATTTATTTTTTGCCCAATGCAGCTTCTACTTTTTCTTTGGACAATTC
>CAYNHC010000035.1:0-5969 GCA_964396705.1 uncultured Paludibacter sp.
CGACAAAGGAATTTCTATCGGGCAAAGATCATCAGTTGTACTTACCAATAGTTTGCTGGTAAACTGCAACATTGGAGTAGCTGTGAAAGATTCGAGCAGTGTGAGTATTGATCAATCTACTTTCTATGGAAATGTTTCGGCTATAAGTTGTTACGAGAAAAATCCGGGTCGTGCTGGTGGAAATGCCTATGTTAATAAAAGCATTTTATCAAATGCATATTCTGCTACATATGAGTCAGATAATCAATCAAAAATAAAAATTTCGAACAGTTTATCCGACAATAATAAATTACCTGATAATGAATCGAATATTCTAAATAATCCATTATTTACAAATCCACATTTGCTAGACTTTTCACTATCTACAGGTTCACCTGCAATTTTGAACCAAAGCGGTAATGTCACAAAACTTGGATCACCATTTTCGCAAATCGAAATGACAGCTGATGTTATGATTTGTCGAATATTTATCAACCCCAATAATTCTGTAAGACCTGAATATTTGGCATTGGTAAATCCAACGCTACAAACACTTGATATTTCGGATTATAAGATTGATGAAGGTATAGAATGTAATATTCCGCAGGGCACAATTCTTTTACCAGGCGACACAATTTTTATAACTGCCGATGCAACGGGTTGGGATCCGAAATATAAGGTAATTCAATGGACAACAGGTAAATTATCGAACGAAGGCGAATCAATCCGTGTGCTTAACCGGTATGGACTTGTAGTGGATTTTGTTAATTATTCACCTGACAATGGTTGGCCCGCTGAAGCATTTAATACCGATTCGTACATGACGTTGACCAGTACAAATGTGGATAACCATTTTCCGCAAAACTGGAAAGCAATGCCGGTCACTACTCAACTTTGGAATCCGAATGAGATTGAAAAATTGGCCTTGCAAATATCGCCCAATCCGGCGAATGTGAAGATATTCGTAAAAGGTAATTTCGAAGCGAATACAATCGTAAAACTATATTCAACAGCAGGACAACTAATGAAACAAACTACTGCTGAAAGTTTTGGTTCAGCGTACTTCAATGTTTCAGATTTGGATGCAGGAGTTTATCTTGTTAAAATTGGAACTCAAACAGCTAAGGTATTGATTTCAAAATAATCAATTGATAAACTGAAAAACTTTCATTACCACATAAAAAATAACGCCACGTTTTGAGAAATTCAAAACGTGGCATTATTATAAGATACCAATTTTATCTGCGTTGATTATTTTGGTCTGTACGGTTCGTACTGTTAGTATTATTAGTTCTGGTAGTTCCCTCAGTTGAACTACCGCTTCTATTGGTACTTTGATTAGTTGTTGTTGTTGTTGTAGAAGTTGTTGTTGGATTACGCATTTGTTTATCAACTTTTACCGTCTGTCCAATAGATCTCCCATAATAATTTGTACTTTGAGTTTGTCGTTCACTACCATTCACAGGAGTATTAGGCTGCTGACGAGTAGTATTTTCCGAACGGCTCGTCTGAGTTGTTTCAGCATTCTCAGTTCTTGTACTTCCGGTACGGTTAGTTTCGCCGGTACGGTTTGTGTCTCTTGTTCCAGTTTCAGTACGCGATGTAGTTCCGGTTCTATTTTCAGTGTTTCCTGAATTATCACGCGATGTTGTTATATTATTATCCGGCTGACGGCGGTTTACGTTGTCGTTAGTTGTATTTGTGCTCCTATCGGTTGTATTATTGGGTTTGGGTTGAGTATTATCATACGTCCTACGGTGGTTGGACTCATTGTTGTAAATACTCTGTTGCCTTCTATCCTCAGATGAATACTTAAAATTACGATTGTTTCTCAAGTTTTCATCATTCCAGTCACGAGCTCGGTTTCTTTCATTTTCTTTCCAGTAAATGGCACTTCTATGATTTTCATTAAAACCCCTTACATAAGGAAAATTACTTCTATCGTAGTAGTCACGATAATAATATCTCGGATAGTGAGAAACATAATACTGATGGTGCATCCATGGTCGATAGATATTTACATTCAGCACGACAACAAATGCTGAATACAAATCGTAGTAGGAATACATTGAAGGTAAATATTGTGAATATAACCATCGTCCATTGTTTAGATAGATAAATTCACGCATTGAAAGATCGTAATAAACCTCAATATCAGGCAAATAATAATATCTTACTCCATTATAAAAATCGGGAGCCCAATTAGGGTTTTCATAAATAGTCTGCGATTCAGTAGTAGCATAATTATATGAACTACAAGATGTTAATGCAAACGTGGAAATCAGGATTACTGATACCATCATTACTTTTAGTGTTTTCATAATTATATAAATTAATGTTGTATTATGAATAAAACAAATTTAATACCAAAATAACTTTACAAACAAATGAAATGAGCAAGTTTACACTTCAATCTTAACACATACATTTGAAATTGTGAAGATTACAGGGTGCAAGTTAAAAAATTTAATTGTAAAGCGATATTTTTTATTCCTTTTTTTCTTATAAAATCATCTTATTTGATTTACTCAAAAGTATTTCATTGGAATTTAACCAAATATCATATCTTATTACCCTTAAAAAAACTTAACTGATAACTTCATATTCTTCAAACCAAAAATAAATCACGATTCATGTTATTATTCCAAATATAATACATTATTTTTGTTAACATTATTCCTTACCTAGTCACAATTTAACAAGATAGGGAAATTTATTATTGACTAATATATTGAAAATTAAATCTAAATAAAGGAAGAATTATGACCGATAAACAATGGGAAACATTAAAAGCAATAGTTAATGGAGAAAAAACTGAACAACCAACCACCGGTTTTATAATAGATTGTCCGTGGTTACCCGAATGGTATGGCATTTCAATTCTTGATTATTTCAGCAATGATGAATTATGGCTGAAAGCTAACCTGAAAGCCATCGAAACATTTCCTGATGTAATTTTCCTCCCTGGTTTCTGGAGCGAATATGGAATGTGTACCGAACCTTCAGCTTTTGGATCGAAATGTGTATTTTTTAAAAATGAATTTCCTTTTGCCAACAAAATAATCCATAGCGCTGAAGACATTCACAATCTTACAGTGCCGAATCCTGAAACTGATGGTTTGTTACCATTCATGCTTAACAGACTTGTAAAAGCGCAACCGGCTATCGAAGCTACCGGACATAAAATTCGTTTTTCAGTATCGAGAGGACCCTTAAATATTGCATCGTTTCTGATGGGAACAACCGAGTTTCTTACCTTAATGATGATGGATCCTGATGCAACTCATAAATTACTTAGGATAATCACTGATTTCCTTAAAATGTGGCATAAATTGCAACATGATGCCATTCCTACGATTGATGGAATAATGATGCTTGATGACATTGTCGGTTTTGTAGGCGACGAAGAATTTAAAGAATTTGCTTATCCATATTTGAAAGAACTTTACGATACATCCGATTCGATAAAACTATTCCATAATGATGCTGATTGTACTGTATCGGTGAAATATTATCCCGAATTGGGAATCAACCTTTACAATCCGGGCATACACATGTCACTCACCGAACTAAGGGCTGCAACCGATAATAAAATGGCAATCTTAGGAAATATTCCTCCCCGCGATGTACTTGCATCTGGTTCGAAAAGCGATATAACTGAAGCTGTAAAAGCTTTAAAATATGAAGCTGAAGGTTTCAACCGAATAGTTTTTTCGTGCGGTGGTGGAATGCCTCCGGCTGTTTCAACTGATAACATTAGCACTTTTATCAATGCCCTGAAGTAACTTAAAAATAAGCTAACTTATTGTATATATTTTAGTTACAATCATTAACAAAATTATCATAAATCTGCTGAGTCTTTAAAACAAACGTATCATTTATAATTCAAAATATATTATCAAAGAACATTACAAGATAAAGTAAGAATATATTTTTTCTTTATTTTTCATGTTTTAATTTTTTTTTAAAATAATTCAACATTAATGGTAATATTCTCATTTACTTGACTATCTTTGCCAAAATAATTTAAAAACATTTTATGAGTAAAGGAATCGTTAAATTTTTTAATGAATCAAAAGGATTTGGATTTATTAAAGACGCTGAATCAACAAAAGAATATTTTGTACATTCTACAGGCTTAATTGACAATATCAAAGAAAACGACGAAGTAACATTTGATATTACAGAAGGAAAAAAAGGTTTAAATGCAGTAAATGTGAAACTTTTGTAATTTTTACAATCAAACCGAATTAAAAAAGACTTACTTATAAAAGTAAGTCTTTTTTAATTTTTATATACCTCTAATTTTACTTGATCCCCTATAGATTGTATCGTGAATATTTGAAGTTGAGCGAATACAAAACGAATCATTATTAGTTTTCAATGATTTTTAGTTCTATTACCACTGGAGTATCTATACTGCCAAAAGAACCTTCCGGAACAAAATCAAATGATTTTACCGATTCAAACTGGTATTTGAGCGATGCATTATAGTATCTTATACTAACTTTTTCATTCGTGAAAAGCGAACCATTTATTTCAACCTCAAATATTTTCTTTCCGTTATTTTCAACAAATTTTGCTTCACCCCTGCACTCATCATTTACAAAAGCGGCCAATATATCGTTTTCGCTTATATTATTCAATAAATCATGATGAATTTCAAATACAGCATTCATCCTGACTGGATGACATGCTGACGTTAAAAGAGGTAGTTCTTTTGGAACATTTGGACTCCCAAAAGAAGAAATTGTATTGTATAATAAATTATTTCCTGTACTAAAAATATATTTTAATTTGGCGTTATAATACTTGAACTCTGCTTTTTCGTTTGGAGAAATTCGTGCCGGAATTCGGTAAACATTTTTTCCGTTAACAGTTAACCTTTCAGAATAAACTCCTCTGCATTCTTCACTTGCAAAAAGAGCAACTAAATCTTTATCTGTTGCGAAATCGTTAAATATTTCCGGAATAAAGACGTAAGCAACTATTCCGTTTTCGGGAATAATTCCAAATTTTACCGGTGTAGTTTCTGTTCCTTTTTGTGTACGGTGTTCAATTTGAAATTTTTCTTCTGACTGATATATCATTTTGGTTGCATTGCTGTAATATTTAATTACAACCGGTTCGTCGGCTTCCTTTCCACGTATTTCAAAATTAAATATTTTATTATCAGAATTGTTTAAATTCAGTGTAGCTGAACCTCTGCATTCGTTGTCTGCAAAAGCAGCAATCTTATCGCCTTGTTGAACTTCAAAAGGTACTATCTGAGAATTAGGCTGAAAGAAAACATTCATGTAAAACGGAAATTTTCCGGAAGATTCAAAATCGAGAAACACAGGCGTTTGACTTGTACCGTAAATTTTGTCGATTCTGTAAGGTACTTTTTCGACAGAAAAATAGAGTTTTCTATTTTTAGTGCTGTAATATTTAAATACTATATCCCCTTGTTCTTCCGATGCAGCTTTTATCTGAATAAAAAAGTAATACTTACCATCAATAATTGTTGGGATTGCAAGGCCGTGACATTCATTACCAATCATTGCCACCATTTTATCATCGTCAGCAATGTATCTTTCGAGGTAAGGAGTAAGTCTGATGATAGCCGTCATACTCCCGGGATATAGGTTCTGATCGGGAGCCTCCCATTCAGGCATTGTATCATTTTCTATCAAACTAAAAACCCATTCTGGCGAAATGTTACTTGGTGTTCCCACTTCACTATTCCACTCCGGAGTTTGCGTTGAAAATGATTCAATCACCGGTTTCCATACAGGAACATCGGTAACGAGATATTCATCATCTGCACACTGAACAAGCAATAATGCTGATAAAAGCAATAAATATTTTATTTTGTATCTCAACTCAATATTTGTATTTTAAACAAGGAGAATGAGGATTGTCTGCTAAGACAATCCTCATTCTCCTTAAAGGATTAATTATTTTTTAACAGCTTTAATAAAAGTCATTTCATTGTCAATTACAATTGA
>CAYNHC010000035.1:6069-20261 GCA_964396705.1 uncultured Paludibacter sp.
ATCAAGACTGCCCAACAATCCGTTGTTCATGTATTTTATGATCGACCGTTTACCAACTACCTTTTCTCCGTTTCTTTCCAGAATAAATTCAATTTGCTCTTCAGTATCTGCAGTAATGGTAAGGAAGAACAGCTTGTTATTGCTTTCCAAATGTTCTATTGCCTTTGACTTTCCCCGAAGTTCGCCACTAATATAAGCACACAAATATTCATTTCCAGCGAGTTCTATTCCTTCAATTTTTACTATCATTGACATATTACCCGGATATAAATAAGGTGCATATATGTAGGAATTTTCTTCGGTTTTGTTTTCCCAATAACTGCTTCTTATTGCATTTTTTGTAGATGTTATTAAAGGATACTGCAGTGTTGTATTGCTGTTACCTGTTCGGAAAAGCATATATCCTTTGCCCGGTTTCAGATAAGAAAGGTTTCCTATCCACATCTGACCTGAGTACATCGCAAAACCTTCATCCTGCGATTTTATAACATCGCCCGTAGTGGCTTCGTATCCTGCCAATGCTTCTTTCAGATTCAAATTTACAGGAGGCTGATACGAGATATAGTTCCATCTTCCTCTGCCCAAAATGCTCAGTTTGTTAGTCCTTGTGTCAACATAAGATCCTGAAACAGTTAAAATCTGTTCTCTCGGCGAAGTGATAAGATACTGATTTATATTGTTGAATCCGGTGAACGATCCAATCCATTTAAGCCCGTTGAAAGAAGCAAATCCTCCCTGTTCACTTTTCAAAATATCGTCAACGGTCCATTCGTTATTAAACAATATCCTGTTATAATCAGTGAGATAGCTATTTACCAGGTTCAACGAAATCCAGTTCCATCCTGTTTTTAGTGGGATATTAAGCATTTGAATTTCATTCCCAGTAAATATTACCGGACTTGTCGGAGTACCTACAATTGCATTGTTAACAAAATTGATTGTCCTGTCCGGAATAGCCTGATAAATAGTTCCGGAACTAGCATCCCAAATCCTGAATTCAAGATTCAGAACGCTTACAACATTGTTGTAAACAGTGAGCAATGCATAGTACATGTCGTTTTCTTTCGAATAGAAGTTGTTAGTAACACCAATACATTTTCCATTTTCGAATGCTGCCAGCATATCTTCTTTATCGGTTGAGTAAATACCATTTAAATAAATCTTACCAAATACCGACATTGAATAAGTATATTTTCCCGGATCGACTTTCCAGTCGGGAACTTCTCCCCTCACACGAATATTTATCGGCAATGCTTCGTACACATTATAATCGTTGTGCAGGTAAATAACTTCATCGTATGAACCAACGTTGAGTTCCCTGTCAATTACAAATTTCACATTAATTGTAGATGCAGGATTTATTGTTCCGGCAAATGGAGTTACAGTCATCCAGTTTGGTATATTTTCCAGTGTAAAATGTTCGATAGAACCGCCATTGTTTACAATTTGAGTTGTAAATTCGAGCGATTCGTCAACCTTTTTCTCAAGATTAAATTCTGCATCTTTCCATTTTAACTGATTCCGGTCGATATAGGCACTCCAGGTAACTGGCGACGCCATCATATTACCGTTGATATCCCGAATTTCATCTGCAGTAAATGTGACGATTGTTTTCTCAATTTTTTCTGGAATTTCTTTCATCGTAATAATCAAAGCATCGTTGTTAACCACAAATTCGTACGCCAGCTTTTCTACCGGACCTTTGTCTTTAATCGGTGCAATTTCGGATGATTCCAAAATTCCTCCAGTTTCTTCTGCATCCGGAACTTTTAATGTTGTATCCCTTTGAACTTTTTTATCTTCTAATGTATAATCCAGTTCTTTTGTACCCTGCCAATCTTTATAATATTCGAACGGATAATAAGCCAGCAATCCCTTTTCAGTGCCATTAAGCCGTTTATTATTATTGTCCGAAACCATTATTTCGTTCTTGTACAGTTCCCAAACACGGAAGTCGTCGATATAACCATTATAAAAATTATCCGTAACAACTACATCAGGCTGATCGGTAGTTGAATATCCGCGTACACCTAAATACATGTATGCAGCAGCTATTCCTCCCAAATCCTGCGATTCGAAATAAGTTTTAATCTTGCCATCTATCAAAATTTGAGCACGTCCGGTGTTGCGGTTAACACTCAGGGCTAAATGATGCCAGTTATTGTCGAGATAATTACCATCAACAGTTGCTTTAAACTGATTATTTATGAAAGTAAGAATGCTGTTTTCGAAACCGATAGAGAATAAATCTTCCGATCCTCCCATATCTGTGCCATCGCCAATTCCGTTTGAAACCAGAGTAGCATTTGCTTGACCATCGGCAGCTTTAAACCAGAATTCAATAGTATAATCCATTGTATTGTCAATAACCGCAGAACTTCCTGTATTTAATTTCAGGTATTGATCAACGCCGTTGAAAACAACTGAACGACCGGCAGGGAATGACCAAACGGCACCATTCATCACTAAGTTTGCTGCACCTGCTTTATCTTCAAGCGTAGTCCCTTTGCCTTCATTCATCGGATAGTAAGAGAGTAAATTACTTTCTGAACCTGAAAGCAAACTCAGACTATTTGTTTGCAGACGTCCTGAAGTGAGAATTTTATTCCATACACGTGCATTGTGCATTTTACCGGTAAAGTAATTGTTTCCGGTGGCTAAACTCCGGCCGAACACATAATTTCCGGTACCCGTATAGGCTTCAATTTCAGCATTAGAAATATATTCAATAAAATTATAATAAGCTGACACACTACCTGTTTTGTTAAGCACAAATGCCACGTGTGCCCAGCTGCCATCTTCGTAAACAACTGGATCAGCACTGGTAATTTCAGTATTGCCAACTTTTAGTTTGAGGTGATTGTCGGCTGTAATTCCAAATTCTAATGAATTATACATATCGCCTTGACTGAAGAAGGTGGCATTTTGTTGATTATCAGCTAATACCCACATTTCAACAGTGATATCTTTATCCGTCCAGTTACGTTCCATTTCCGAGGCAAGGTTGTCATTTACACCATCTAACCGAACCGATGTAGAATGATCTGTCATTGTGCCGTTTCGAACACCGGTAACTTCAAAGTTATTTTCGGTGAGGTAACCCTGAGCAATGGTTTCATTGAAATTGAGACGAATCTCATCATTTATAGTCAGAATGCCGTTAGCCGGCTGTGGACTACCGAAAAGTCTCGGACGATACATGTCTTTGATACCACTGCTAATTTCGGAATTGTTTTCGATTTCCTGATTATTTACCAAACAAACACTCACTGCTCGCAGATCATATCGCTGATCGGGCAAATCATCCAGTTCCCATTTGTACTTAATGATTCCGGCATTAACTGACTGAATCATTTCAGCATCCAAACCTGCTTTTATGGCATTGTTATACAATGTGGTATCATTATAATAATTCATAAGTGAAACCCAGTCATTATCAGAACCGGAAGATTTCTTATACTGGAGCATAATCCTGTCGAAATTATCATAATTTACATCGAACCCGTTCAGAATTACATCCATATAATGTTTCACCGTTCCATCCCCTTTAGTAATTGTTGGCAAATTGTTGTTGTATGTCCAGTTATTGCTTGGTTTGCTTACAACTACATCTGTACAAGAAGGTGTAAAATGAACCGAGAATGTAGCCGTATCGGTAATATCCCACTGACATTGAGACTGCAGATACAATTTCAAATGATCGTAGTTCATCACACTTCCCTTACTAACTTCGAGGGTTTTCACCACCGTTTCACCGGCCGGAATGATAAATGTACGTCCGCCAATTCCAACTGGTGCACCATCGATCACAAATTTGGCACCGTTCGGATTGGCTTCATCCACAATTAGCAAATCGTAATAACCGGTTTCCAGCAATTCGGAATTATTACGCATATACAATGTGAAATATGCAGGTTGTCCGGAAGGAACGTTTTCGATAAAATCCTTCTTAACGCTTAAATCAGGTACTTCAATACGCAAAGTTGCCTGGTTGATAACAGTACCCGGATTGTAATATTCAGTGCTGTATTCTCCTTCGTAAGGGCAAGAAGTTGCTCCTGCTTTGGTTTTGAAAATGAACGAACTGTACTCGTTTTCCTTTTCGTTACTTTCCCGACACACGTCCACACTAATATAGTCGTAATAACCATTATCTTCCAAAACAAAACCTTTGGCATTAGCATCGTCTGTGGACTGACTGAAACTTCCGCCATGTTGTGTCGAGACTTTTTCATCTATACCGAGAATCCAACCTGTTTCAATAAATTTGAAGCCCATATAAGCAGATACTGAAGCCCCGATTGAAACATAGAAAGATTGTGTATCGCTCGAAACTTCTGAAAGTGATTCCTGATACGAAACCGATGAACCGGCATGGAATGAATAGTTCTGCAACAGTTTGGCATTCACTTTTGCTTCTTCATTTTTCGACAGAAGTTTTTCCCAATTTTTAAGCGATTGATTGAGTGTCAGAATTGTATCGGGTTGCACAAGCATAGTATCAGGATAATACACTTTATAACTCTGTCCATCGTAAATATTATCGGGATAAGGAAGAAAATCAATGTTACTTTTCCCAAAATCAGGATGATCAGGAGTCAGTTTCGATACATAAACAGGTTTTCCGGTTTCGTTTGCCTCGCTTTGAAATTGTGCTTCGCTTTTTTCAGTTGCCTGACGTAGCAGCAAATTGCGATAACCAACGATATGCGGCATCAAAGTGCTTACAATATAAGTTTGTGGATATGCAAACAAAGTTCCGTACCTTTGTTCTACACCTAACCCAAGGTCTGTTACAAGTAGCCAGTCACTTCCAAGTGGTGTAATGTCTTCGTAAATCGTAAAGTTAGCCGAACCACCTGCATTATTGTAAACTTCATTTGATATTATTCTTACATTGTCGGTTGCACCAAAAGATATATTGGTTGAATAACCCACAAACACATCACCATCCGGACCCACATAAATCGGGTCACTGCTTGTCTGGAAACGGGTAAGAGTGGTGGTTGTAGTACTTGAACCTGATGTGCCTTCCACTTTTTCTTCGTGCTGAATACCGATAGTCATATCGTTCTTAATATCGGTACTTGAAATAACTCCGGCACCTACTCCGGCAAAAGTTGTAACTTTACAGCCCAAAAGAAAACTTGAAGTTATGTTGCCGGTATTCATTGCACTTCCGGTATAAGTTGATGAAGTGTTAATTGTTATCCCTTTTTCAAGGAATGAATAACTGTTACTTCCCGGAGGGTCACGCAACACTGTGAGCAGTTTATCTGGACCGTTTGTAACAAAATTAGTTCCTCTTTGTACAGCGCCCAATATTACCGCATTAAATCCCGACCAGTTAATTGAAGTTGGATTATGACTGTCGCCATATACAGCTGTGGCGGACATGCTTCTCACAGCCGATGTAAGTTCTGGATTTCCTGCCTGGAATTCAAAAATTACAATTCCTTTTTCATCCACGGTAAGAATTTCGTTTGTTTTACCGGTTAAATCATCATTAAACTGTATTTTTGCATCCTGAGTTGCCACTTCATCGGGTATAATATCAGATTTTTCGACTCCGAGACTGTCATTATAAATATATCTTTCAAAAACCTTGGTTTTGAAAAAATAGGTTTTAGCCTGTTCAAAAACCGGCTTTCCTATCAGGTAAGTTTTGCTTCCGGCATCATAGAGAGTTAGCGAATAGTTATTTGTCGAATCCATTGTATTTACCTCCAAAGTATCTTCACCAAACCATTCTACGGGCGTTACTCCGTTGTCTAATTGCGTTACGCTTAGTACAGGAGTGTATCGCAGTATGAATTTTTGCTGCTTGTTATAAAATACAGTATCCGAGTAATTTGTATAATTCCATTTACCAGCAACCAAGGCAGAGTCAATATAAGAGTTTATGCTTGATTCCCTGTTGAAACTGTTTTTAAAATTCACTCTGGCATTATTTCCGGGAATATTTTCGGCATCGTGACCCGGAATACTTACATTTAATGCGTAACTTTCGGGGATAATGTCGGCAACAAACTCGCCTGTAGTTACATTCGGATAAATAATGATAGATTCTGATTTGTATTCTACATCATTCGTGTTGGCTACATTCTTATTCGAAGGTTTGAAATGATTAAAAGTAATTGTTTTATCAGTTTCTGAAATTTTGTAACTACTATTTTCATAGGTCAATGTCACTGTGACACCATCAGCCAGATTGTTTTTCGACAACGAATGTCCCATCGGGAATGCTTCCTGAATTGTTCCTCCTGCCACACGGCCAATATAGCGAATGGTGGTGCTGTCGATAAGTTCGATACCAAAAACATCTTCCTGATAATTACGGTCGCGACCATTGCTGTCGATAATTTTGCCACCCGATTCGAATATATGATTGTTTTTAACTGCTATCACTTCGTGTGTGCCAACTGGTACCGAAATCGTGAATTTTCCTTCAGCATTAGTCTGAATAATTGTACCGTTTCCTAACATGGCAGTTTTTCCATCGATATTAAACATTACGCCTTCAACCGGAATTGTTCCGCCTCTGTAGGTTACAGTTCCCGAAACATTGAATGATGATTTGTCAATAAAGTTAACGGTATGACTTTGTGCGTTTGGACCTATGAACCGTATTTCCCTTTCGGATTCGAATTTATGTGTTCCAAGCCGCGGAATAATAATGAATGCATTACCGTTACCGATATAAGGAATTGCCCTGATGGTGTACGATCCGTCTGCAACTGTAATACCTTTGTATCCCAGTTGGTCATTTCCCGGAATATTTACAGCATCCAATATAGCATTCAACGTCGTTCCGTGATTTTCGTTGTAGGTGTTTTTTTTGTACGAAGTATCAAAAAATCTATCGTTCACAGCATAATCGAAAGTATAATAGCCTATAAGTCCTTTTTCGTTTCCTACAAGATACCTTTTGTAATCATTTTTTATTTCTTCGGCAGTTAGTGCC
This sequence comes from uncultured Paludibacter sp., assembly GCA_964396705.1. GTDB lineage: Bacteria > Bacteroidota > Bacteroidia > Bacteroidales > Paludibacteraceae > Paludibacter. Next base: position 13,034 of record CAYNHC010000035.1, read on the forward strand.
CTGCTCCAGATACGTAATTCGTCAATATTTCCTTTAAACAAATTACCAATCACCACTGAGTTGTTATTTCCTGTTATGGTTGTTGTTTTCACGGCTTTTTTCACCAGTTTACCATTCATATAAAGGAATAACGAATCTCTTGTTCTCACAGCTGTAACATGTATGAAAGCATTGGAACCTTTTACAGAACTAATCAAAGAATCGGATGAAATGGTCTGACTGCCAGCTTTAAGGTATAATCTGTCGGATTGGGTGTACATTTCGTACATATTTGTTTTTTGCAAAATATTACCCCGGTTGGTCATATCATCGGGTTTTATCCATGCCTGAATACAAATTGTATCAATACAGGTAGAAAGAAATGCTGAATTGGTAATAGTCAAACTACCGTTGCCCGAAAACCGGTAATTTTTGCCCGAAATCTGATCTTCGCTTTCGAGGCGTACCTCTACATCTTTCACAGCCTGACCGTCGCTAAAGGTAATCCGACCGTAAATATCGCCGGTGGGAGTCCTGAATCCTATATCGGTTGGTTTATTTTGACTTGACACAATAACATTTGCACAATTTACCAAACCAACTATCTGATAACGGTAGATTACACCCGGAACAGCACTCACATCCTCCACTTTGTATGTGGAGAGCACAGGTGAACCGTCAACCGACATAATCTGTCGGTAAAGGCTGTCGTGTTGTTGATACTCTTTTCTGTTAATTGTAAATTTCTCAAAACTTCCGCTGGCGGTTTTCCAGTTGAGTTCTATTTTATTGGAAAAATATCCTTTCGAAGCTGTAAGTTCCGTCAGTTGTCCAATTTCAGTCGGTGTAATATCATTTGTCGAAATTGGAGCAATATAAGCCCATGAATCGTTGGGTGTTACCTGAAGTTTATACTGATATTTATTACATATTTGTACCATATTATCAGTATAGGTTAGCGAATTGAAATCAGTTTCTGTCAATGTAATTGCATCTGACGCTCCTGTAGTCAGATTTTGCCTTGTCACCACAAATTTTGAACCCGTACTCCATACTACACCTGTTTTAGTCCACGTTATAACTGCACTTCTCTGATTGGCTGATAATGTTACCGTTGCCGAAACAGGTTTTAAGTGAACTAAATTTACCGAAACTGAAGCTGTTTGAGCGTAGGTTGAAGACCATGAACTAAACCTGTTAATATAATAAGTGTAAGTGGTATTAGTTCCCTCAGGTACTGTATATGAGTAGGTGTAGTTAGATTGACCTTGGTTAAACGCCACTGAAGCAGTAGTTCCACCGGTAATGTTGAAGGCATCTGTTCTGAAACTGGTACCACTAACGCTTGGTATATTCCAGTTGAGATTGACTCTTCGGGTTGAAGCATCTAAAATTGCCTCAAATGAACTAGGAGTTACCTGTGGAAAGCCGGAAACATTAATAGTACCGGTCACAAACTGGTATTTTAAATTGCTGTTGCCCGTGGGTGTATATTCCTGACAAATTACATAAGTGTTTGTCTGATTAAGATTAATTTCAGAATCAGTTGGATATAGATAAAAATCGCCGCTCGTTGTATTATATGCGCTGACTGTTTTTTTGATTGTTCCGGTAATTGAGCCTTCACGTAAATTTATGCTCCCAAAATTGTCGGCGTTTTGCAGGATAGTTCCGTTTTTCACCCAAGACATCTTAATTGCCGGTTTGTTACTGTTGGTTGTAAATTCAGGTGTCGAAGCTGAAATATCCCGTAAAGAAACCCCCGGCCTGATTGTGATTTGTACATTTTCGATAGTTTCGTCTGAAGTAGCCCCTCTATTCCACCATTTCCCATTCAAGGTAATAGTTTGGTCCATGTTTAGTGCTGTTTGAGGTATCTTCCAATAAAGATTCAACCATCTGTTATTGGTGTCTGTATCATCACCATCAGCCCAAAGATCTGTTAAAGGATTAAAAGTCCAGTTAGGATGTGGAACCATTGCTAGTACACCATTTTCACCATTTAATACTTGCAAATTATGTCCTTCATTATCACAGTGTATATAAACCGTCTCCGAACCTAAGGTCATATTAAGATAACCTGCGAATCCGGCATTGTAATCAACAATGTCAGAACCATTTCCATCAAAATACATGATTTCAATTTTGACTAGACCGGTTTCAACATTAAAAGAAACTCCGGTATGTGTACCGACAGTCCAATCGTGCTTAGCAAAAACATCGTTTAAGCCCAGTAATGAAAACAGACTTAAAACCAACACTATTCTCTTTAAATTTATACAAGAGAAAAATAAATTTGCTACCGTTTTATTAAGAGTTGAGTAATACTTTTCCATTATCGTAAAATTAAATTTGTGGTTTAATTATTTAGGATTGTTATTTTTTAAAGAATTTGCGGGGAACATTCTTAGCTTTGAGGATAACCTGAACAGAATAAAATCATCCAGAAATATTTATATCCATCAATGTATATATTTGATGATTTTTGTTCGGTTATATGTTCAGTTATATTTTCAGCGTAAATGTCGTTTTACTTCCAAAGTTCCTATTACTCATAGATAATGCAAAACTTTTTTCTTCAGGATCTGGAATTATTATAAAATAAAGCTTCGCTCGAAAATAAATCTGTTCAATGAAAGCAAATTAAATGAAAATTAGTCCGACAAATATCTTTAACAAAAGGAATACCTTATGTGACAATATTTTCATAAAAATCGTGTTTGCAGAAAAATATTCTGAAATAAAAGGATTTAATGGGAAGCCGAAGCAATTGGAGTTATTAATCGGCAATCTACGAGTACCTGATAAAAGTTAAAGATAAGCAGCGGCATTAAATAAAAAAGATTATTCTATGAGGGAAAAAGTAAATGCCGTAACTAAATTAGAACATTTATACATTGGGAAGAGAATACATTAAAGCATTCCACAGGCAGTGTTACTACATTAATGACTGTAAACTAAAGAAGAAGAGATTATATGAACTACGCACAATTTCTACTGGTAGTTTACATTAAAATATACTTTCAGACTGAAATTAAAATTACTGTTTAAGTCTGAACAAAAGGATTTCAGAATACAATCCATTTTTTATCAGGAAATTCTGAAATTGTTACATTGTCAACTCTTTAATATTTAATATCTGAAAAAACTTATAAATGTACTTTCTTTTTAAATAATTAAACATTTACTTAACTACATTTATGTTTTTTAATGTATTATTTATATTCATTAATTATTTTTCAATATATATATAGTTAATTGAACCCTATTGAGAATATTTAAAGTTGAGTCAATATAAAACGATTGTGAACATAAATAATGTGAAAAAACCACCTACAAAATGAATTGTAAGTGGTTTAATTTTTATTTGTGGGCGTTGACGGATTCGAACCGCCGACCCTTCCGATTTATCGGAATGATCTGAACCAGCTGAGTTAAACTATTTTGTTCCGATTAATTCCTCAATATACTTTCTACTCTTTTGCGATTTAAGATACAACTCATATTGATATGCTTCGGACTTTGTATCAAATGATTTTTCAAATACAATTGACCATGGAATTCCACGTTTTGTATATTTACTTCGACCGGAATTATGGCGCTGTAATCTATCATGAATATCCGAAGTTGATCCAATATAAAATGAATCTATTTTCTTAGAGTATAAAATGTAGGTTGTAAACATAATACTTTAATGTGAAAAAACCACCTACAAAATGAATTGTAAGTGGTTTAATTTTTATTTGTGGGCGTTGACGGATTCGAACCGCCGACCCTCTGCTTGTAAGGCAGATGCTCTGAACCAGCTGAGCTAAACGCCCTTTTTTTGATAATTTTATTTGTGCTTTTCTTCTAAAGCGTTGCAAAGATACTGCTTTTTTTATATTCTACAAGCATCTGAGACGTTTTTTTTAATAAATAAATAAAATAATTTATTTGAAATTCTATCGAATTACCTTAAATATTTATTATACTGAATTTTACATTCACATTTCCCCTTTCAAAATAAATTGAGTACCTTTGCGGTCGAAAATATTTGCACCCTAAGATTGAATTTGTGAAAACTCAATCTGATCAAATAAAATGGAATGTAAATATCTAAACTTAATAGATATACAAAAAAATGGGAAATATTGTAGCAATTGTAGGGCGACCTAATGTAGGAAAATCGACCCTTTTTAACAGGCTAACCAATAGCCGCAGAGCAATAGTAAACGAAGAAGCAGGTACTACGCGTGATAGACAGTACGGTAAATGCGAGTGGGAAGGAAGAGAGTTTTCTGTTATCGATACAGGTGGTTGGGTAAGCAAATCCAATGATGTATTTGAAGAAGAAATCAAAAAACATGTTACAATTGCAATGGAAGAAGCTGATGTGATTCTTTTTGCAGTTGATATTCAAAATGGCATAACTGACCTCGATTTGGAAGTTGCTCAAATTTTACGAAGAACCGACAAACCGGTAATACTCGTTTCAAACAAGGCCGACACTTTCGAATGGCAATATCAAACAGCCGAATTCTATAAACTAGGATTGGGAGAGCCTTTCATGATTTCAGCACTGAACGGACTCGGTACCGGCGATTTACTTGATAAAATGTGTTCTTGTTTCAAGTCTGATTTTAATGAAGAGATCGAAGACGAATTGCCGCGTTTTGCTGTAGTGGGAAGACCTAATGCAGGAAAATCGTCGCTTATTAATGCTTTTATCGGTGAAGAAAGAACCATTGTAACCGAAATAGCAGGCACAACCCGCGATTCAATTTATTCACGCTTCAACAAATTCGGACATGATTTCTATCTTGTTGACACAGCCGGAATCAGAAAAAAAGCCAAGGTTAACGAAGACCTGGAGTATTATTCTGTTGTACGTTCGATACGCGCTATAGAAAACTCAGACGTATGCATTTTAATGCTCGATGCAACCCGTGGTATTGAAAGTCAGGATTTGAATATTTTTTCATTGATTCAGAAAAATAAAAAAGCCATAGTTATTTGTGTAAATAAATGGGACTTAATTGAGAATAAAGAAGCAAACGATATCAAAAACATCGAAAAAGGTATCCGCGAAAGATTGTCACCCTTTGTAGATTTCCCGATTATATTTACGTCAACAATAACCAAACAAAGAATCCTGAAAGTGTTGGAAATGGCGGATAAAGTTTATGAAAACAAATACCGCAAAGTACTTACTGCTAAACTTAATGAATACATGTTACCTCTGATTGAAAATTATCCTCCACCGGCGATAAAAGGAAAATATGTGAAAATTAAATATGTGACTCAATTGCCAAACACACAAGTGCCTACTTTTATATTTTTTGCCAATTTGCCACAATACGTAAAAGAACCTTACAAGCGTTTTTTGGAAAATAAAATCCGGGCTAAATATGAATTTACAGGAACACCCATTCAGATATTTATCAGACAAAAGTAGTCATAAAAAAAGCAGCAAAAATTTTGCTGCTTTTTTTTCTATCAATAATTTCCTTTCAATTAGAATCCACTATACACTACATTCAGACGAATAGGCTTAGTAGGATGTTTACCTGAGCATAGAGTAACTGAGTTCATCAGATTCTGTTGTTTCACTTCAAGGATATTCCCACTGCTATCGTATTTTATCGAAACAGGAACTAATAACAGGTTCATATTCTCTTTCAAGAGATTAATATCGTTTATTGCATTTTTAAATTCGGTGGCAATAAGCACACTCAAATCAAAAGTGTAATAATAGGAAACTTCATCAGAATCATCAGTTTCAGACGCTAAAGTTCCAAGTATTGCATAAGTACTGGCAGGTATTTTTTTTGATTTAAAGAATACGTCCATAGAATCTTCTTTTATAATCATTAAATTACTTACAATTTTATGGTCAACTGTATCTTCATCAAAATCTTCGATATAGAATCTGGCAGTAGCACTATTCAATGATAGTTTTTTTCCGGCCACATTCATTTTTTCCTTCATGCTTTTCAAGGGTAATTTCACCCGGGTATAAACGTTGGAAGGAGATGAAACGAAAGTAACTGTAGGACGAGCTTCGAGTTTTTGTCTTACTAATTCTTTATCAGGATGATATACTCTGTTAACTTGTCGAACCTCCGAATTAGCAGGGTAAGTTACATAAGAGTTCACAGTCGTTGAGTCTGTACCATTGCCGGTAGCATATTTATAACTAAAATAATACCTTAAATCAATTTGATTGATATATAACATCGAAGCAGAACCAAAATCGGTGGTAATGTATAAACCATTAAAAGAGTTCAGAAAATCTCTATTCTTCGTATAAGTAGTTTTCATTACAGAAGAAAATCTTTTCACAAAATCACCGTTTAGTTTAAAGCTTACCGAAGTAGAATCACCTCGCTTTAAAACTGCATCCTTTGGAGAAAAAATTCTTTTTCCCAACAATAAAGACTTGTCACAATAGTCTTCGATGTTGATGTCTGATTTATACGCTTGAGTGTAATTGAAGGTACCTTTATTCATTTCATATATGCTCACTTCCATGGGCGAATATTGATACCCAAACCAGGTATAATAAGAAATAAAGATCTTTGCCGAATCAGCTTTAGCCCCTGCAGGATATGTAAATCCAAGCGGCGGTTGAACTTGTGCAAAAATATCAGCCTCAGTTGTTCCGAATTTTTCGTCGTAATAGGTTCCCAACAAAAAGGAATCAGGACGCGAAGTAAAATTATCAACAAAATAATTTTCAGAACTAAGGTAAAATGCATCGGCAAAAACTGAAATTTTGTCACCTGCTGGTTGAATCCCCGAACCCATATCAGTTACATCATCTGTACATGATATTGTAAAAACTGAGATGAAAATTGTCAGGAAAAATAATTTGAATTTCATTATTTAACGGATAAAATTGAGAGGAAGTTGCTATAATTATTTAAATAAAACTAGAGGCTATCGTAAAATGCAAGATATTCATCTGCATAATCTTCAACATTGTTGTAAGGCAAGAATTTCTTTTCTTTCGACCCTACATAATCCAAAACGGACTGATTTACTTTCGGACTGGATTGAATTACACCATCAGAATAATCAATGGCAAGCTTCGAAAGCGACACAAAATCTATTTCCTGATCACCTAATTGATCTACATGCTTCTTTTCTATTCCTTCGAGTAAAAGTCTTTCGGCAAACAAAGGACGGAAAGGTCTCTTGAATTCATCATCGAAAACTGAATATACAACTTTCGAATGTTTAAAAAAAGGATCCTGATTATATGCTT
>CAYNHC010000036.1:0-2396 GCA_964396705.1 uncultured Paludibacter sp.
CAATTTCTTCCAATGCTATCTGGTCGTTGCGATGCACTTCCACATCGGTGTATCCCAACTTTTTTACTGCATGTACCAAATTGTATGTAAATGAGTCGTAATTATCAAAAACTAATATTTTGACCCCTAGCCCCTGAAGGGGAACTAAGTTAGTTTTGTCTTGTATTTTACTCTGTATATTATTCATATCGAATATTTTAAATAATCTGTAGTAATATTTTTTATTCCCCTTTAGGGGTTAGGGGTGGATGCAACTTCCACCGCTCTTTTCAGCGCAGCTAATTTGTTATTTACTTCCTGCAATTCACTTTCTTCGTCCGATTTGGCAACTACGCCCGCTCCGGCCTGATAGTAAAGCGTATTATTTTTGCTTACAAACGAACGAATGGTAATGGCCTGATTCATACTTCCATCGAAACCAATATATCCCAGGCAACCACCATACGGCCCACGATCATGTGGTTCGATACTATCAATCAGCTGCATAGCTTTAATTTTCGGCGCGCCTGAAAGCGTCCCTGCCGGAAATGTATCGGCAAAAAGCTTGATAATTTTGGTATCGGGTTTCATTTTTCCGCTTACGCTCGACACTAAATGGAGCACATGCGAATAATACTGCACTTCGCGGAAAACTTCCACTTCTACATGATCCGTATTGCGGCTCAAATCGTTGCGTGCAAGGTCAACCAACATCACATGCTCGGCATTTTCTTTTTTATCGGTGCTGAGTTTTTCGGCAAGTTCAGCATCTTTTTCGTCGTTACCTGTACGGCGGAATGTTCCTGCGATAGGTTTGATAAATGCTTTTTGTTTTTTGGCATCCACCACCAAATGCGCTTCGGGAGACGAACCAAAAATACGGAAATCACCGAAATTAAAATAAAATAGATACGGAGAAGGATTTACTGAGCGCAATGTGCGATAAAGCATAAAATCGTCTCCTTTATATTGCTGATAAAAACGGCGCGAAAGCACAATCTGGAAAACATTTCCTTTGAAACATTCCTCTTTTCCGCGGGTCACCATTTTTTTGTAATCTTCGTTGGAAATATCACATTTCTCTTCGCCCACAGCCGAAAATTCGTAAGTAGCGATATTGTTATTCTCCAGCACTTCTTCTATATCGCTGATTTTCGAAGTTTCACCATCAAGCAGATTTTCGATAATAGTCAACTCATTATTGAAATGATTTACTGCAATAATGTATTTAAATAACACATAATGCAAGCCGGGCATACTTCCGGGAACTGTTTCGCGGGCTGCCAGTTTTACATCCTCGAAATACTGAACAGATTCATACGACGAATAGCCAAACAATCCATTAATGCCCACAGGATTATCATTTTTTACCAGCTCCACCGATTTCAGAAAAGCATCGAAACGCTCAGCAACGGTCAATTTATCTGTAACCGGAGTTTCAATTTTTGAGCCGTCGGGATATTCTTCTTTAATCAGAAACTGATTGACCGAAATTCCTCCTATCGGACAAAAACCAATGTAAGAGTAACTGTTTTCAACACCGTGATAATCGGAACTTTCCAGCAGCACCGAATTGGTATATAAATCACGTATTTTGAGATAAATTCCTACCGGCGTCTGCAAATCGGCCAGCATCTTTTTTGAGTTTACGAATAGTCTACCCCTAGCCCCTAAAGGGGAACTGAAGTTAGTTTTGTCTCCTAAATTTATATTTTGATTTTCCATACAAACAATTTTAATAATCAATAGTAATATCTCTTATCCCCCTTTAGGGGTTAGGGGTAAAATGTTTCACATAAGTATCCATATCTTTATCACCACGACCTGAAACTGTGAGAACCACAATATCATCCGGTTTAAAAGTGTCTTTTTCTTTTTTCAAAAGGGCTAATGCATGTGCCGATTCAATAGCCGGAATAATTCCTTCCAATCGGGTGAGTTCAAAAGCAGCTTCGAGTGCTTCATCATCATTAATGGCGTGCACCTTAGTGCGACCAACCTGTGCGAAATATGCATGAGCTGGGCCAATACCCGGGTAATCCAATCCGGCAGAAATAGAGTAAGGCTCTGTAATTTGACCATCCTCGTCCTGCATCAATAAAGTACGGAACCCATGAATAATTCCTACCGTTCCAACACTTATGGTTGCAGCTGTTTCGCCTGTTTCAACTCCCAATCCACCTGCCTCGGCTGATATAATTTTTACGCGTTCATCATTTATGTAATGATAGTAGGTTCCCATCGCATTACTACCACCACCCACACAGGCCATTAGGTAATCGGGATAATCACGACCAATTTGCTCCTGCAATTGCCATTTAATTTCTTCGCTAATCACCGATTGAAAAAAACCAACCATATCGGGATATGGGTGCGGCCCAACGGTAGAACCGATAATATAAAACGAATCGGGATTG
>CAYNHC010000036.1:2406-12064 GCA_964396705.1 uncultured Paludibacter sp.
TGTCCGCCGGGTTGCAGCACCAGTCACGGATGGCTTCGTTGGTAGCATCTTTCAATGTCCAGTTACCACTGGTCACAGGTTCAACTGTTGCACCTAACATGCGCATTTTCTGCACGTTCAAAAACTGACGTTCCACATCCGTTTTTCCCATAAACACAATACACTCCAACCCCATTAATGCACAGGCTGTAGCAGTTGCCACCCCGTGTTGTCCGGCACCTGTTTCGGCAATAATGCGGGTTTTACCCATGCGTTTTGCCAACAGAATTTGACCCAGTGCATTGTTGATTTTGTGTGCGCCGGTATGGTTCAAGTCTTCGCGTTTCAGATAGACATTTGTGCCATATTCAGCCGACAAACGCTTTGCAAAATAGAGTGGCGACGGACGTCCCACGTAATTTTTCAGCAAGTCATAATATTCAGCTTTGAACGAAGCATCTTCCTTGATGGCATAAAAAGCTTCCTTGAGTCGCTCTACTGTTCCGTGCAAAATTTCAGGAATATATGCTCCTCCAAATTCGCCGTAATAGCCGTTGTTATCAATTGAGTAATCCATATTCAGTTACAAGTTATTAGTTACAAGCAAGGAATTTAGTATGAAATAGTAAATGGTAAATGAAAAAATTGTAAATAAAAAAAAGGCTTATCGTGAGTTCCGACAAGCCTTTTTGTAATATCTTTTAATTGACAATATACATAGGTGTTACCTCTCACGGATTAGCTAATCTGTAAGTGCCACCACCAAAATTTAGTAACTGTCAAAATAGTGTTCATTTTCTTTTTGTTTTATTTTCGACTGCAAAGATGATAAATTAATTTTATTTGAGCAATATTTGTTACAATATTTTTATTAAATTATTTCGGATTTGCAACTTTCATATCTAATTTTGCCTTTTTCATTTCTAACTGAACTTGCTTCTTTTCAACACTTAATTGTTGTTGTTTCAATTTAAGCGATGCTTTATAACGGTCTAATTCCTTATATCTGTTGGTAATATCAACATCTCTTCGGTTAGTTTTGGCTTCGTTTTGAGATATTAAATCGTAATTACTTTTTAATGTCTCCTGTTTTTTAAGCCATTCATTATTTGCTTTTTCAATACGCGCTTCGTTATCCATAAATCTCAACAATCGGGCATCAATTTCATCCTGATTCATATTTTTTGACATTTTATCAAAGGCTTTTCTTTCTGCCTTAAATGCCTTAATTTCTTTGTCTCTCAATTTTTTTTCTTGTTTCAGCAATTTCTCATCAGTTTTCAGCATTTTTCGCTTTTGACCTAATAGCTTATAATCGGCATCAACCAATTTTATTTCATTCTTAATGAAGTCGTACTGTTTATTTAACTCCTTATAGTTCAATTTTATAACATCTTCCATTGTAGAGATTTCCTTTAAATATACATTCAAATCACTTTTTTGTTGAATAAGCGAATCAATATCAATGTTTTTAAAAAGTCTTAAATCTAATTGTTCAGCAGGAACTTCATCAATTATCGTTTTTACATTTGTTACAATTGTGTCTTGAGGAACGATTACGGAACTAATAGTATCCTGAACTTCTGATATTTGTGGTTGTGTTATTAGTTGACCTGTAACAAACTGACCTGAAAGAACAATGATTAGTAATGTGAAAAGGGTTCTGAAATTTGTTTTCATACACTTAGTTTTTATGGTTTTTGTTCAATTTATTTTTTAAAATTATTACAAATATACATGAATTTTTAATACTCAAAATATTATATTGAAATTTCTTTTAAAAAGAAGGAACATTAAAATCAATTTTAATAACATTAGAATCCAGACTCAGAACAATATTGTAAATCAATTTTTTGAAGAAATGATTAATTTGATGATATATCAATCAGATTTTACGACTAATTCAAAAATGGTAAATGTTATTATTTTTCAAAGATTTTTATCTGATCCAACACTACACCTTCGTCAATAGCCCTGATACTCAAGGTATGCTTTCCAGCTTTTTTTAAATCAAAATTGATTTTGCGGATAGCCTGATTTCTCAGAACATTCAACTTCCATTCTTCGCTTCGTCCTTCGGTACGAAAATCGATTACCTGTTCCAATCCATTATCAATCGACACAGCAAATCGAATGTCTTTTCCTTCCACCGGATGATTGGGCGCTAAAGCAATTTCGACCGTAATTTTTTGGTTGGCTTTCGCTTTAAAAACATAGTTTATAGTTGTGTTTTTTTCAATACTAATAGCCTTGCGTTCGTATCCATGTCCCAAAACAACTGGTTTTGTTCCCTGAAAGTTTTTATAATCAATACCATTGAATTGAAAAAGCGGTTTTGATGATTGTATCAATGGGGTTGAAGCAGAGTCGTGTGGTAATTTTTTGTAAACAGCCAAATCACGTGGCGCAGCATCCATCATGTATTTCCATTTGCCATTGTTTAGATCGTTGTATTGTTTGGTAAGTGCCTCAATTTCATTAAAAGCTTTATCGCTCAGTGTCCAATCGGCTTTGCTATGACGGGCTAACTGACCGTACAATATTTTTTTATTTAACTCGGCCGAAGCAACTACCGGATATTCAATCAGCTGAAACCATGCTGATTTTTTTGATTCTGGAATACTTGCTGAAATTTTCTTTACCTGATTTTCAATGGTTTGATAATCTGTAATTCGTTGGTTGATTTCTTGCTCGCTCCAGGGCAAATCGCTCACAACTTTGTAAGCAGGATTACTTTCTTCGGTGCGTGTATTGCCCATAAATTCAGGTTTACGGATATAAGCTAACCGATAATATTCGTTCATAATATGCAGCAAATCATCAGCCTGTTTTTTTCCAAATTCACGTTGAAGCCAGTTTTTCAGGTGTTTATCTAATCCTACTTTATTTCCCGGAATACCATCAATGTTCCAGGCCATATCCATTATCATTTCCAACTGATACTCAGCCGGTTTAATATCGCCCACATTGATAATCCACATATCACGTGCGCCTTTTTCGTAAGCCATTTTCATTTGGTAATAAATCTGAGCCGGATGGGTGGTCGAGAGCCACAAATAATCGTGTGGTCGTCCCCAATAAGACACGTGATAGTACAAACCATTGCCTCCTTTGCGGTTTCTCTCAGCACTTGTGGGGAAATGATTGATATAACCGTAATTATCATCAGTCCACATAAGTGTCACATCTTCGGGAACTTCGAGTCCTGCGTTGTACACGTCCAACACTTCTTTGTAGGGAATAAAAACCTGCGAAACTTTCTCTACATCTGGGTTGACAATGCGTTTTATCATTTCCCGCTGATCTTTGAGAATCTGAGTAATCGCCACTTTTTGTTCCTGAATGGTATTGGCTCCCTGCATTTTGCCATCGTGTACACCTCTGATGCCAAGTGTATAAATATTATCCGAACCGGCAAGTTCTGTAGTGCGTTCTTCCCAAAATTTCAGTATATTATCACGATTGGTAAGGTAGTTGTAGTCGCCAATTCCTGCAAGTTTCCATTCGGTATTGGAGCTTCGCATCATGGGTTCGCAATGCGATGTTCCCACGTAAATGCCATATTTATCAGCCATTTGTTTATTGCCGGGAGTCATGTAAAAAGCCACGGAACAATCGTGCATGGCAGGCCAGAAGGTGTTGGCTCTGAGGCGAAGCAGCAATTCAAAAATGCGTGCATGTGTTTTCGGTCCGATAGCACCTTTAATATTGGATGGCTCAAAGTTTTTATAACTCCAGGGAGTTAGTCCCCAATCTTCGTCGTTGATAAATATGCCACGATGCTTTACTGAAGGAGATTGCAGCGTACGAAAGCCGTTTTTTAGCGTGAGTTTTTCTTTTGCAGTAATCGGCGAATCAGCCCACCATTCCCAGGGTGAAACTCCGATAATTCGGGATATTTCCAGAATTCCATAAGCCGTTCCGCGTTTATCGCTTCCCAATACAATGAGTTTTCCGTTTTGAACCTCCAGTAGAAATCCTTCAGGTTTGGTTTCCAATTCCTGCAAATCGGCAGGAGTAACTAATTTTTCAACTTCACTGTTTTGACCAATTGTTCCAATTAAAATATCTCCAACAGAGCCTGAAATCACTTTCCCCTCAAAAACCTGTTGAAAATCTTTGCTGAAAATATCCAATGCTGTAAGAACCACTTCAGCTTCATTTTTATTTATCGAAACCTGAAGGTCGTTCCCTTTGGTGAAAGTAAAGTTAGATTGTGAGTACAACCTGGAGGTTTCAATAAATTGAAACAGGAGAAATAAAAAGAATAAAATATTGATTTTAAACATAGAATGTGAATCAAAGTATTATAGAACAAAGATAACTTATTATGCATAAAAAAACACCGAATTTTTGTACCTTTTCATGTACATTAATTCGGGGTTTAAATAATTGTAAAAAATCACAATGACACTTACTTTGTAGCGTTAAGTTCATGTTTTACGGCTGCCATTACTCCATCCATTTGTGCCAGTGCAAACATCCTTCCGTGAAATGAGTAGCCGGGATTGTAACCTTTATCGGCATCGTCGAGCATCAATTTGCCATGATCAACCCGCATTGGCACCGTTGGGTTTTGTTTTTCGAATATTTTTACCAAGTCGATTAAATGTCCGCGACCTTCGAGATGTGATGCTTCCATAAAATCACCGTTTGTATGCACATCAGTGCTTCTGAGATGTACGAAATGCGTACGTTTAGCAAATTTATCAGCCAATATGCGCACGTCGTTGTGACCTCCAGCACTCAATGAGCCTGCACAGAAAGTTAATCCATTATGCTGATTATCAACAGTATTAAGAATCCACTCAATATCGTTCATGTCTGTTACGATACGGGGCAAACCCAACATTTGAAACGGTGGATCGTCGGGGTGAATGCACATATTGATGCCGTATTGCTCGCAAACCGGCATGATGCGTTGAATAAAATATTTCAGATTCTCACGCAATTGGTTTTTATCAATACCATCATAAAGTGCCAGCAAACGGTTAAAAATTGCTACCGGATTTTGGTCGCCTTCCTTGATGTTTCCGTTGATAAAGCCCTGTGTTTTAACAATAATTGTATCCACCAATTCGTCTCTTTCTGCTTGAGTAATTGTTTTTGCAAGTGCATCAACTTTTTCGAGTTCATCAACAGAATAATCTGCTCTTGCATTTTTCCGTTCGAGAATAAAAATATCAAAATAAGCAAAACGTATTTTATCGAAAAATAAGGTTGAAGTGCCATCAGCCAGCTTATAATTCAAATCGGTTCGAATCCAGTCGATTACCGGCATAAAGTTGTAGCAAACGGTTGTAACGCCAGCTTTCCCCAGATTTTCGAGACTTACGATATAATTGTCAATCAATTGGTCACGGTCTGCTCCGGCGTATTTAATGGCTTCGCTTACAGGCAGACTTTCCACCACCGCCCAACGCAAACCGGCATTCTCTATAAAAGTTTTATGTTCAATAATTTCTTCGTACGACCAGATTTCTCCGTTCGGAATGTGATGCAACGCCGTTACAATACCTTCCACGCCAATCTGACGAAGTGAGGACAATGTAATCACATCTTTTTTACCAAACCATCTCCATGTTTTTTCCATTTTTTTTATTAATTTAAATTAGGCTTTTACCACTAAGTCACTAAGTACACTGAGTTGCACAAAGTTTATAATTTCCTACATTCTCAATTGAAAAAAAACATAAGTTCGAAAATACTTACATTTCTTTCAATCTTAGTTCTCTCTATTGAGATAAGTTCTTTGTGATTTTTAGTGTCCTTAGTGCCTTAGTGGTAAATCTTTTCCTATACTCCGCTAAAAGTGCTAAATCCACCATCCACAGGAAGTACCACTCCCGTAATAAAACTTGCTGCATCTGAACATAAAAACTGCACAGCTCCGTTTAGTTCGTTTATGTCGCCAAATCGTCGCATAGGTGTGTTGGCAATCACTTTAATGCTGCGGTCGGTGAGAGAGCCATCGGGGTTAATCAATACATTCCGGTTCTGATCGCCGATAAAAAAGCCCGGAGCAATGGCATTTACACGAATCCCATCGCCAAATCTTGTTGCCATTTCGAGCGCTAACCACATCGTAAAATTGCTCACAGCTGCTTTTGCTGCCGAATATCCCGGAACACGGGTGATGGATTGAAGTGCAGCCATGGATGAAATATTGATAATGCTTCCCGATTTTTGTTCAGCCATATAACGACCAAAAACAAAGCTCGGATATACCGTTCCATTCATATTCAGGTTAGTCACTTTTTCCCAATCCGCAATATTCATATCGAAAAATGTCTGATCCTCCGTGAGTGTACCACCCGGAGTATTTCCACCTGCAATATTCAACAAAATGTCAATGCTACCCCATTTTTCTATGATGGTTTTAGCTGCGTTTTCGAGGCTGGGAATATCCAACACATTTCCCACTACACCGATTACTTCGCCACCATTTTCGCTTAATTCTTTCACACGTGCATCCAGATTTTCGGGGCGTATGTCCATAGCAACAACTTTTGCACCTGCATTCACAAAACTTTTGGCTATACTGCCTCCCAGCACTCCACCGGCGCCGGTAATTACAGCTACTTTGCCTTTAATACTAAACATGTTATCCATAAATCTACTATTTATTTTGGTTGCAAAATTAATATCAAAATAGATATTCTGTTTTTACTATATTTGCAATCTATAATCTGATATTTGCACTTTAATAGAGATGTAAAGTGAAAAACCACAATTTTTAGATGAAGGACACTTCTTTTCCCAAATTTAAGAAATGATAGTTGACAATTACAAAAAAGACTACCTCAAAAAATGGGGTAGTCTCTTTGTTAAATTCAGCAAAATCAATTATGTCATTCAGTAAGTGAATATTTCAAAAACCAATTATTAAGATTTGATTTCAGCGAGGAAGAAACACTTACATCTTTTCCTGAAGGATATTTGGCAGCTATTTTATCAGCCCAAACATCCTGAACCGTTGTTCCCCAAAGATTATTCATTCCGTTTGCATTATTAATCCATTTGGAAGCCCAACTTTTGTCGGCATTGGCACTCCAGCGACGTGCCATTCGGTTCATTGCATAAAATGCTTTTCCTTCGCCTGCCAATTCCAGACAATTTTCTTCAACAATAAGAGAATCCAAACGTCGCATATTTATTAAAGTATCCAGTGCAGTGGCAGATGTAAGTGCATAATTTCCAACGGCATCACATGCCACACGACCACGAATACCACGGTTGGCCATTTCGCTTGTTGTGGCAGTACGATAAAGACATGAAGGATATTCCTCGAATGGCGCATTAAATTTACCTGTCACAGTATTGTAAAATGAACCGACACCATCATTCAAAAATGCAAGCGCTTCAGTGAAACGACCCAATCCTACAAGTGCTTCCACCAAAAACATATGTACTTCAGAAGCACGATAAATACTAATCATTACATCATTGGTATGAATTTTATCTGAGGTGAGATTGGCTTGTAAAAACTTGTAAAGTACATAATCAGCTCCTATTTGCTTGTAAGTTACACCCGATCCGCGGTATTTGTCTCCGGGAATACCCGAAAGAGTTTGGGTATCGAAACGATTTCGTGCAACAGCAGTTGGACGCAGGTAATAACTATTTGGATATGAGTTAGAATAATACTGAATATAACGGTTCGTTTGATGTAGTGTATAATCGTAAAATTCGACACAAATATGTTCTTTACGGATAAATGAGTAACCAAAACTTTTCCATTCTCCATTGTACTCACTCAGGTTTAACTGGTACGATGCTTCATTTTCACCACCTTTTTTAATGATAGCGATACAATTATCTTTTACTTTCTGAAACTCGTTCTTGTACAAATAAAGTTCTGCCAAAAGACATTCCTTAGGCGGACAAATTCGATCCCACGATAATGAAGTAACCGATGCTCCCTGACCGGGGAAAAGTTCGGTTGACCAAATTACATCACCTTTGCCATTTATTCCATTTGTTCCCTCCTGACCAATTTCAATCAAATCGATACATTTACTAATCAAGTCATCAAATTGTAAGGTTGGATATTTACTGATTTCGCCATACGAAGTTATAGGTTCATCGAAATAAACCGCTTCGCCATAGATTTTTGCTAACTGTAGATATGACCATGCTTTAAACCGCAAAGCACCACCAATTAGTCCATCAAAAGTAGTGGAAGAAACTGAGGTCGAATCTTTTTTGCGGTATTCAAGAGCATGACTTATATAATCGTTGGCATTGATTATTACATTGTAGTATCCTTTCGGACTTGCAAAAGCATTTCCGGTCAAATCAGCATGGTTATATACATCCCAAATTTCGCGTGGTGCATTTTGTGTAGGCTCTAATAAATCTCCACGCAACCCTTCGAGAAATGAGGCCTGATCTGCAACGCTTTGAACAGAAGCAGCAATACCCATAAAACCTGAATATAACTCGGTATAATCACCTACATAGTCTTTCTCGAGCAATATTTCCGAAGTGTCGGGATTGAAAAAGTCTTCACACGAACTAAGTGAAAAGAGAGTCAATACTATTGCTAATGAATATATTATTTTTCTCATATATATTATTCTTATAATTTAATGTTAAAACCTAATTTAAATGAGCGTGGTAACGGAATTTTCGCATAATCAAATCCACGAAGCGAAGCATCGTAAGAGTACATGGTTTCCGGATCAAGACCTAAATAATTTGTAATTGTGAAAAGGTTTTCGCCTGAAAGATAAACAGTTGTTCCGTTAAGAAAATTAAATTTGTAACTAACTGTTAGTTCCTTTAACTTCAAATAAGACGCATCTTCAATCCAACGATCCGAAAAACGTGCATTTCCCATTGGATCGCCATATACTGCACGTGGCATATTTGTTTCCTGACCCTGACTCATCCAACGATTGCTTACCGAAACAAGCTGATTTGTGAAGTCAGACATTGACTCCATATCTCTTCGAACAGCATTGTACATTGAATTGCCATAACTATATCCAAAAATAGCCGAAAGTTCAAAATTTTTGTACTGCAAAGTTGAATTAAAACTACCAAAGAATTTAGCATTTGCATTTCCAAGATTTACACGGTCGCGGTCGTCAATTATATTGTCATTGTTTTGATCGATAAAAATAATATCTCCGGCAGCAAAAGATGCTCCCGCAGCATTTTTCAAATCAGCAGTTGCAGCATCCTGATCAGTAGCAAAAACGCCATTAGTTTTAAATCCGTAGAAACTGTACAATGACTGACCCTTTTCAGAAATCATTGCAGAACCATCGGCCATTTCCATAACTAATCTGTCCTGACTTCCTAGTTTTAAAACATTTGATTTATTGGTAGATACATTAGCACCAATATACCATTTAAGATCTTTTGATTGTATGGCAACATATTGAACACCAATTTCAAAGCCCGAATTTTGCACCAAGGCTGCATTCTTGTAAAGATAATCAGTACCATAAGCCGCGGAAACCGATACAGGCATTATCAGATTGCTGTTTTTTGTTGAATAAACATCAGCAGTCAAATCAAGTTTGTTATTCAGCATCGAAATATCCATTCCAAAATTCAGGGTTTGATTTAATTCCGGAACTATTTCGGTATTAGGAATACCCGCTAATGTAAGACCTGATAACTCACGATAAACTTTGTTGATATAATAATACTTACTTAATGATGATGA
>CAYNHC010000036.1:12164-14202 GCA_964396705.1 uncultured Paludibacter sp.
CATCGTTATAACCAAAATAATTGCGACTGGCTGAAGTAACATAACCCAGCGTTTTATAAAAGTCGTTGGCAGTATTGTAACCTGTACCGGCATCGTATTCGCTGTAATTTTTAGCAATTTGAGCTCCTACAGATGCTTTCACTGCATGTACCAGATTGAATACTCTGTCATAATTTGCATTTAAATTGAAATAAGTGTTGTAAGTTGATCCCTGAGCAGATCGAACCGTATTATTTGCAAGTTGATAGAACATAGGCATAATACTTTGTTCGGTTACGCCGGGGACAAACATATTCTGGCGTGTAAAATTGTAATACAATCCCATGATACCATTCAGACTGAAATACTGGTTCATTTTATAATTCAGACCGGCATTTATTTGAATATCGTAATCATGTTGATTACCTGATGTCGTATTTATAAGCGCTAATGGATTACTAACCATATTATTTTCGATAAGACTTCCATCACCATTACGAATCGGAGCATAATCGGGCAGAAGGTTATTATCAGCATCCTTTTTATACTGTGCGAATAAAGGTCCTTTTTTCATTGCAGCCAACATGGGATTGGTAACTTCAAGCATTCCCTGTTCCTGTACAGCATAATCTAAATATGCCATTGAAATAGAAGAATTAAATGTGAGTTTTCTGCTCAGGTTCACATCCGAATTCAGTCGGGCATAATACTTATTAAAGTTTGTACCCGTCATTTGTCCGGCTTTATTCTTGTAACCAATTGACACATCGTATTTAGCAATTGCATCGCCACCTTTAATTTTCAATACATTGTCGGTAGTAAGACCGGGTGAGTAAATCAAACTCTGCCAGTCAGTAGTATTATTGTAAAGATATTTATAATAATAACTTTGATCATCAACCAAATAGGGAAACAAATCAAGCACATTAGCCATATCATTATATTTGGTCAGCGCCACATTTCCAATATAGCTTTTATAATCTTTTACACCCATTACCGGCATTTTAGCCTGATTCATATCAACTCCAAATTGAGTTGTGAACTCAACTTTAGTATCAAGGTCAACTGCTTTGTCAGTTTCAATTAAGATGACACCATTTGAACCTAAAGATCCGTACATTGTAGCTTCCGAACCTTTTAACACTGTGATGTTTTGAATATCTTTCGGATTTAATGAATTAAAAATGCCTTTTGAGAAACCACCAATAATTCCTGATTCATTCATGTCCGGCATATAAACAACACCGTTTATTACAATCAATGGAGATGAACTCGCACTTAATGTATTTGTCCCCCGAATTGAGAAATAGCTGCCTTCGCCGGGCATACCGCTTTTACCTGTTACCTGCATTCCGGGAATACCCAGTAGTACTTGTTCTACATCATTTACATTCAGATTTATGTCTTTTTTCTGAACAGAAAACAAATTACCCTGCTTCTCACTTATGTTTGTTTCGCCTCTGAAGGGTATTAACATAGTTTCGGAATATCCCTTTTTATCTTCAGGTACAAGTATAACCTTAATAAAACTTTTTGCTGATACTGGCTGAATATAAGTATAGTATCCCGGATACCAAACGTTTATAATAGCCTTGGGCTGAATGTCTTTAATGGTAAACTTACCTTCCTTATCAGTTTTTATCGAGACAGTCATACCCGTAACACTTACTAAGGCTCCTTCTACAGGACTTTGTTTGTAAGGTTCAAGCACTACGCCTTGTAAAACATTACCATTAGTCTGCGCAGAAATGGTTGTAACAGTGAAAACCAAAACTATACTTAATATCAATATTTTGAATTTATTCATATTCAGGAATTTTTTATTAATAATTATTAGCTGTTGGTTTTAGCGCCCAATGGTAAATGGATAAAGTTTTCTTTCCACCAGCAGCCATTAATTTTGAGAATTCAACTTTTATTTTAAACGATGCCATTCCATCACCATCCACATTAACCACGCCAACAAGGCCTCCGAGTCCATCCCATTTTTTTGTTCCGTTTACAGGATTCAAATCATATTCGGTTTCTGTAACACGGTCGTAGTTCCATGGAGTCGATA
>CAYNHC010000036.1:14302-19960 GCA_964396705.1 uncultured Paludibacter sp.
GGAATTTTCATTTTTGTTATGTTGTACAATATGCCATTACTCATATTTACAGGATTTTCCACATCAATTTGTTGAATGGTAGTTCTCCAAACTCTGTTGAATGCAGATTTGATATCAGTAGCACTAAAATCAGTAATTTCACCATTATAAAACATGGCTTCTTTAATCCATGTTAGCGCCAAAGCCGAATCTGTTCTTTCAATAGTTTTTCCCATTTTCTGATATGTTGTCCTGAGTGTTTCATAACAAGATTGAATCACTTCGTTGCTTGGGAGTAAAACTGTAAATTGTTTAAACTCCGAATTAAATTCGGCAGATGAAAAGAGAGGATTATAAACGTAAAAAATTGAGTCATATAAGGTATTTCCCTCTTTATTAACTCCAATTGGTGTCGAATTAGCAATATCAAATTTTTCTACATTGTATTTGAAAATTGAATCGCGGATAATTGAATAATCATCGCCTAATTCTTTGAGGTAATCATAAATATTGATTCTCGACTTCATTAATGAAGCAAGTTCATGTATTACACCATCTTTCAGACGTACTGATTTTACAATTTCAGAGGAATTGGCATATAATTTATTGTCCTTTTTGGTAATTTGGAAATAAATTCCATTCAGAGAACGAATGCGCAAACCGGTTTTCAAATCACTTTGGATAAAGGGCAGATGATTAATATGATATTTTAGACGTAAAGTATCATTAGGCTGAATTCCGGAAGCTGTCATTGCATCATCGTTTACCACCCACAATGTTATCTGCTGATCTTTACTAAGTTCAGTATCAAGACCTATATCTTTAAGCATACCATAAAATTTTGCATATTCTGGATGCTCGTTGAGATATTCTATTACAGTCATATCAAGTTCTTCTTCGGACGAACTTGTTCCGAAATAGTATTCTGCCCATTTATCGTTGCACGAAGCAAACAGTAGAACCACACTTGCTAATAAATAATATAACTTTTTCATTTCAATCTAATTTATTATAGAGTTATCACGGTGTAAATGTAAGACAGTCAAGATCGGATGTGAAACTATCTGCAGCAAGTATTCGTACCGTATGCGTTGAAGTTGTTGCAAAAGTGATAGTTCCGGTGCCGATTTGAGTTTTAAGAAATTGATTGGCAGTTTTCGAAGCGCCTCGTGTTGCGACTTGCGTACCGAAATAAACACCATCAATGATGAACCAAATTTTCCCCTGTGCTTCGGCAGCAAGTGGATTAAAATGTTCTATGGTCAATTTATAAGTCCCGGCCATAATTGCAGGCGTTGTCATTTCCACCCAACCGTAAGTTCCGAGATTTAATCTTAAATAATCGTAATTCAGAGCCTTATAAGGTACAGCATCGTTTTTGTTTGCAATTACATAATATAAACCCGGTTTAGATTCAGGAACTGACAACCAATTGTAGCAGGTTGCGACGCGAGAATCCAATTGAAAAGTATATGTACTGGTTAATCCCGAAGTTCTGTATTTTGGCAATGTAGATGCTAAAATTGAATAATCGGTTAATTCCCATTGAACAGTAGTTGGTTTTGGTGTGGTTACAGGCATAATGCCATCAACAACATGAACCACTCCGTTTTTACAATTCCGGTTTAACTCCAATAATTTAATCCCTGCTTTTGTAGTGGTATTATAGTTGATATACAGTACTTTATTTACTTCAGATACATTGATCAACTGATTTGCAGCCATGGTATTATAGTTCTTTGACCGTTTTGCATCAGTAAGCGTAAAATAAGCCAATGAGGAGTACGAAATTTGTTGATTTAACAAGTGGTACATCACATATTTATTCAATGCATTATCAGTTGAAGTATAATCTTCCATTGCATTTAATGAAATTTTTAGCGCATTAAGGTCATTAATTCCATTGGACTGAAATACACTATCGGGAACAGCAAACATGGTATAATGATATTTATACTGTACATTATTTTTCAACTCTGTAATGGTATTCAGTTTTTCTTTATATCCAATCGTTTCGATAGCCTGACTGAATATAGTGAATTTTCCACCCTGAAGTTTTTCCCAAAGTGTTTGAGTAACCGGTGTCAGAACATTATTAATAATATGGATATACGCATTATTAGTTTTAACTGTTTTTTGAATGGTAGCTTCAAGATTTAACTGTACAGCTCCACCATTCTCGAGAAAAGTGGTGGACAGATAATCACCGGTAGCAGTTGTATCAGGAATTACACCTTCTTCGAAACTAACCGAGCTATACAATGCACCTTTTATCGTGTGATATTTAACTAAAATTTTAGCGTCTTCCAAATTCAAATCAGTTACTTTTTGTACTCCTTTCGATGTAAGATATTTCTGCAATGCATCGTTCGAAGGCACAAAACATGTGTAGTTTGCCGCCAAATTCAAGGTATTGTACAAATTGGTGTATTTCAATACATCTACCCACATAGATACATGCAAACTGTCGATTGAATCCATGTAAGATGCTGCCGGTAACACATTGGTGTCTTTAATTAGAGTTGAATTATCTTCGTACGGATCTACGCACGAAGCCAATGTAAAGACCAAAATCGATAATATATAAATTATTTTTCTCATGATTCTTTTTCCTTTCTGTTTAATTACCCAGGTTAGCATAATACGGATTTTGAACAAGCAACTTGTTGGATAACAACTCATCAGAATGAATTGGTAAATACCATGCATTATTGTCTTGAAGTATGGCTCTTATCATTGACATGGTGCTTGCCGATGAAACCTGCAAAACCTGATCAATAAATAATTCTTTGAACCCGGCATCGCTTCGGCGACCAATACGAACCAGATCGAACCAATTTTTACCTTCGCCGAAAAATTCACGTCCGCGTTCTTCGAGTAACAACTGTATCATACCCAATTTCTCAGAACTACCCAGCGAATTAGTAATTTTTGCACGATTACGAACAATATTAATGAGTCCCAGCCCTTTTTCAATATTTTCTGCACCATCTTTCATAATATATGCTTCAGCCTCCATTAAATAAACATCGGCCAAACGGTAAATTATAAAATTCTGATCGGTTTGCAAGCTTGTACTTCTTAATGTAGTAGTGGTATTGTTTATTCCACAATATTTCCAGATATATCCTGTGCTATTGTACGAAGCATTAAGTCCACGAATATCACCTGCATTAGCTTCAAATAATGTTTGCTGATAAGGTGAAATGTAATAATACTTATTGGTATAAAACCAGCTGATAAAAGAATTTGTCTGGTTTAAGGAATAACTATACTGAATCTCAAAAATGCTTTCGTTGCTATTGCCCGGAAAATAATTCAGAAACCAATTAGTGCTGCTAATCAAACCTACCTGACCGGAATTTATAACCGATTCACATGCTGATATACATTCATCGTAATTTCCAAGCCATAGATTCATATCGGCAATAAGTGAATAAATTGACCATTTGGTGGCGCGCCCTTTTGTATTTATCGGGTTAGCGGCATCTGTTTCGGGGAAACGGGTTTTTGCTGCCTCAATTGAATTATTAAGATCAACCAAACAATTTTGTAGAATAATATCACCAGAAGTCTGAGCCACATCATATGGAGCTGAATCGTCAACATAAGGTTCTGTTACATAAGGAACATTACCCCATAAGCGTACCAAATAAAAATAGGCTAATGATCGTTGGAAATAAGCCTCCGACAGGTACGAATTACGTACATTAACGTTGAAAGATGAATCTTTGACAGCTGGCGCATATTTTA
Organism: uncultured Paludibacter sp.; assembly: GCA_964396705.1. Lineage (GTDB taxonomy): Bacteria > Bacteroidota > Bacteroidia > Bacteroidales > Paludibacteraceae > Paludibacter. The sequence goes on from CAYNHC010000036.1 coordinate 18,035, forward strand.
TAACTGAGTTAGCCATATTTATAACAGCGTATAATTTAGCCCATTTAGTTAATTCGTTAGTTGCCAAAATATCGAATTGACGAAGTTTCTGTGCTGCTTGCTGACCTGAAGTTCCGGTTGCACTAAAATAAATGCCGTTCCCACGAGCTTCTCCCCACAAAAAAAGATATTCTTGTGTATCGCGGAGTTTAATATAACCGGCGCCAAGCACGTTAGCCACATCCTCTTTGGTTTTCCAGTATTGCGTGGTACTTTGATTGTTTTCGGGCAGTATTGAAAGATAATCCTCACATGAACTGGCTGAAAACGCTACTATCAGTAATGCTATAATATATTGATTTATTTTCATATTCATGACTAATTAAAGATTAACATTAAGACCAAATGCAAAACGTTGTGGTTTTGGCGTTGATGCATTATCGATATACATTGGATATAATTTGTCAACAAATGTCTGACTGATTTCAGGATCCTGTCCTTTATATCCGGTGAAAGTCAATAAATCGTATCCTGTTAAATAAACCTGCAAGCGTTTGATGTTCAGCTTCGATGACCATGACTTCGGTAAATCGTATTTCAAAGTCAAAGTTTTCAAACGAAGGAACGAAGCATCTTCGAGGAATCGGTCCGAACCAAGGTCATTGTAACCACGACCATAGAGAGCCCGGGGAATCTCAGTATTGTTTCCTTCGTGCCTCCAGCGACGAAGAACTGCTGTACTTTGGTTGTCTTTTCCGTACATATACTCGTTGTTCATTCGTACACGATTGATAACTTTCTGTCCTGCACGGCCATGGAATGTAGCCACTAATCCAATATTTTTATAATTCACATTTAATCCAAAACCTCCTGTAAATAAAGGATTAGAATTGCCAATATAAACAATATCGTATTTATTGATTAATCCATCGTGGTTCACATCGGCATATTTGGCATCACCAGGATATACTTTAACAGTTCCGTTTTTCATAACCACCGGTTTACCGTTAATATCATAAATAGTAGAACCGGTAGCATCAGAAGCATAAGTTTCAGCAGTATTTTGATAAACGCCTAAACACTTATATCCGTAGAAAGAGCCCAATGGTTCACCTTCGGTAAATTTATAGGCATACTCTCTATTTCCGAATGAGTATTTCAAATCCTGCTTATTGCCGGGCAATTCGAGAATCTGGTTTCTGTTTTGCGCAATATTGAAATTGACAGCAACTTTCCAATCTTTATTTTTTAACAGAATTGCATCAGTACTAAAATCCCAACCCTTATTTTCCATTTTACCGGAATTATAATAAGCAACTGTGGTGTAACCTGTTGTAGAAGGTACTGTAACATTACTTTGTAACATGTCACTTGTAGTTTTATTGTAAACATCAAGCGAAAGATTCAATCTGTTATCAAAAAATCCAAAATCAATCCCGATATTGCTTTGTGTAATTGTTTCGTAAGTAATATTGTCAAGCTGAATTTTTACAGGTTGAATAGCCGCCATTTCTCCATATCCGTTTGCAATAGCGCTTAAAGAACCTATGTAAGGAGCAGAACCTGAAGGTGAATTGCCACTTTGACCCCAATTCAAACGCACTTTACCAAGCGAAATAAATTTAAACTGTTTCATAAAGTTCTCATCTCCGAATATCCATGCAGCTCCGACCGTCGGGAACGCACCCCAGCGGGTATTCGCCGGCATGCTCGAACTGGCTTCGACGCGATATCCTGCATTAAAAATATATTTGTCATTAAATATATACTGACCGTTTAAAAAACCTCCCATATCGCGATAGGTAACATGACCCGAACCGCCTGAGTAGTTTTTCATATTACTGCCAACAACAGGGTCGGTAATACCCACACTTGCATTTCCGGTAGTATAACTCATATATGAAGCTGAGTTCTGATCCGTTGTTTGCCATACACCACTTAATAAAA
>CAYNHC010000037.1:0-19841 GCA_964396705.1 uncultured Paludibacter sp.
CCGTTTTTATCTGCTTAATCCGTAAAATCCGCGTTCTATTCTTTTTAAATTATACAACATTATATTTTGTCCATTACTTATCTTCCGATAATTATATATATTTTTTCTTTTTAATCCGTTTTATTTTTGTTGTAATCCTGCTTTTTGTCTGATGCTGTCATTCACCATCGGTCCATTGTTTTCCCAGATATTTCCGGGTCCATTGGAGTTTTGAAGGAATTTCTCGGCCTCGGTAAAATTATTAATTACCCGAATAAACGATGAACCTTCGTCGGTATATAAATAAAACCAATGGTTCGGATCGTGCGTATAGCCCGGATGGCAAATATCGTGAACGTAATTCTCCGAAATTAGTGTTCCGGGTTGTGCCCCAAGTGTATAAATTCCTGCAACATCATACGTATGTTTAGCATAACGATGAATATTATTGCGTTGAACAATATTATTTTTCATACATACTAAATCCCTGTTCCATCCCCAACCAAGGCTAATGCCTGAATATGAAACATCACTTATTTCATTATTTATAATTTTGAAATCGGAAACATATCCGGCACAAACAGCGACACAACCCCAATCCTCGTTGGTTACATCAGTAAAAGAATTATTGCGGATTTCCAAACCTTTGCAAACTTCGCGCAAATCCAATGGATTGTAAGGCAAATGTGTTTCGAACGAAGCGGGAGAAAAACTTCCAGCAACCAGTCCATTACCTGCTATATCGGTAAAAATACAGTTTTCAACTTTTCCACCATTTGTTCCTGTTACATAATCAAGTCCTGAAAAACCCAACTTTTGAAACTTGCAATTATCGAAATTTATATTTTCAGCTCCCGAAACGGTAACAGCAGCAGCCCCACGCCCCAACCATCCCTGATTATCAAGTTTATGATTATTTATCCGATCTATTGATGGTCGCAATTTATATCCTTCGGTGAGATACATTCCGGCTTGTAACGGCACATGTCCTTTTTTGGATGGACGCATCCATGTTGTATGACTGAAAGTTATGTTTTTGAAATAAATATTTTTAACCGGACGATCCAAAGTTCCCTCTACTTCGATTAGACTCTCAAGTGCAGGAACTATTGCCTCGGCGATAGTTTCACCGGCATTAGGATAATAGTAAAGTTTGCGAGTTCGAATATCGTGATACCATTCGCCGGGTTGATCCAATAATTCCGCGGCGTTTGTCAGATAAAAAGCCGAATTCCGACCGGGAGCAACCACCGGTTGTGGCCAGGGGCGTTCGAACTGCAATTTACTTTCCGGATTATGAAAACGAATGGCAGCAGAATCACCATGAATTTCAATGGATTTAATTCTCAAAAACGAAACTGCCCACATTTGATGCAACACCATTTCGGGATATGGCGCTTTTAAAATACTTTTCACAGCTTTTGAAGGAACCCAAAGAATCTGATTTATTTTATCGTTGCGGATAATCCGGTTCATTTTCTCAAAATCCGCCACATCGCGGGCGCGGATTGCCTTTTTTCCATTGATCCAAAGTTGTCGAAAATCTAATGGACAGCCATTAAAATCAGGAATATCCGCAACTAATAATTTACCTGATTTTTTCCAGTTTTTAATTTCAACACCGCCACTAATTTCAACTTTTTCACTTTCGGCTGCACTAATAATTGTTGGAGATTGTGGTGTTCCACTATCTTCTGGACGAACCAAAAGTGATTCATAAAAACTGTATGTTCCACCTTTCAGAATGATATTGATGCCATTCTCAATGCCATCGGAATTCAACCGTCTCATCTCACGCGCTTGACGTAAAGCAGCTGAAAGAGTGCCTTTTGGCGAATCAGAAGATCCATTGTTTAAGTCATTTCCCGAAGGGGAAACGTAGATGTCAGAACCAAAAGCAGAAACACTAAAAAATAAAAACACAAACAGACCCCTAACCCCTAAAGGGGAATTGAAGTTAGTTTTGATTTTACCCCTAGTCCCTAAAGGGGAATCGAAGTTAATACCATCTTGTTTATTTGTTTTTCCTTTAATCATATTTTTGTCATTAATAGGTAATATTTTTTCCTCCCCTTTAGGGGTCGGGGGTTCTTTTCTTATTCCCCTTTAGGGGCTAGGGGTTCATCGGCAACCACACCGTCATATCCATTTTTCCACGGTTTCCCCACGCGTAATAGGGTATCAATTTGATTTTAATCATTTTGTCTGATTTTTGAACAGGACGATACAAGGTGTTTTTCCACGAGTCTTCGTTTGAAAGTCTTGCCGTTCCATCCAAAACAACTATTGAACTTCCATCAATAATTTCCTTCCGTGTTGCGAATTGAATATCAGCGGGAATCAATACATTGTCGATGGATTTTCCTCCCTGAACATCAGCACCTTCCAGACAATAAACTATCGGTCCGCGTTTTATGGCAGTTTGATTACGGGTTTCTTCCACCAAAGGATGCGATTCAAGAAGTTTTGCCTTCATCTCCAGATTAATTTCAACCTTATCGCCTTTTTTCCATTGACGATTTACTGGAATATATGTATCCGCAACAATTATAGTTTCCACAGATTGTCCATTTACAGTTATTGTAGCATTATCGCACCATGATGGAATACGAAATTGAAAAGTCAATAATCTTTTTTTCGGAGCTTCTGCAACTTCGACAATTATTTTCCCATCCCATGGATAATCAGTTGTTTGCGAAATTTTCAAATTCTCCTTTTTTCCAAACGAAGTTTTGAATTCATTTCCACCGTAAAGATGAAAATAAATCACATCACCTGCAACCGAATAAGCATAATTTTGCACCTGAGTAAGTGTTCGTACTGTGTTAGGAGGACAGCAATTACAAAGTTTGATATACTCTTCGCGCTCTTTCGACCAACGCAAAGTGTAAGGTAAATCTTTTGAAACTTTAAGCGGATTGGTGTAAAAAAACCGTTTCCCATCCAGACTTATTCCGCTTAAAATACTGTTATAAAGTGCAGTTTCAACAATATCTGCATATTTTGCTTCGCCTGTCACCTGTAACATTCGCCAGTTGAAAAGCAAATTGCCAATATTAGCACAAGTTTCGTTGTGAGCTGTTGAGTTTGGTAATTGATACGGTCTTCCATAGCTTTGATGAACTTTTTGAATAGAATCGGGCGTATAAAAAGTGCCATCGGGAGAAGTGCCATCGTACAAAGCACCACAAGCTCCGGTAACATACATTTTGCGATAAACAATGTCGTTCCATATACTTGTGAGGTTTTTCATTAATTGTTCTTCGCCGGTTTCGGCATACACATCGGCAACTCCTGCGTATAAATAATTGGCTCGAACTGCATGTCCCATGGCATTGTATTGTTTTCGAAAAGGAATTCGATCCTGATTGTCGTCCGTGCCTTTTTCCACCATTCCACGAATATTAATCAAGTTCTTCGAAAGTTCTAAGTAACGAGGATTTTTCGTTTCGCGATACATCTCCACCACACCCATATAGTGCGATGGACAAATCGCATTGCGGGCAAGTTCAGCTGATGCTGTTTCGTAAAAATGACAAAGAAAATCAGAGGCTTTTACAGCAATATTGAATAATGAAGTTTTACCAGTCGCACGTTTATGAATAATTCCGGCCATCATTAAATGCCCCAAATTATAGGTCTCAAAATTCAATCGATTTCCAAATGCTTTGTCATCTTTCTCTCCCGTTTTGGTTCCGGTAATTGTATTATCGTGTTTGTGCGTATCAATTCCTTTGTTTAGTTCTGCAATAATCACCGGAGTATGAATGTAACCATCCTGACGCTGTACTTTGGCAATCACTGCAATAGCTTCATCCATCATTTTGTCTAATTTTGGATCTTTGGTCTGCGCATAAATTGATGCTACACCTTCGAAAAATTTATAAAAATCACCATCGTGAAAAGGAGGTCCGCAATGAGTCCCACTACATTGTCCGGCAGCTATTTCAAAATTTTTGAATGAATGACTTAACTCCTCATCTTTCAATGTTTTCCACATGTTAAGTATCATCGTATCCTTGAAAACATTAAATCGTTCGCTCCAAAAACCGTTTGTCCAATGCACTGCATCTATATCGGTGCTGGTCATTTTGGCAAAATTGCTTGCTGATGTATTGGTCATGCCCCTTTGTTGGGCCGAAATTCCAACACAAACCATTAAAGCTAAAAATAGGAATGCTTTTTTCATTCAGAATTTATTTTTACAATTTGAATATCTGACGTTAAAAATAGCTGTTTGTACTGTTATTATAAACTTTTTATTATAATCTTATATAAAAACGAGTTCTTTATTAACACAAAAAGCATGAGTACTTTTTGCTTTGAACTGCGTCAATAAAACAGTGAAATTAAAATAAAACATGATGAATTATCTACCCTTATTTATACGTAAAAACATTCTGATTTATATTATTGCAATAGTTGCAACTTTTTTTTCAGCGTGTAGTCCTGCCAAAGAACTATTTATTTCCACATCTTTTCATGAACCGGCCAATGAAGGACTTCGCTTTATTTACAGTGAAGATGGTATAAAATGGGACAGTATTCCGGGCTCATGGTTAAAACCAACTATCGGGAATCAACAAGTTATGCGTGATCCATCGATTGTTCGAACTCCTGATGGAGTTTTTCATTTGGTGTGGACGACAAGTTGGAAAGGAGACTTAGGATTCGGATATGCAAACTCCAAAGATTTAATAAACTGGAGTGAGCCCCGAATGATTAATGTTATGAAAAATGAACCTAAAACGGTTAATGTATGGGCGCCTGAGTTATTTTTCGATGATGAAAAAAATGAATTTGTGGTAGTTTGGTCTTCATGCATCCCCAATCGGTTTGTCAAAGGCATTGAGGATGAGGATAATAATCACCGGCTTTATTATATCACCACCAAAGATTTTAAAACAATCTCGGAAACAAAACTTTTTTACGATCCGGGTTATAGCTCCATTGATGCAGTTATAGTGAAACGGGCGAAGTCCGATTATGTGTTGGTTTTCAAAGACAATACCCGCCCGAACCGCAACATCAAAGTTGCATTTTCCCAATCTCCAACCGGACCATACATCAATCCATCGGAAGCATTTACCCCAAGTTTCTGCGAAGGTCCATCAATCGCAAAAGTGAATAATGAATACCTGATTTATTATGACTACTATCGAAATTTTATTTATGGAGCAGCAAAAACAAAGGATTTTATTACTTTTACTGATGTAACCAAAGAAGTTTCAATTCCGAAAGGGCATAAACATGGAACGATCTTTAAAGCTCCAGCTTCGATTGTGAATCAACTTAAAAAAGCATCCGAATAAACAAATAAAAATACTGAACAATCATTGCAAATTTCAGGTAAATAATTCAACTTTATAAAAAATCTTTTACAAATGAAGATTATAAAAGTAGTAATCGGTATAGTTTTATGCTCTGTTTTTTCTTCACTATCGGCTGTCGATAAAATTCATTATACAGGCGCTACGCTTGCCAATCCAGCATATCACGACGGACAACTTTCGCCGGTGGTTGGGGTTCATAATATTCAGGTGATGCGCGCCAATCGCCAACATCCTGATGCGTCGAACTGTAACGGCTGGACGTACAATCATCAACCCATGTTGGCTTATTGGAATGGTGTTTTTTACCTTCAATACCTCAGCGGCAAGGTGGGAGAACATATTCCACCATCGCAAACTTTTCTGCAAACGTCCACCGATGGTTATACCTGGACAAATCCGCAGGTGCTTTTCCCCATCTACAAAGTCCCAGATGGTTATACCAAACCCGAATATAAGGGAGTGGCCAATAATCTGACAGCCATTATGCATCAGCGGGTGGGATTTTACGTTTCAAAATCAGGACGATTGATTACCATGGCATTTTATGGTGTGGCTTTGGATAAAAAAGATGATCCGAATGATGGAAACGGCATCGGGCGCGTGGTACGTGAAATTAAAAAAGATGGAACTTTTGGACCAATTTATTTCATTCGTTACAATCATGCTTTCAATGAAAAAAATACCGATTATCCTTTTTTTACCAAAAGCAAAGACAAAGGTTTCCGACTGGCTTGTCAGGAAATTCTTGACAATCCGTTGTACATGATGCAATGGGTGGAAGAATCGGACAGAAATGACCCGATTATTCCGTTAAAAAAAGAATATAAGGCATTCAATTACTACCATTTACCCGACGGGAAAGTGGCTTGTTTGTGGAAACATGCACTTACTTCCATCAGCACTGATGAAGGTAAAACTTGGGACACTTTGGTTTATCGCGCCAAAGGTTTTGTCAACAGCAATGCCAAAATCTGGGGACAACGATTGACTGACGGAAGCTACGCAACAGTTTACAATCCATCTGAATTTCGCTGGCCGCTGGCCATCTCTACCTCGGCTGACGGACTGAATTACACAACGTTGAATCTCGTTCATGGAGAAATTACGCCCATGCGTTACGGTGGAAATTACAAATCGTACGGTCCACAATACACCCGTGGAATTCAGGAAGGTAACGGCATTCCTGCCGATAAAAATATGTGGGTGACCTACAGCGTAAACAAAGAAGACATGTGGGTTTCGTGCATTCCGGTGCCAATAAAAATTACGTCTACAACTCACGCCAATGATAATTTTGAAAATAATACCAAAATAGCCGAACTTAACGACTGGAATATCTATTCACCTCTTTGGGCTCCCGTTTCGTTACAAAAAGTAAATGGCAAAAACTGGTTGACTTTGTCGGACAAAGATCCTTTTGATTACGCGAAAGTGGAACGTAAAATTCCTGCTTCGAAAGAATTAAAAGTAGCATTCGATGTTCAGGCAGAACAAATGGATAAAGGTGTATTGCGCATCGAGTTTCTGGACGAAAAAGGCATTGCCTGTTCGCGTATTGAGTTTATGCCTGATGGTTCGGTACGTGCCAAAGGCGGTGCTCGTTATGGTAACCTGATGAATTATCAGTCGGGTAAAACCTATAAAGTTGAAGCGCAGCTTTCGGTCGAAAACCGAAGCATTACCGTTTTTATTGATGGAAAAAAAGCTGGTACGCGAATGTTTTATGCTCCGGTGGCTGCCATTGAGCGAATCTCGTTCACTACAGGCGCTCCACGAAATTTCCCCACGCCCGAAACGCCTGCCGATCAGGATTATGACTTGCCGAATGCCGGTGAACAAGAATCGCTGGCAGTTTTCCGAATCGCTAATTTTAAAACCGAATCGCTGGATGCAGATGGAACTGCCTCCGTATTAAAATTTTCTGATTTCAGACATTATGTTGATTATTTTAATGGCATGGAAAATGAAAATATTGTACAAGCCATTCCAAATGCAAATGCAGCAGAATGGATGAAGCAAAATATTCCATTGTTTGAATGTCCGCAGAAGAATTTCGAAGAACTATATTATTACCGTTGGTGGACATTGCGTAAGCACATCAAAGAAACTCCGGTTGGCTATGGCATGACTGAATTTTTGGTCAACAGAACCTATGCAGACAAATACAATTTAATATCGTGTGCATTCGGACATCATACCTACGAGAGTCGCTGGTTGCGCGATACAACTTTTCTGAATCAAATTACGCGTACCTGGTACCGTGGCAACGAAGGCGCACCCATGAAAAAAATGATGAACTTCAGTTCGTGGAACATAGATGCGCAACTGAATCGTTATTTTGTAACAGGCGATAAAGCTTTTTTACTTGATTTATTGAAAGATTTGGAAGCAGAATACCTGCGTTGGGAAAGCACACACCGCTTGAAAAACGGACTTTTTTGGCAGGGCGATGTGCAGGACGGCATGGAAGAAACCATCAGTGGCGGACGAAAAAAACAGTTTGCACGCCCAACCATCAACAGTTATATGTATGGAAATGCAAAAGCGCTTTCTGAAATTTTTGCATTGGCGGGAAATTCTGAAAAATCGAAATTGTATAAATTAAAATCAGATACTATACAGAACCTTATTCAGACAAAACTCTGGGGCGAAAAACTCAGATTTTTTGAAACGATGCGTACCGATACGCTGGCTAATGTGCGTGAATTTATCGGATATTTGCCCTGGTATTTCAATATGCCAACACCCACACAATGTGATAGCGCTTGGTTGCAACTTGGTGACGAAAAAGGCTTTTCGGCTCCATTCGGCATGACAACAGCCGAGCGCCGTCACCCTGAGTTCCGCACCCGTGGCGTGGGTAAATGTGAATGGGATGGTTCGGTTTGGCCGTTTGCTACTTCGCAGGTATTGACTGCGATGGCCAATTTTATGAACAATTACAATCAAAAAACGGCTACCGACAGTTTGTATTTCAATGTTTTTGAAAAGTTGGTAGAATCACAATCGTATCGTGGTCGTCCGTACATTGGCGAATACCTCGACGAAGTAACGGGATATTGGCTCAAAGGCGATCAGGAACGTAGTCGTTATTACAATCATTCCACTTTCAACGATTTAATTATAACCGGATTGATTGGACTTCGTCCACGGATGGATAATACCATTGAAGTAAATCCATTATTACCGGAAGGAAAATGGGATTGGTTTTGTCTGGATAACGTGCTGTATCATGGTCGTAACCTGACAATTATCTGGGACAAAAATGGTGATAAATATCATTTGGGCAAAGGATTGCGGGTGCTGGTGGATGGAAAAGAAGTGGGCTCTGCTCCAATTTTATCAAAATTGATTATTAAAGATATTCTGAAATAATAGATAGGATATGAAAAAGTTATTTCTTGCTACTATTATTTTATGTTTATCAATAGCATCTCAAGCCATTGAAATCACAAAATCTGTCAGCGAATTACGCACAGATCTTTTCTTGAATTCCCCTTTAGGGGATAAAGGGGTCTGGATTGGTGCCATTCGTGCTGATTCAGCTCATATTCCTGCTGGAAAGCGTTTCCTGAGTTGGGAAATTGGAACACCTGAATACAAGGCTATTTGGAAAAACATCGACCCAATTTCACGTAAAAGTATAATTCTCCGAAAATCTTTTGTTGTAAAAAAAGAAATAAAAGAAGCGGTCACATCTATATGTGGTTTAGGGCATTACGAGTTTAGTATTAATGGCAAAAAAGTGGGTGATGGCGAATTTGCCCCATTCTGGAGTGATTACGATAAAACCGTTTATTACAATACTTTTGACGTAACTTCACATCTCAAAAAAGGCGAAAATGTATTCGGAGTTTTGCTGGGCAATGGTTTTTATAATGCACAAGGCGGTAGATATAATAAACTGAAAGTTTCGTTTGGCGCTCCAACGCTGCTTTTCAAAACCATTATTCGCTATACTGATAATTCTACTGAAGAAATAGTATCAGACGGTAGCTGGAAATACAGTTTTAGCCCGATTACATTCAACGATATTTACGGCGGTGAAGATTACGATGCCCGATTGGAACAAAAAGGTTGGGACAAAGCGGGATTTAATGATACAAGCTGGAAATCCGTTGTTATTCAGGATGCTCCGAAAGGCAAACTGATAGCGCAGAAAGGTGATCCCATCAAAATAATGGAGAAATTGAATTTTGAAAGAAAAAAAGTCACTTATTTATTCCGCGACAATCTCGGTAAACTCACCAAAACTCCCCCTTCAGGGGGTCGGGGGGTCTCTGCCCTGGTTTTTGATATGTACCAGAATTTAGCCGGTTTTCCAGAAATTACCGTGAATGGTAAAAAAGGTGATTCGATAATCCTTTTTGTGGGCGAATCAGTTTTCCCGGAAGGTGTGGTTGATCAACGCCAAACCGGCCGACCTCATTTTTATACTTATATTTTGAAAGGAGAAAAAGATGAAACCTGGCATCCGCGTTTTTCGTATTACGGATTCAAATATATTCAGGTAGAAGGTGCAGTGCTGAAAGGTGATAAAAATCCACGAAAATTGCCTGTTTTAAAAGACATAAAATCGTGTTTTGTATACAACTCGGCACCGCAAATATCCACCTTCGAATGCTCGAACGAACTGTTTAACAAAACGCACACATTAATTCAGAAAGCGATTCAGAGCAATATGCAGGGAGTTTTTACCGATTGTCCGCAACGCGAAAAACTGGGTTGGCTTGAAGAAGTTCACCTTAACGGTCCGGTGCTGATGTATAATTACAATCTTTCAGCTTTTATGCCCAAAGTAATGCAAGACATAGCAGATGCTCAGCAACCGAACGGTATGGTTCCGACCATTGCACCCATGTACAACATTTTTGGAAATGAAAAAGGTTTTGATGAGTTTGGCGATTCGCCTGAGTGGGGAAGTACGTTGAACATCTTGCCATGGATGTATTATGATTTTTATGGCGACTCAACGTTGATTGTGAATTACTACCAAAATATGCGTCGTTACGTTGATTACCTGACCATGCGATCCGAAAACCATATCCTTTCATTTGGCTTAGGTGACTGGTACGATTATGGCGATTTCAAAGCCGGTTACTCCCGAAACACACCTCTACCTTTAGTGGCAACAGCTTATTACTTCCACGATTTGACTTTGCTGGTAAAAGCAGCCAAAATGGTTGGGAATAAATACGATGAAGAATATTATCGACAATTATCCGAAGTTGTTCGAACAGCAATAAATGCAAAATTCTTCAATCCCGAAACCAAACAATACGGAACAGGAAGTCAGACCGCCAATGCTATGGCCGTTTATATGGAAATTGTAGAGCCCGAAAATCGTCAGGCAGTATTAGATAACCTGGTAAAAGATATAAAAGCACATGGCAACCGACTTACAACGGGTGATATTGGTAATCGATATTTGTTTCAAACACTGGCAACAAATGGTCTGAATGAGTTGATGTACACCATGTTCAATCACGATGAAGCACCGGGCTATGGTTTTCAACTTAAATTTGGCGCCACTACACTCACCGAGCAATGGGATCCAAGGCGGGGCGCATCGTGGAATCACTTTATGATGGGGCAAATTGACGAATGGTTTTTTGCTTCGCTGGCAGGAATTCAGATTGACCCGGCAAATCCCGGAATGCAGCATTTTATCATCCGACCGGAGATTGTTGGCGACCTAAAATTCGTAAAAGCATCAACAAAAACAATGTATGGTAAAATATCAGTTGACTGGAAACTGGAAAGAAAGAACTTTTCAATGACTGTAAATGTGCCTGAAAATTGCTCGGCAGATATTTATTTGCCGGATGAAGCTAAATCCGAAACTGTAAAAGGTGGTATTTATCACTTTTCTACGGTGATGAAATAGTTTATTTAATATTTGAAAATATAAACACTAACTGTTTGTATTACTTTTGATTGAAAAATTAATAACGTATGAATAATAAGCCTCTATTTGTAATAGCATTCTTGCTTTCTTCTTTAATAAATGTATCGGCTGCTTTGGTAGATATGCGCAAAGCCGGTGCTAAACCCGATGGCATTAAACTCAATACAGCCATTATCAATAAAACCATTGATAAACTCAATGCCAACGGTGGAGGAACGCTATTTTTTCCTGCCGGAACTTATCTGACAGGTGCCATTAAAATGAAAAGCAATATTACTATCGAACTTGAAGCCGGTGCAACTTTGCTATTTTCGGATAATTTCGACGATTATTTGCCTTATGTGGAAATGCGACATGAAGGTATCATGATGAAAAGTTTCTCGCCACTGATTTACGCTGTGGACGCTGAGAACATCACTATCAAAGGCGAAGGAAAAATTGATGGACAGGGCAAAAAGTGGTGGGACGAATTTTTCCGTGTTATTATCGATTTGAAAAACAATGGAAAACGCGACATCAATAAATATCAAACGTTGTGGGATCAGGTGAATGATGCAAAGGTAATCGGTTCCGAAATTAATCAGGATTATTCAGAATCATTGCAACGTCGTTTTTTTCGCCCGCCCTTTATACAGCCTGTGCGTTGTAAAAATGTTCGTATCGAAGGAATTACCATTGTCAACTCACCGTTTTGGACAGTGAATCCGGAGTTTTGTGAAAACGTGACTGTAGATCGGGTAACGATCAACAATCCGCTTTCACCCAATACCGACGGAATAAACCCTGAATCGTGCCGATACGTGCATATTTCGAACTGCCATATTTCAGTGGGCGACGATTGCATCACGCTCAAAAGCGGTCGGGATTTACAAGGCCGGAAATTAGGCTGGGCAAACGAGAATATCACCATTACCAATTGTACCATGCTGGCTGGACACGGCGGTGTGGTTATTGGCTCGGAAATGAGTGGCGGTGTAAAAAAAGTGGTCATCAGCAACTGTGTTTTTGATGGCACCGACCGTGGCATCCGTATAAAATCTACCCGCGGTCGGGGCGGTGTAGTGGAAGATATTCAGGTGAGTAATATCGTGATGAAAAATATTCAGGAAGAAGCCATTATTCTGGATATGCTTTACACCAAAATGCCCGCAGAACCTTTGAGTGAGCGTACACCCATTTTCAGAAATATAAATATCAGCAATGTAACCGGATCCGATGTGTTGATACCCATTAAAATCCGTGGTTTAGAAGAATCACCCATCAGCAATATTACGTTTACAAACATCAATATTGACGGAAAACAAAAGTGTATTTTCCAGAATTGTACGAATATTAAAATGACGGATGTGTTTGTAAATGGGCAGAGACTAACAATCGAATAATTTTCTAACACGAAGACACAAAGATTAATTTCAATTTTGTGTCTCCGTGTCTTTGTGTTTAAAAATAAAAAATCATGAAAAAAATAATTTTTGGGATAAGTGTTTTGATAAGTTCGCTTGGGATTTTATCTGCTCAATCTTACGAAACCAATTTCTCCAAACCGCTCGGACAGGTTTTACAGGAAATAGGCACACGTTTTAATGTAAAACTAAAATATGACGCCGACACAACCGGAAAAGTCGTGCCGTTTGCAGATTTTCGTATTCGCCCGTATTCGGTAGAAGAATCGCTGACCAATGTGTTGTCGCTTTTCGACTATAAATTTGCCAAGCAGGACGACAAAACCTACAAGATAAAAGCATACGAATATCCTCGCCGGACACCCGAAGATGGAAAGAAAATGTTGGCTTATCTCAATACGCTTTACAAAGATTCTACCGCATGGAACACCCGAAGAGCAGCTCTGAGAAGAGAAGTGCGCGAGAAGTTACAAATTGATTCGGCACTTGCTAAGCGAATCCAATCAAAACCAATTCTATCAAAGATCAGAAAATTTGACGGCTATTCGGTTCAGAATTTTGCGTTGGAAACTATGCCCGGATTGTACGTAAACGGTTCTATTTACACGCCTTCGAGCAAAGGAAAGCATGCCCTGATTCTTTGTCCAAACGGACATTGGGCCGACGGGCGTTATAATAATGATGAACAAACCCGTTTTGCGACTTTGGCCCGCATGGGTGCAACTTGCGTGAGTTACGATTTGTTCGGTTGGGGCGAATCGGAATTGCAGGTAACTTATACAGCTCATCGTACATCTGTAGCGCATATTATTCAGATAATGAACGGATTGACCATTCTCGATTACATGCTTACCCGCAAAGATATTGACCCAAAACGTATTGGAGCCAATGGTGGTTCGGGCGGTGGTTCGCAGGTGGTGTTGCTGGCAGCACTCGACGATCGCTTTACAGCTGTTTGTCCTACCGTTAGTTTAGCTTCGCATTTCGATGGCGGTTGTCCTTGCGAGAGTGGAATGCCAATTTCACTTTCGTGTGGTGGAACAAATAATGCAGAGCTAATGGCTACTTTTGCTCCGAAACCTGTTTGTATTGTTTCGGATGGTGGCGATTGGACGGCTTCTGTTCCCGAATTGGAATATCCATATTTGCAACGAATTTATGGATTTTATGGTGCTCAGAAAAATCTCTCGAATATTCATTTGCCAAATGAAAAACACGATTTTGGTGTGAATAAACGTAAAGCAGTTTACGACTTTTTTATCAGCAATTTTAATCTTAATGCCAAGTTGCTCGACGAAAGCAAAGTAACCATCGAACAGAAAGAAGTCATGTACAGCTTTGGAGCGAAAGGAGAAAAGATACCCGCCAATGCCATTCGCGAGTTTGGGCAAGTGGAGAAATTCTTCAATAAAAAAGCAGATGCAAAAATTCACTCGGACATTGATTTGGAAAAACGTGCACAAAGCTTTGTAGATTCGCTCAAACTAAACGATAAAGAAAAGGAAATCCGTGTTTTCAATGTGATTAAAACACATATGAAAGCAGTTCGTGACTGGCACAACGAACATCCATTCACAACAGTTCCGGCAGGAATAAATCCACGAAACGGTGAAAAAATGACTGATGTGCACCGCGATGTGATTGCCTGTTCGGCCAAACCAAAATCTGTTCACGAAAACCTGATGACCGGACTTCGTAAAGATTTGACTGAGGTGCAGGTTGAGAAAATACTTGATTTATACACCATTGGAAAATTTCATTTTACCTTAAAAGGATTTAAGGCCATTGTACCTGATATGACTGAAAAAGAGGAGGCTTATGTAATGCAACAATTACGTTTAGCGCGTGAACAAGCAGTGGATTATAAAACTATGAAGGGTGAAATATCTGCTGTTTTCGAAATTTACAAGGATAATATCGAACGTTATTTCAATGAAAATGGCAGAAATTGGCGCAAAATGTATAAAACTTACACAGATAAACTAAAAGCGGACAAAGAAGCAAGCAAAAAAGCGGAAACAAAATAAAACAAAAAACATCTAAAGGTCTGCTTTAGATGTTTTTTGTTTAGATATAAATAATTTTTAAAGGCTGAATTACTTTCTGTTCTTTTTACTCCAGTATTTCTCCAGTTTTAAAGCTTCTTTTTTGGTAATCTGAATGACCGAACCATGTTTGGGCGAAATAAAGTTCCTGGCTTTCATCGCACCTTCGTTAAAATGTCCGAGGTTGGTAAAGTTTACAAAATCGGTTGTTTCGCAAAAACCAAAATTATGTGGGTTTATGCTAAAAATATCGTACATCAGCACCCATTTGTTTTCGCCAATGCGTTTCCACATATTAGGCGCTTCGCACGAACGGGGTTCAAAATCCACCCACTTATCCTGAAACACATATCCGCTGTGAATGCTGTCGGAAATGGCGATTCGGATTCCGCCGGGGTTTTCCTGAGCCACATAAGTCATACAGAATTTGCCATTAGGCATAGGACAAATATCGGCATCGAGCACCTGAATTTTTTCATTGGGATATTCAAGAAGAATTTTTGGCGTTGATGTAATGGTGGTAAAAGCATTATCAGTATAAGCATAATACAATTTCGTGCGACCATTACCAATGCGCATGGTGAAATAAATCATCATTTTCCCTGCCACAGCATCGTAGGTTGTTTCGGGCGCCCAGGCACAACCTACATCAGAATATTCCGGAAATAACTCGTTGATACGAACCTGATGCTGAGTCCAATGTATCAGGTCGAAAGATTTCATCAGCACAAATCCACGATTATTTCCCCAGCCATATTGCTTATCGTCTCTGTCCCACGTTGTAGTTCTATAACCCTTTTCTTTTGCAAATAAATGCAGGTCGGTCATGGCCATATAAAAAGCGCCATCCGGACCGCGATAGATGTGTGGATCACGAATACCGCGTTGGTCGGCAATGGTATCGCCCGCAATTACCGGCTCGCCATTGTTGACAGCTGTAAAAGTGTAGCCATCGTGACTTGTAGCCAGAAATAAACTATGCGTGGGGTCATTGAAAAATACAAACAGGTAAGCACCCATTTTACTTTCGTTGGGGATTTTAGATTTGGTAAATTTGTTTGATGATGCATTCAAATTTGCAAGCAAACCCGAACAAATTATTACAACTAATGCTAGTTTTTGAAGATACATGATTTGTTTTTGCCTTTATAAAATTTATTTTGAAAAGACAAAAATAATCATATTCGAATACTTTAAAGTGCACAAATAATTAATATATGGAGAATTTTTAAAAAAATATGGGATTTTTGCTTTTATTATTCAATATGTAAAACTTGATTTTGGCATCAGCAATACAGGTACAAAAAGCATATATTTGCGTCTGTAACTTGTATGACTTTAAATTAAAAAAGAAAATGAAATTCAAATTCAACCGTATATTTTCAAGTCTGGCTTTAATTTTTATTGTGATTGGCAGTTTTGCTCAACCCAACGCCTACAAACTGTGGTACAATAAACCTGCACAGGTCTGGACTGAGGCTTTGCCATTGGGTAACGGACGTTTAGGTGCTATGGTTTTTGGAAATCCTGCCATTGAACAAATTCAACTCAATGAGGAAAACATCTGGGCTGGAAGTCCGAATAACAACGCCAACCCAATGGCTTTAGAGTTTATTCCTAAAGTACGTGAACTGGTTTTTGCAGGAAAATACGAAGAAGCACAGAATCTTGCAACCGAAAAAGTAATGTCGCAAACCAATTCTGGTATGCCGTACCAGACTTTTGGCGATTTGCGTATTGCCTTTCCGGGTCATGCGCGCTATTCCGATTATTATCGCGATTTAAATCTTGATTCGGCTCGAGCAACTGTTCGTTATAAAGTGGATGGCGTTTCTTTTCAGCGCGAAATATTTACTTCGTTCACCGATCAGGTGGTAATTATCAAACTATCGGCTTCGAAAAAGAAAAAAATTACTTTTAATGCTCAACTTACCTCGCCTCAACAGGATGTTTTTATTGCAACTGAAGGTGATCAAATAACGCTGAGTGGTGTGACACCTACACATGAGCGTCAAAAAGGCAAAATCAAATTCAATGGTCGGCTTACTGCCAAAGTTAGTGGAGGCAAAACTTTTTATAAAGATGGAATCCTTTCAGTTGAAAATGCCAACGAAGCAATACTTTATGTATCAATTGCCACCAATTTTATAAATTATAAAGATATTTCGGACGACGAGATAGAACGTTCAAAATCTTATCTTTCAAATGCTTTGAAAGTAAATTATGAGTCCGCCAAACGTTCACATACCGACTTCTTTCAACAGTTTATGAAGCGTTCGTCGCTAGATTTAGGTCCGAACATGTCAACCGAAACAACCGATATGCGTGTTGAGAATTTTGCTAAATCCAACGATGCGCATTTGGTAGCTACTTATTATAAATTCGGGCGGTATTTGTTGATTTGTTCATCACAGCCGAGCGGACAAGCTGCCAATTTGCAGGGAATATGGAACGACAAAGTTTTTCCTTCGTGGGATAGCAAATATACTACTAATATTAATCTTCAGATGAATTATTGGCCGTCTGAAGTTACCAATCTGACAGAACTGAACGAACCGCTTTTCCGCTTAACAAAAGAGGTAAGCGAAACTGGTAAGGAAACCGCCAAAATTATGTACGGTGTCGAAGGTTGGGTGTTGCATCATAATACAGATGTTTGGCGAATTACCGGACCGGTTGATCGTGCGCCTTCGGGCATGTGGTTGGCTGGTGGTGCCTGGTTAAGCAGTCATTTGTGGGAACATTATTTATACACTGGCGATAAAGAATTTCTAAAATCGGTTTATCCGACGTTGAAAGAAGCTGCTGTTTTCTTTGATCAGATAATGGTAAACGAACCTGAGCACAATTGGCTGGTAGTTTGTCCATCGAATTCACCCGAAAACACACACGCCGGAAGTGGCGGAAAAGCAACTACTGCCGGTGGAGTAACAATGGATAATCAGCTGATATCTAATTTATTCAATATTGTAATTGAAAGTTCGAAAATATTGAATACTGACAGTGAATTGGTTCAAAAACTAAAGCAAAATCTTTCACGAATGGCACCGATGCAAATTGGTAAATGGGGACAATTGCAGGAATGGATGCATGATTGGGACGACCCGAAAGATGTTCACCGCCACGTATCGCACTTGTGGGGATTGTATCCGGGGAATCAAATTTCGGCATTTCGAACACCCGAATTGTTTGATGGTGCACGAACTTCGCTCATTGCCCGTGGCGACCCTTCTACAGGTTGGAGCATGGGTTGGAAAGTGTGTTTGTGGGCTCGATTACTTGATGGCGACCATGCTTACAAGTTAATTACAGAGCAACTAAATATTGTCCGAAACGAACCGAAACGAGGAGGAACCTATCCGAATTTATTCGATGCACATCCACCTTTTCAGATTGATGGAAACTTTGGTTGTACCGCCGGAATTGTAGAAATGTTGATGCAAAGTCACGATGGTTTTATTTATTTGCTTCCGGCTTTACCAACGGTTTGGAAAAAAGGTGAAATAAAAGGTATTGTGGCTCGTGGCGGTTTTGAACTGGATATTAAATGGGCAAATAATCAAATCGAGAAAGTAGTGGTCAAGTCCCGTATTGGTGGAAATTGCAGGTTACGATCATTAACACCTTTGACCGGATATGGATTGATGGAAGCTACAGGCGACAATCCGAACTCATTGTTTGAAGTTCCAACGACATCAAAACCACTTATCAATGAGAAAGCAAAGCTGAATCCTGTGGAACTTAAAAAAACTTATCTTTACGATTTGAAAACAGAAAAGGGGAAAGAATACGTGATAACACCTCATCCTTGACCCCTCGGATAATTGTCCCGCTTGCGGGAGAGGTGAGGGGAAAAGTCTAAAAGAACTTTTTATTAAAATTACAGAGACTACAATATACATTATTATTTTAAAAAACGCTCATCACAGCTCCCTTCTCTTAAAGGAGAGGAGTTGGGGGTGAGGTAATAGATTTATGAAAAAACTAATTTTAAATGTCCTTTTATTTGTTGCAATTATTGCAACTGCGCAAACAAAAACGGCAAAGCCCTGGGACAATGGAAAACTAAAAGTGAGTGAAAACAGTCGCTATTTGCAACATGAAAACGGCACACCTTTTTTCTGGTTGGGCGATACAGGGTGGTTGCTTCCCGAACGAACCGATCGCGATGAGGCAGATTTTTATCTTTCGCAATGCGCCAAAAACGGCTACAATGTAGTTCAGGTACAAACAATTAACGATGTTCCTGCTTTCAACAAGTTTGGGCAATCATCAATGCCCGAAGGTTGGGATTTCAAAAACATTAATAAAAAAGTTGTTTATGGATATTGGGATCACATGGATTATATCATTAAAGAAGCCGAAAAACGTGGCATTTATATCGGTATGGTTTGTATCTGGGGCGGACTTGTTCAATCGGGATTGATGGATGTGAAACAAGCGCAGGCTTATGGCAAATTTCTGGCAGAACGTTACAAAAACTCACCCAATATTATCTGGTTCATCGGCGGTGATATTCGTGGCGATATCAAAACTGAAGTTTGGGAATCGTTGGCGAGATCCATTCGTGCAATCGACAAAAACCATTTAATGACTTATCATCCACGCGGAAGAACCTGCTCTTCTACATGGTTCAATAATGCTGAATGGCTCGATTTTAATATGTATCAAAGTGGTCACCGTCGATACGGACAACGCAAGGGTGACGGCGATTATACCATTGCTGAAAATACTGAAGAAGACAACTGGCGTTATGTTGAAAAAGCACACACCATGACTCCCATAAAACCGGTTGTTGATGGCGAACCTTCGTACGAAGATATTCCGCAAGGTTTACACGATTTTAGTGAGGTAAAATGGAATGCCAATGATGTACGTAGGTATGCGTATTGGTCGGTTTTTGCCGGAGCATTTGGTCACACATACGGCCATAATTCCATTATGCAGTTTTACCGTCCCGGAATTCCTTCGGCTTACGGAGCAAAACGTGCCTGGTTCGATTGCATGGAAGATCCGGGTTTTATGCAAATGAAATATATCAAAAAACTAATGTTGGCATTCCCGTTTTTTGATCGCGTTGCCGACCAAAATGTTATTGCCGGACAAAATGGCGAACGTTATGACCGATTAATTGCAACACGTGGAAGCGATTATTTATTGGTTTATAACTACA
>CAYNHC010000038.1:0-13912 GCA_964396705.1 uncultured Paludibacter sp.
CGCCTCTGTAACGAACCATAAGCGATAAGTTGGTTTCCATGTTTGTACGCATTACATAACTAAAAAAGCCTCCATCGCTTGCATTACGCCAGAATTCATTCTGATAATTGCCTGATTTTGAGTTAGACGATTTTATTGAATGATCCACTTCAGGCTGTTGTTGGGCTGGTGTAACGGCATCGAGGGTACGTTTGTCCAGCATGATTTTTTCATTTTCAATTGTTGCCAACGAATCACGTACCTTTTGATATTGAGGTTTTGTCAAAGCCATCCAATACATCATATACCTCGAATCATGCACACGGAAGAAAGGTTCTAATACCAACCGGGAATCGGTTTCGGAAGCAAATAATCCTTTTGTGGTAAATGTCAGAGGCTTTCCTTTCACGGGATAAATTTTCGACAAGAGGTTGGAACGCTCACCAATCATAACCGGAGCTTTATCCAATGGAATTAAGGGACCGTTTGCAATATGCCCCCATCTGCTGTCGTTGGCAATCAGACCAGTCATATCTTGCGTACCTGTTTTTGCCGCCAACAGAATTGGACCGTGCATAACCGCCACATATTGTGGAACATTAGGCAGTTCCTCCAACCTATTTTCCATAGGAAATATTATTTTTACTTCATCTCCATCTTTCCATGTACGAGCTATTGATACATAGGATGATGGCTCGGAAGAAACTTTCAACGTTTCTTTTCCAACAATGATTTTGAATGATTTGGACGAAACCCAATAAGGATGACGGATCATCAATTTAAAATACTTGGGAGTATCGGTATGAATGGTCAATGTAGAAGACTCTTCGTCAGGAAAAAGTGTTTTCTGAGTAATCGTTATTCCTTTTTGCTTCCAATTAAGATGGGATGCAATGAAAAGATTTACAAAAAGTGTATCCTCTTGGTGTGTATATATAAACTGACCGTATTTTTCATGATTTTCCATACCTGTTCCTACGCAGCACCACATAGCTTGGTTGGGTGCTGAATAAACCCTGTAATGTTGCGGTCTGGCGGGGGTAAAGTAAACATAACCTCCATGTACGGGATGCTGGGTTGACAATATGTGATTAAACAAAGCTCTCTCGTAAAAATCTGCATAGCGTGCTTCGGGCTTCATTCTGAAAAGTCCTTCGGTAAGTTTAAGCATGTTATAGGTGTTGCACGATTCAGGACCTTCACGATCTGTTATAAAATCGGTATAAGCCGATGACTGTGGGAAAAATTCCTTGCGGCTGTTTCCTCCAAATGCCAGAGTTCTACGTTGGGTAACTGATTCCCAGAAGTATTTTGATGCAGTAACATAGGCTGGGTCATTGGTTTCTTCGGCAATGCGTTCAAAACCTATTGCTTTAGGTATTTGTGTGTTTGCATGGATATTATCCAGTTTGTCAGTTTTCGATGCTAAAGGGTCGAGGATCACTTTATGAGAAAAGCGTTTGGCCATATCCAGGTATTTTCTGTTGCCAGTCATTTGGTAGGCATCCGCAAACACTTCATTCATTCCGCCATGTTCATTTGCCAGCATAGCTTCCATTTGGGAATCTGACAGGTTGCCGAAAGTGCTAATTCCCCAATCGCATAATTTGAGAAACATGGCTTTTGAGGTTTCATTTCCGGCATACAACCACGCATCTCGTAGCCCGGCGAACATCTTGTGAATATTATACCACGGAGCCCAACCTTCCCATATACCTGCGGGATTCCCACTTTTAATTTTAAGCCAAATGCTTTTCGCATTAGGCCCGCCACCCAGATATCCAATAAAGTTGGTGTCATTAGCGTTTGTTTCCTGGCATTTCTGAAGCTCATTGATCATACTTTCCATCCGATTTTTGCAACGAATATCACCCGTTGATGCAAAATTCATGGCCATTGCAGAAAGGTAATGTCCGGCAATATGCCCGTCTAAACCATCACTTTCCCAATTTGGATAATTTTCTGCCTTGGTTGCCAAGCCGGCTGCTTTCTGATAAGGAGCTAACATTCGGTTAATGTCGTATTGCATCAGGGTTTTAATATTCAGATCATGAGCCTTTTTTAACGGACCATCCAGAAGTTGAACATCTCCGAGAAAAAAAGTATTTGAATATAATTTGTCTTGTCCTTGAGCATTAAATGCACTAATGAATAATAGAAGGATAACACTAAAAATTTTTGAATTCATTGTTTTATTTTTTACTTATTTTTACTCGAATTTAAACCAATCCCGATTTATTTTTTATTTTTGTTTTTTACAAATGATTGTATATGTTTTACCTGCATCAGTCGGCAGATCGTACGAATAAGTTGTTTTCATAGTTACCGGATTTAATTTGGCATCAGCAGAAATAAGCGGTTCTTTCACTTTTGCGATTTCGAAAAATGGATTCAGGTTGTCACCTTTCGCCACTTTCAATGCTTTTCCACCCACTAAATTTACTTTATTTGGAACGCGAATACGGCAATTCCCACCTAAGTTCGATTTAATGCTAATCTTTTGTGCTTGATTATTTTCCCACAAAATACTTACTTCAAATCCGCCATAAGCTTTCAAACCGGTAATACTTCCTTTTTTCCAATCATTTGGCAATGCCGGCAAAATATCAATAGCTCCATCGTGACTTTGAAGTAACATTTCAGTAATCCCTGAAGTACATCCGAAATTTCCATCAATCTGGAATGGCGGATGCGCGTCGAAGAAGTTCGGATAAGTTCCACCCCCTCCACCATAGCCACCTTTAGCCGGATCAACTAACGTAAGTTGGTCTTTGATCAGTTTTTGAGCGTGATTACCATCAAGTAGTCGTGCCCAGAAGTTAACCTTCCAACCCATTGACCAACCTGTTGATACATCACCACGGTAATTAAGCGAAGTACGTGCTGCATCAAATAATTGTGGAGTGGTGTAAGGAGTAATTTGATTACTTGGAAACAAACCATACAAATGCGAAACGTGTCGATTCTGGTCATTTGCATTATCCCAATCTTCCAACCACTCTTGTAATTGACCCAATCGACCTATTTGCATAGGAGGAAGTCGATCAAGTATTTTTTGGAAATCGGCTATTAGCGCTGCATCTTTTTTCAGCAATTTTGCCGATTTAATTGTTTTTGTAAATAAGTCGAATAACAGTTGATTGTCGATAGTACAACCTGCAACTAGAGCACTCGGATGCCCTGCTGGAGTGTTTTCGGGAGAAATAGATGGGCTTACAACTAACCATTTATGAGTAGGATCTTCAATCAGAAAATCTTTATAAAATTCACAAGCTGATTTCAAAACAGGATAAACCGATTCGAGGTATTTCAAATCTCCATTGTAAAGATATTTTTCCCACAAATGTTGTGATAACCAAGCACCTCCCATTGGCCACTGACCGGCATCGGCAAAATCAACTACACCAGTAATACGCCATATATCGGTATTATGATGCGCTACCCAACCATTAGCACCATACATTACCTTAGCTGTTTCTTTTCCAGATTCCGAAAGTTCCTTGATCATCTGAACTAAAGGCTCATGCATTTCAGATAGGTTACTTTTTTCTGCCGGCCAATAATTCATTTCTGTATTGATGTTGATAGTATATTTGCTATCCCATGCCGGATTGTTGCTGCCATTCCAAATTCCCTGTAAATTAGCAACTTGGCCGCCTGGTTGTGACGAACTGATTAGCAAATAACGCCCAAACTGATAATACATTGAAACCAACTCGGGATCAACACTTTTCGAGAAGTTCTTTATTCTTTGATCTGTTGTTAATTGAGCTGCAGCAGATGTTCCGAAATCAAGATTTACACGTTTGAAGTATTTTTGATAAGCAGCAATATGGCTTTTCAATAACGTTGGATATGTTTTCGTTTCTGCAGCTGCAAGAAAATTGCTACACTTTTCAACTTCGTTGGCAGTCAGAGTTTTATAATCTACAAAGTTGGTTGCAATCGAGATTATAATAGTAACTTCATTAGCATTAATCACATTGATTTTGTCGGAAGAAGCCGTTGTTGAACCACCTGAAGCAATGATTTTAGCCCGCGTATCAAACTTAACTTGCCCGATCACCCCTTCATGGGTGCCTGAATGTCCGGTCATTTCAAGCGTATGTGCATCTAATGCTTTTACACTTTTCTGCAATTCACTATCAAAATTTGCTGTAAAAGTAAGTTTCCCGGATTCACTGGCAGTTAATTTCACCACTATCACCTGATCGGGTTGTGAAGCAAAAACTTCTCTTTTGTAGCTAACATTCCCTACTTTATAAGTGGTGGTGAAAATAGCTTTTTCCAAATCAAGTTCCCGATAATAATCGGTATAATTTTCAGTTCCATCAAATGCTAGGTTTAGATTACCAATACTCTGGAACTTTGATCCATGCAGCTGTTTTGCTGTCAGAAATCTGTTTGATAGCATATTAGCTCTTGAATAATTGCCTTTGAAAATATAGTGGCGAATCGAATCCAGCCCTTTCAGCCCATCGGGATTATCGTTTCGTGAAGGTCCACCTGACCAAAATGAGCTTTCGTTGAGCTGTAGTTTCTCTTTTGCAGGATCACCAAAAACCATAGCTGCTAAACGACCATTTCCGATAGGGAGTGCCTCGTTCCAAACGGTGGCGGGTTTGTCGTACCACATTTTGAGTTTTCCACCTTGCTGCGCCTGCACGAAAGGCAATGGTAGTATAAAGTTCAATGAAATCAATAATGCGAATTTAATCCGGTTCATTTTTTTAAGTTTCTATGTTAGTTGAAATTTATTTTAATTTGAGGAAACAAATGACAAGTGGTATAGTCCAATCTGCTATTATAGTCCAATTGTCAAAATACTCATTTGCAAAACTCTCCAAAAGTAATTATAATATTAATATGCAGGTTATTAAAATTAGATTCATTGTTTATACTATTAGGTATTTATTGTGCCATTGTAATCTGTTTTAATTTTAGTCCAATTCTAGTTTTGATTTTAGATGAAATATTCCTATCTTTGCCTATATTCTAGTATTCGATTAACCTTGAATTCCGCGTCATATACCGGCTTTTTTTTTGCATAGGTTAAATTAGCCATGAAAAAAAATCACTTTAAATGAGAACTAAATTACTAATTGCGATTTTCTCGCTTACAATTTTTTCATTACATTCTTCCAATGTAAAGTTCTACAGCATTAACTCTTTGTACGGAATTTCAATGCGTGAACCGGCTTCGGTGTGTAAAGATAATAAAGGCTTTATTTGGACTTCTTCTAAAACAGGTGTGTTAAGGCTTGCCGGCAATGACTACCGGATATATCAACTTCCTTATGAAAATGCAGACATAATTTCGGTAAAACTTACGTATGTTAATTCCTTCCTGCTAGCTTATACTAATAATGGTCAACTCTTTCGGTATAATGCAATTGATGATCAATTTGATTTGTTAGTCAGCATGACAAAGGTGTTGAATAACAGATATATATCTGTAAACAAAGTACTTGTAGATGAATCGGGTTGTTGCTGGATTGCTACTTCATTTGGTTTATATAGGTATAAAGAGGGGCATCTCACATTTATTCAAAATTCAGATGAAAGTGATTATATAGCCTGGCGTGGTGCTAATAGTTTGTTTATTGCCAGACCGGATGGCATTTGGTTGTTAAATATACAGACCTTGAAGCGGAAATGTCTTTTCAAGTACGGTCATAAATTTGATTTGCGTATCTCCAAGTTTTTTTACGATGCTAAAGCAAAAAGACTCTGGATTGGAACTCTTTCGAGCGGATTATTTTATTATGATTTGAGCAGCCATAGGATGTCCAGTGTACAACCGAATGCTATTCCGAAACAACCAATTCAAGCAATAGAGG
This sequence comes from uncultured Paludibacter sp., assembly GCA_964396705.1. Classification (GTDB taxonomy): domain Bacteria; phylum Bacteroidota; class Bacteroidia; order Bacteroidales; family Paludibacteraceae; genus Paludibacter. The sequence goes on from CAYNHC010000038.1 coordinate 5,820, forward strand.
CAAATTCCAAATCCACCATTTTAGTTGGAATTGATGGACAAGGCCTTTGGGAATTGAACAAAGAAGGGACAAAGATTCTGAATGTATATAAGGAAGATGCAAATAATCCGTCCTCGCTAAGGGGAAACGGGGTTTATGATATATTCAACGACCAAAACAAACGTATATGGGTGTGTACGTACAGTGGGGGCGTTTCTTTTATTGATCAAACCTCTCCTTTGGTCGAACAATTAACTCATACCATAAATAATTCCAACTCTTTAGTAAATAATAATGTCAATAAAACCCTGCAAGCTAAAAGTGGAAATCTTTGGTTTGCTACAGATAACGGCATTAGTTGCAAGGAATCAGGAACGGGAAAATGGAAAACGTTTTATCAAAATCAACTGAATCAAGCTGCGGTTTTTATTTCGTTGTGCGAGGATGACAAGGGTCGGATATGGGCTGGCACTTACTCTTCCGGCATTTACGTTCTCGATGAGCGTACCGGTCGTGAATTAGCACATTATTGCAAGGAAACAACCGGACTTTCTTTCGTTTTGGACATTTTTAAAGATAGTTATGGAGACCTTTGGATAGGAGGTGTTCAAGGCAGTCTGATTTGTTATTTATCAAGAGAAAATAAATTTCGAAAATACTCGTCGCAGCCCATCTATGCTTTTGCCGAATTGTCGCCCAACCAAATTCTTTTGGCTTGTACCTATGGATTAGGTCTTTTGGATAAAAATAGTGGAACATTCAAAATGCTACAAGAAGGATATCTGGTTCAGGATGTGTTGTCAATAAACGATGAAATTTGGATTTGTACAAGTGGCGAGGGCTTAATCAGGTATAATTATAAAACACACAAAATACAAAAGATTACTATTGCATCCGGACTGCCATCAAATTATGTAAATAGCATAATGTCCGTAAATGGATATTTATGGTTAGGTACGGAAAGCGGTTTGTGCCGTTTGGATCCCAAAAGTATGGGTGTACTTACTTATAATACGATATATTCGTTATCGGGTGTTTCTTTTAATCGGGGGGCACGTTGCAGGCTTAGCGATGGACAATTAGTGTGGGGAACAAATAATGGTGCTGTACGGTTTTTGCCCGAGTCATTAACCAACTCTAAATCAGAGGGAGTTATATTTTTTCAGGATCTTACGTTGGCAGGTCATTCAATACGCGGCAGTTTGAGTGAGCCATTAGATAGTTTGAAAGAGCTATCGTTAAATTACAGTCAAAATACATTGCATTTAGAGCTCTTATCTATCGGAAATGTACCGGGGGCTAAATTCTCTTGGATGGTTGAAGGGTTAGATAACGATTGGAGCCAGCCTTCCGAAAACCGTTTCGTACACTATTCCAATATGCCAAGCGGAAATTATGTATTGAAAATAAGGTTATACGATAGCTCTCTTTCTCAGGTAATTGCCGAACGGTCGTTGGATGTATCTATTATTCCACCATTTTGGAGATCATGGTGGTTCGTACTTCTATTGTTGGCTTTTATTGTGGGTGTCATTTACATGTCTTTAAGATACTATATCGAACGGCTCAAACAACAGCATACCGAAGAAAAAATACAGTTTTTTACGAATACGACACATGATATCCGAACATCTCTGACACTGATTAAAGCTCCGATTGAGGAGTTGACAAAAGAACTAAATTTGTCGGATGTAGGTCGGTACTATCTTTCATTGGTAACCGAACAGGCAAGGCGACTTTCCACTGTTGTAACCCAATTGATGGATTTCCAAAAAGTGGATATAAATAAGGAGCAGTTAGTTCTTTGTATGGTTGACATTGTTGGTTTAATTGAGCACCGCCGGTTGATGTTCGAATCCTTTGCTAAAAGCCAGAATGTAGATTTAGTTTTTGTTTCGGATCGGGATTATTATCAAACAGCCATTGATGAATCTATGATGGAAAAAGTAATTGATAATCTGATTTCCAATGCAATAAAATATTCTCATCCGAAGAGCCAGGTTCAAATAACCTTGATATGCCAAACAGAAAATTGGACATTGGAAGTAACAGATAATGGCATTGGCATTAGCAAAAAATCTCAGCAACAACTATTCAGGGAATTTTACCGGGGCGAGAATGCCATAAATTCTAAGATTGTGGGTTCGGGTATCGGTCTTCTTTTGGTGAAGAGTTATGTGGAGTTGCACGATGGCGATATCAGTTTCGTCAGTCAGGAAAATGTAGGTTCAACGTTTAAAATAGTTATTCCTTTTAAAGAAGTTGTTGAAGACAAGAAAGATGAAAATACCGAAATAAAAGAGTCACTGCCTTATTTCCTGAATGATGTTGATACGCAACCACTGCCACAGAAGGAAGAATTGCCGAAGCAAGAAATGCGTATTTTGATTGTTGAAGATAACGATGATCTTCGAAACTTCATGCAACATCCGCTGCGCGCCAATTTTGATGTTATGGTGGCCGAAGATGGCGTTGAGGCCTGGGAAATTATTCAGAAGCAAATGCCGGATCTGGTTGTTTCGGATGTGATGATGCCCAATATGGATGGATTTGAACTTTGTAGGTTGATGAAATCGACCTATGAAACTTCCCATATTCCTGTTATATTACTAACTGCGCTTTCGGGAAAAGCCGAACAATTGCACGGGTTGGGATTGGGAGCCGACGATTATTTGACCAAGCCTTTTGATATGACTCTGCTTGTGCAACGAATAAAGTCGATAATTCGGAATCGTGAGGCCGTTAAAGACAAGGCCTTGAGATTAATCAAAGGATCGGATAATAACAACGAACAAATTTTCACCAATGAACTTAACGACAAGTTTGTAAAGAAAATGCTGGATGTAGTTCGGGAAAATATAGCAAACATAGAGTTTGGAAAAGAAGATTTTGCCTCAGCTATGAATGTCAGCACATCATTGCTTTATAAAAAGGTGAAATCGCTTACCGACCAGTCACCGACCGATTTTATCAAAGTAGTTCGGTTAGATTACGCTCTGGAACTGTTGCAGAGCCATAAATATACTGTTACAGAAGTGAGTGAGTTATGTGGCTTTTCGTCCATTGGATACTTTAGCACCGTATTTAAAAAGTATTTTGGAAAATCTCCTACCGAGCTGGATTAACGTTCTAATAGGCAACATATTTTAATTGGTATAGAAAAGAGTATATCAGAAATGATATGCTCTTTTTCGTTTTAGTCAGGGTTTCAGTACGTAAATAAAAGAGTTCTTGCATGAAATTGTCTAAATTTCAAAATCAAATACTCAAAATCAAAACTCCCCAGCACTTCCATCAACCTATCTTTGCTTTCGAATTTAGCATACAAGAACAATTGCATGAATCTTAAATTTCGGTTGTGTTAATTTGAGTTCATTTGTTTATTGATGTTATTTAGCCTTTGAAACCAATATATTGTCAGAGCGACATTGATTTTTTGTCGGTTCTGTTTTTTGATTTTATAAGAAAGTTCACAATCTCTTTCCTTTATCCATCTCGAATATTATAGTGCACGTTCTGTGTACAGATAAATAGATGAAGTTTGTGTCTTTCCCTAATTATACAACTATTTTTTTGTAAACCACTTGTATTGCTTTGTGAAATATTTGTGGTTATTTTTCTTTCATTCTAACTCTAATTCATTCTAAAATAATTGATCCTATGAAATCAAGAATTACATTTTCTTTAATTTTCATGAGTTGTATGCTTCATGCTCAAACAAGTTCATGGTATAATACTGCTCAAAGCCGGATTGATACACTGCGAAAAGGCAATTATTCAATTATCGTTTTAGATGCCAATGCGAAACCAGTTCAGGATAGTATTCGGGTTATTCATAAGAAACATGAATTTCCATGGGGAACAGCTATCGATTTTAATTACCCGACTTCTTCTGCTTATGGAACATCCGGCGATGATTGGTTGAAAGCTAATATGCTTAAGTATTTCAATTATGGTGTTTGCGGAAATCAATTTAAGTGGAGCGGAATAGAAGCGGCAGGGAAGGGGAAACTCAATTATGCTCCTTTTGAAAACACCTTGGCATGGTTTAATAAAGTAGGTTGGAAGATGAGAGCCCATACATTGTTGTGGGGAGGATATAATAATACGGACTATCATTGTATTCCGAAATGGGTGATGGATCTATCCACAAATCCGAAACAGATGTATGCTGAATGTAAGACCCGTGTTACACGTGAAGTGACAAGATATAAAGGAAAAGTAAAAGAATATGATGTTATGAACGAACCGACTCATGCCACTACATTACAAGGCTTTGTTGGTGATTCTATCAATTGGAATTGTTTTAAGTGGGCGCATGCGGCTGACCCTGATGCCCGGTTGTTTATTAATGACTATAACACTATCGAATGGCAAGATCAAACAAACAATTTTGTTACACTTGTGAAAAAGATGCTGAAAAACGGTGCGCCTATTAGCGGGATTGGCACACAATGTCATATAGGATCGTCTGTTGATATTGTCAATTTTAAAACACGAATAGATCAGTTAGGACAATTTGGATTGCCGGTAAAAGTGACTGAGTTTGATATGAATGCCACTAACGTTTCTCAACAGAAATATGCTGTTGAAATGGCAAAAATGATGAGATTGTGTTTTTCTCATCCGGCAATAGAAGGATTTGTATTTTGGGGATTAACAGAACCTGCCTGGGCAAAAGGCATTGTGAATATAATACGGGAAGATAGAACCCCCAGATTGGCAGCCGATACGGTTTACAATCTGATACATAATGTGTGGACAACTAAATTAGCCGGAAAAACAGATGCCTCAGGTATTTATAATTTCAAGGGCTATTTTGGTGATTACGAAGTGCAAGCAAAGATAGATGGAGTTTGGAAAAAATTCTCGGCATCATGTTTAAAAGAAAATAAAAACGGATCGATTACCTTAAATGGAAGCAATGGAGTAGCGCTAAGTCCGGTACTTAAAAAAGTAAGAATTGTAACCTCCAAAGGGGTTGAACTTACATTTGATAAGCCGATGGCAAACCCATCTGCCAATGCGCTCAATTTTAAAGTATTTGATGCTGCATCAAACTATGTAAAGTCGGCAGCCTTGAAAGCTGGTGATTCAACAACAATTGTGCTGACAATGCTTAGTACAACAAACATCAAGGAGAAAAATTATCTTCCGGTATCCTATTATCCAGGCACAGTAATATCGGCCGATGGAGGTAAACTGGAAGTGTTTGGACCAATATTGGATAGTCGGATTACGCCAGCTTTTCAATCGGCAAAAACAAGTTCTGATGGTAATTTGGTTTCTATAGCTTTTGATAAAAAATTATTACCTGCGTCGGTTAATCCGAATGAGTTTGTTGTAAGGAAAAATGGTAGTATCATCAAAATTACACAGGCACAATTAAGTAATACGAGCGATACATTAAAATTAAATATTGCAACGCAAGTGATTGATACAACTAATGTGTTGACAGTTTCTTATACCCCGGGAACGTTGATGACAAAGGATAGCTTGTACGTTACTAATTTTACTTTACGACCTGTGGTTAATAGCATATTGGTTACAAAATTTGTTTCAGCCACAACCAGTACTGATGGGAAGCTAGTACAAGCTAATTTTAATACAACATTATTAGATCCAACAGGGTCTGAGGCTAATTTTACACTCACAATAAACAGGCAGCCTGTTGCATTAAATACAGTAAAACTCTTAACGACGACTAAGAAATCCATTCTTATAACTCCAAGTAGAACGATATGTGTTGGAGATACAGTAAATCTATCGTTAAATAGAACCGTTTTGTTCTCCTCTACTATAGGAATGCCTGTTTTGTCTTTTACGGCAAAAATTACAAATAAAAGTAATATAATATCAGATGTAGAAAGTGTTGACGCGAAAAGCGTGTTATGTTATCCAATTCCTTTCGAAAATCAATTGACGCTTGAAGGTATTGGTGAGTTTAGTCATGTTGCCATTTACAATCATATTGGCATTAAATTGATAGATAGGGATGTTAATTCGGATAATATGAAAATTGAAACCTCCAATTTAACTACAGGACTGTATTTAATTGAGTTCTCAAATGCAGAAAGAAGGGTAATAAAGAAAATATTGAAAAAATAAGCAGAAACTATTGCGATTGATAACTGATGAAACAGATGTCATTGTTTTAAAGATGCATTCACCTTGATGTAATTAACCATAAATAAATAAATAAATAAATAAATAAATCACATGAAAATTTCAACTTGGCAATACATTCTATTATTGCTTCAAATCACCTTTTTGCCAGCCTATTCTCAATTGCAGCCTAACAATGAGTGGAATGGTAAGCCGGATATCTTTCAGGTGAACCGATTGCAGGCGCACACTATGCTTATTCCTTATAACGACTTGACAAAAGCATTGAAAGGGGATTTTAAATTGTCTGAGAATTATTTCTCTCTGAATGGACAATGGAAATTTAATATGGTGACTAAGCCGGCTTCGAGACCGCTTAATTTTTTTACGGTTAATTTTAATGATCAGGCATGGTCTAACATTACAGTGCCGGGTAGCTGGCAGACGCAGGGTTTTGATTATCCTATTTACACTAATGTTACTTACCCCTGGAATAACTTTGAACAAATAAATCCTCCGGCAGCCCCAACCGTTTATAATCCAGTAGGATCTTATCGCAAAACTTTTACATTGCCGTCCGATTGGAATAGTAAAAACTGTATTCTGCATTTTGATGGTGTGGAATCGGCTTATTATGTTTGGGTAAACGGAAAATATGTAGGCTATAGTGAAAATAGTTATTCTCCGGGCGAATATGACATATCAAAATATCTGACTAGTGGTGTAAATACCATTGCTGTACAGGTTTTCAGATGGTGCGACGGTAGTTGGCTCGAAGATCAGGATAAGATTCGTTTAAGCGGAATATTTAGGGATGTATATGTATATAAAATTCCAGAAGTTCATGTGAATGACTTTTTCTGCACCACCGATTTGGATGCTAGCTATCTAAATGCACAGTTTAAATTTTCAGCCAAATTAATTACTGCCAGCTCTGCTAATAAAAGCGGATACAAGGTGCAGGTACAATTATACGATAGTGCCAATGTTACTGTTCTTGCTTCTCCACTGGAAATGCCGGTTACTTTTAGTGCTGATAGTGCCAAAATTTCTTCATCAGTAACTGTGGCTAACCCACTGAAATGGTCAGCAGAACATCCTAATCTTTACAAAATGGTACTTTCGCTGGTCGATAATAATGGTACGACTGTAGAAATGGAAAGTTGTAATATCGGATTTCGTAAATTCGAATTGAAAGGTGGGCGTATGCTTATCAATGGTCAACCCATTAAGTTCAAGGGTGTTAATCGTGTAGAAACGAGTCCGATAACAGGACGGGCTGTTGACTATGCAACCATGATTCAGGATATTTTGATAATGAAAAGTTTCAACATCAACGCAGTACGTACCAGCCACTTTCCTAGCGATCCTATTTGGTATGATCTGTGTGACAAATACGGAATTTATGTAATTGATGAAGCCAATCTCGAATCGCACGGCGTTAGCTCTACAGTTCCTACAGGTTTGCCTGAGTGGACGGCTAACTGTGTAGAACGTGCAACCAGCTTGGTGGAACGTGACAAAAATCATCCAAGCGTTCTTATCTGGTCGTTGGGAAATGAAGCAGGTACAGGTTCAAATTTCCAAGCCATGCGCGACTGGATTAAGGCAAAGGATCAAACGCGTTTGGTGCATTACGAAGGTGACAATAAGTATAGTGATATGACCAGTTACATGTATGCCACCCCAAGTGGAATTCAATACTATGGTCAGACAGGTAATATTAAACCGTTGCTCCTTTGCGAATATGCCCACTCGATGGGAAACAGTACCGGAAACTTATTTAAGTACTGGGATCAATTTGAAAAATACAATAATCTTCAAGGTGGTTTCATTTGGGATTTTGTTGACCAAAGTATCAAAGATAGCGTCGGATATAAGTATGGTGGCGACTGGGGCGATAGGGTAAATGACGGAAACTTCTGTGCTAACGGTATTTTGAATGCAGATCGTACACCTAAAGCAGCTATTTATGAAGTAAAGAAAGTGTATCAAAATATTAAAATGAC
>CAYNHC010000038.1:14012-15420 GCA_964396705.1 uncultured Paludibacter sp.
TATTTGCGACTCCGGCTGTAACTAAATCTGTTGACTTCGGAAGTGAAAACCTTCAGGTTATTGCTTCAGCAAGCCAGTTGACTATTCAAAATAGCAAGGTGAATATTGTGTTCAATAAAATAACCGGAGTGATGAATACCTACTCTGTTGATTCTGAATTGTTGATTAACAATGGTCCTGTTCCAAACTTCTGGCGTGCGCCGACAGATAATGACCGTGGTAATAACGAACCAACCAGATGTAAATCATGGGAAGATGCCAGTCAGTCAAGGACGTTAGATACGATTTATGTTGATGACACCAATAAAAATAAAGTAAAGGTTTATGTGTATTACACAGTTCCTACTCAGGTTGCATCAAAAGTGGTGATGAAGTATGATGTCCTGTCAAACGGAGAAGTTCAGATTACTGAGAATTTTTATCCCGGCAGCAGTAATTTATCGGAAATTCCACTTATTGGTAATTTAATGACAATGCCAAGTCAGCTTGACCGCTTCACCTGGTATGGAAAAGGCCCGTTTGAAACCTATATCGACCGTAAATTAGCCTCCAATGTGGGAGTATATAGCAAAACGGTGGACGAAAACTTTTTTCCTTACATTCAACCGCAGGAAACTGGTAATCATATAGAAACGGAATGGGTGAAAATTGTCAACAAGGATAATTCCGGACTATTAATTGTTGGAAATAAATTTGAGTTTAGTGCTCTGCGTTATACTCCTTTTGAGATGGAAACTAAGTTGCACCCTTATGAGTTGGTGAAAAATGCTAATACAATTTTGAACATCAACTACAAACAAATGGGAGTGGGTGGCGACAATAGTTGGGGAGCATTGCCTCACGATGAATTTTTGATTAAACCTACATCCAATTATAGTTACACATACCGCATTATTCCTGTAAAATCAGGTGTAAACGAAATGGAGATAAGCAAGAAAAGGTATGTTGCCGATTCTACTGTTGTAATTCCAGATATTAAAGGGTTGACGGAAGATGAAGCATTAAAGATAATTATTCAGCATGGATTGACCCCGGGCAAAAAGGCTTATGGAGTTGGAAGTACCTATTCAAAAGATCAAATCATGCTTCAGGCTCCGGGTGCTGGAGAAGTGGTGTCGGCGGGTTATATTGTAAATTATGTGATAAGTGTCGGTCAAAATATCGCGTTGAATAAAACCGCCACATCCAGCAGTATGGAAACTGGCAACCCAACTGCGAGTGGTAACGATGGAAGTTATACTAGCCGTTGGTGCGCGTCAAATGGTAATTCAAACCAATGGTGGACTGTCGATTTGGGTGATAAGTATGATCTTGGATATTTCAATATAAACTGGGAAAAAGCAGCTAATTACAAATATATTATTGCAGTTTCGGCTGATAATAACGTTTGGACTACTGCTGTTGATAA
>CAYNHC010000038.1:15520-19745 GCA_964396705.1 uncultured Paludibacter sp.
AAATTGGAGTTGTATAATGTCTCAGGCATTAAAATTAAGGACTTGTTTTCCGGCTTTCAAGAAAATGGAACTCAACAGTTTTTGTTCAAGAATGACTTTGGGCCAGGTCTCTATTATATTCGAGTAAGTGCTGGATTATATAATGGTTTTCAAAAATTCGTTATAAAATAATAGCTATCAAGATTGTATTTGATATTTCAAACTGTTTGCAGCTTCTTTCAATATGAAATTGTAGGCTCATATTATTCATTATTGAAATTCAAATGTCTAATAGTAGAAAATGATGTCTGCTATATGGAATAACTTTGTCAACGCAAGAGTCAATTCCATGTAGCAGCATTTTTGCTGCGTATTGCCGTTGTACTATTGGCTTGTATGCCACGAGTGCTGCAAAATTGTTGGTGAGAGTATTTCCATCAATCACATTTCTTATTGGATGGATCAATAGTGACTATCGATGGGAGTCTATAATTAATAATTACAAACATAATGAAATAACCTTTTAAAATTCAATAAAATACACAAGATGAAAAATCACATTTTCAAAAGTAATTATTTTAGAAGAGAACTGATTTTTGGTTTTCTGATAATGATCCCATTCAGTATTTTTGCATGGGTTGGAATGCCCACGCCCAAACTGCATGTAGATGGGCGCTATTTGAAAGATCCTCACGGTAATACGGTAAACTTACACGGTGTAGCAATTACGCCAAGTCCTTGGTTTAATGGGCAAGGAAGCAGATGGAACAATTATAATATAACGGGCTGCCTGTCATACAACAATTCGGTGATGACCGCATTGACAGATACAACTAAAGGATGGTATCTGAGCTACATAAGGCTTCATGTTGATCCCTATTGGACTAATACTCCCGGAGTGTCAACGACTGGTGAGAGCGATATTTCTGCGTTTAACTTTACCCGGTTGAAAACTACTATCACCAATGTAATCGTTCCCATGATTAAACATGCTAAGTCACGTGGAATGTACGTTATCCTTCGTCCACCCGGAGTTTGTCCTGATACAATCGGTGTAGGAGGTCCTTATTACAAATACCTTTTAAAAGTTTGGGGATATTTGTCAACTTGTCCTGACCTTAAAAATGCTGACAATGTGATGTTTGAATTGGCCAACGAACCAATTTCCATTAGACTTAATAATGGAACTTATGGAAATAATTCTCAGGCACATTTTGATCAAATGAAATTGTTTTTTCAGGAAATAACAGATACCATCAGGTCAAATGGTGCGCAAAACGTATTGTGGATACCGGGTACAGGTTGGCAATCGCAATATAAAGGTTATGCAATAAATCCGATTGAAGGGAAAAACATAGGTTATGCTGTACATATTTATCCGGGATTTCTGAACGGTGGTCCTGATTACAATGCTTTCAAGAATGGCTGGAACGAGAATGTGAAACCGGTTGCCGATTTTGCCCCGATTGCCATAACCGAGATTGACTGGTCGCCTCAGGTAGGCGTAGATGCAAACGGCAAAGCCTATAACATGGGAACATGGGGTACAGGTACTACCGGCACCGCTGATAATCCCGGATTTGGGTATAATTTTAAACGGATAATGGATGAGTCTGGCAATGTGAGTTGGAATCTACTTGCTCCCGAAGGTCTTATTGACAAAGGGAATCCTACTGGAGGAATTGCATTTAGTAATAACCCGGAAGCTTGTGCAAATGCAGCTAATACATGGTTCAAAAGCTATTCAAAGGTGAATTTTTCAAGACCTGATTTTGTGTATCAGTCGCGCAGCGATAATAGAAATGGCACTTACACTAATCCGGTGATATCTGGCGATTTCCCGGATCCTGATGTAATTCGGGTGGGCGATGTTTATTATATGGTTAGCACAACCATGTTTACTTTTCCGGGGGCAACAATTCTGAAATCGTATGATTTAGTCAATTGGGAGTATTGCAGCAATCCGCTGGAAAAAATTGAAACATCTGCCTGTTACAATCTGGACGGTTGCAATCGTTATGGTCGCGGACAGTGGGCTAGCAGTCTGAAATATAATAACGGCAAATTCTACCTTCATTTCAATACCTTAAATGAAGGAAGTTATCTGCTGACCGCTACCGATCCCGAAGGTACATGGACAAAGACAAAGTTGGCTTCCTCGTTCTACGATGCTGGTTTATTTTTCGATGACGATGGCAAGGTTTATATTGTTTATGGTATCAAAAACTTGCACATAGCACAACTCGATGCTAATTTTAATGTCATCAAAGATCAGGCTATAACTTATGGCACTATCCAAGCGGGTATTGATAATTCGGCAACAGAAGGCAGCCATTTGTATAAGATCAACGGTTATTACTATATTTATGCCACAACAGGAGGTTATTACGCAACTCAGGTAGCTTATCGTTCAACATCTATTTTTGGACCTTATGACGAAAAAGAAGTTTTTAATAGCAACCGCATTCATCAGGGGGCTTTGGTACAAACGCAGACGGGCGAATGGTGGACAATATTGTTTGCCGACAAAGGTGCTTTGGGTCGTTTCCCCAATTTGTTGCCTGTTACCTGGGTTGACAATTGGCCGGTAATTGGAGCTGTTACTACCAATAAAAAACCAAATGTTGGGAAAGATTATCCCGTAACTGCATTGCCAACTAACGATAACTTCAGAAACTACAAATTAGGTATGCAATGGAGTTGGAATCATAATCCTGACAATTCAAAATGGTCATTGACCGAACATCCTGATTACTTGCGGTTAAAAACGGTAAGTGTTGTAGATAGCCTTCACAATGCGAAAAATACACTCACACAAAGAATATTAGCTTATCCACAGGATTTAGCTCATTCGTATGGAACCGTAAAAATGAGTATCAAAAATATGCAAGAAGGCGATGTGGCCGGTTTGGCAGTTTTCCAGAATCCGTATGCTTATATTGGAATTAAGGTGGTTGACGGTCAGAAAAAGCTCATAATGGAGAATAATAAAGTACAGATTATTGGATCGACTGTTTCCGATTCGATTATATACCTGAGAGCCATTGCGAATTACAATACCAGCGTAGTCGGTTTTTATTATAGTACTGATAACGTGACCTATACTAAATTGGGTACTGATCTGAATATGAAATTTGATCTGTCGGTATTTACTGGAAATAAGTTCTGCCTTTTCAATTTTGCTACAAAGCAAACGGGTGGTTCAGTGGATATTGACTGGTTTTCAACAGAAAGTGATTTTACGCAGGATAAATATTTCGACAATTCGTTTGTTGGATACAGTGCTGATGCTTTGACATTGACCGACCTCGTAGTTGATAAAACCGACATTACATTATTGACAGGTGGTACAGCTAGCTTATCTGTAAAGGCTTTATATGCCGATGGTCATACCGAAGATGTTAGTATTGGGGCAACTTATACCAATCCGAGTCCTGATATTGTTCAGATTATCAATGGACAAATAGTTGCTAAGGTAGATGGAACAGCCACGGTAACTGTAAGTTATAAAGGTGCATTGGGTGACAAAAAATCAGTTGATTTACATATTACAACTTCAACTTTCCCATTGGTCAGTGGTATTTTTAATCCATCCATTTGGACAACGGGAACATTTAATCAGACAACTAAGACATTGGTTACCGGTAGTTATGGCTTTGGTGGTTGGAGTTACAGCAACGGTGTAAATCTGTCAGGGTATAAATATTTGGTGGCTAAACTGGGTAATACTAATTCCAGCGGCGTTTCGTTCCGTCTTTTCGATGAAAATAGTTACTGGACAACACCAGCTCAGTATGACTTTGGAGCCAGCCGTAGAGTTGTTGTAACCCTTGCTAATATGAAGAAAGGTACAACTGCGACCAACCTGAATCCCAATCATATTTTCATTGTAGGATTTTGGTCAACTGGTGGCAAACCTATTATTGTTGAAGATGTCTATCTGACAAACTCAACCACATATGAAAAACCGAGCGCAGTGGAGACTGTTTTCGCAGAGTATGACCAAAATGAAATTGTAGATGTGTACAACATAATGGGTGTAAAAATTCGGTCGCAAGTGAAACGAGGAGAGGTGATAAAAGAACTCACTCCGGGACTTTATATTGTTGGACAACAGAAAATAATGATAATGAAGAAATAGTAATTGGATTAGTTATCCATCTAGGATAAATATTGACATGCAGAATCGTTACAGGTAATAATATTTTATTGCCTGTAACGATTTTGGCATATATGGGAGTTGAAA
>CAYNHC010000039.1:0-19609 GCA_964396705.1 uncultured Paludibacter sp.
AGCTAACCACCGTGTGGTGGAAGTTCCCGCATCGAATTTAAAAAAGGAAATGACCCGTATCTTAAAAGAAAAAGGCTACATTCTTAACTACAAGTTTGTAGAAGACGGACCTCAGGGCACAATTAAAATAGCTCTGAAATATGATCCGGTAAATAAAGTGAACTCAATTAAAAAATTGGTTCGTATTTCTACTCCCGGTCTCAGACAGTATGTTGGCTACAAAGAAATGCCACGTGTACTCAATGGATTAGGAATTGCCATACTTTCTACTTCGAAAGGCGTGATGACAAACAAAGAAGCTCATGATTTGAAAGTGGGTGGTGAAGTATTGTGTTTTGTTTATTAATAGGAGGAGAATAAAAGTATGTCAAGAATAGGAAAATTACCCATAAGCATTCCTGCGGGAGTGAATATAACAGTTCAGGATAATCTTGTTACAGTAAAGGGACCAAAAGGTACTTTACTACAAAAAATTAATCCGAATATTGAAGTTAAGGTTGAGGATGGTCAAGTTGTGGTTTCTCGTCCAGATGACGAAAAACAAAATCGTGCTATGCATGGTTTATACCGCTCTTTGATTCAAAACATGGTTGTAGGTGTATCTGAAGGATACAAGAAAACACTCGAACTTGTTGGTGTTGGTTATCGTGTTTCAAATCAGGGAAATGTAGTTGAATTTGCTTTAGGTTATACACATAATATCTTTCTGAGTTTACCTTCAGAAATTAAAGTGGAAACCAAAAGTGAACGTAATCAAAATCCGATTCTGATTTTAGAAAGTTGCGACAAACAACTTATTGGTCAGGTTTGTGCAAAAATACGTTCGTTCCGCAAACCAGAACCATACAAAGGTAAAGGTGTTAAATTTGCAGGCGAGGTTATCCGTCGCAAGGCAGGTAAATCAGCAGGTAAAAAGTAATTTACGTAAATTTGTAAAATTATGTCAGGAAAATTAAACAGAAGAACTAGAATAAAAGCACATATCCGCCACAAATTGTCGGGAACTGCTCAGAAACCCCGTCTGACCGTATTCAGAAGCAATGTTCAGATTTACGCTCAGTTGATAGATGATGTTAATGGAAAAACATTAGCCTCAGCATCTTCATTAGGGTTAAAAGAAAAGGCAAACAAAACAGAACAAGCTTCTAAAGTAGGAACATTAGTTGCAAAAGCTGCTATTGAAGCTGGTATTACAGAAGTGATTTTTGACCGTAACGGTTATTTATATCATGGTAGAGTTAAACAATTGGCTGAGGCTGCACGCCAGGCTGGTCTTAAATTTTAATCAAGGCAATGAATATGAACAAAGTAAAAACAACCAATGATTTGGAATTGAAAGACAGATTAGTAGCCGTTAATCGTGTTACCAAAGTTACCAAAGGAGGACGTACTTTCAGTTTTTCAGCTATTGTTGTAGTAGGAAACGAAGATGGTGTTGTTGGATGGGGACTTGGTAAAGCGGGTGAAGTTACAGCTGCTATTGCTAAAGGAACTGAAGCTGCCAAGAAAAATTTGATAAAAGTACCTGTATTGAATGGTACTATTCCTCACCAACAACTTGCAAAGTTTGGTGGTGCACAGGTATATTTACAACCAGCTTCGCATGGTACCGGTGTTAAAGCTGGTGGTGCAATGCGTGCTGTACTCGAAAGCGTCGGAATTACTGATGTTTTGGCAAAATCAAAAGGATCATCTAACCCTCATAACTTAGTTAAAGCAACAATCGTGGCTTTAGGTGAATTACGTGATGCTCATACAGTGGCTCAAAACCGTGGTGTATCATTAGATGTAGTGTTTAACGGATAAATAAGTAAATTATGGCAACAATAAAAATTAAACAGGTTCGCAGTAAAATCAAATCTCCAAAAACTCAGAAACTGACTTTGGAAGCATTGGGTTTGAAAAAAATGAATGCCGTAGTTGAACACGAAGCTACTCCTCAGATTTTGGGAATGGTAGATAAAGTGAAACACTTGGTAGAAGTGATTAAATAAAATAAATAATTCTTTCATTTATAATAAATAAGATATGAATTTAAGTAATTTAACCCCGGCGTCAGGTTCAGTACAAACCCGTAAACGCGTTGGTCGCGGTCAAGGTTCAGGTTTGGGCGGAACTTCTACAAAAGGGCACAAGGGACAAAAATCACGTTCGGGATATTCCAAAAAAATTGGTTTCGAAGGTGGTCAAATGCCAATTCAACGTCGTTTACCGAAATTTGGTTTCAAAAATGTTAATCGTGTAGAGTATAAGGCTATTAATTTAGATACAATTGAAGCATTAGCTCTAAGTACAAAACTTACAAAAATTGGTTTAAAAGAATTACGCGAAGCTGGTTTTCTCTCGAAAACAGCTCTTGTGAAAATTTTAGGCAAGGGAGTAATAACATTGAAACTTGATGTTGAAGCAAATGCTTTCTCTAAATCGGCTCAAGATGCAATTGTAGCCGCAGGTGGAACCGCAGTAAAATTATAATTACAGATGAAGAAACTCATAGAGACAATCAAAAATATCTGGAAGATAGAAGACCTTCGGACAAGATTATTAACAACAATTTTATTGGTGTTAATTTATCGTTTTGGTTCTTTTATTGTTCTTCCGGGTATTGACCCAACTGCTTTAACTGCGTTGAAAGCTCAAACAAGCGGAGGTTTACTTGGTTTATTGAATATGTTCTCTGGTGGTGCTTTCGCTAATGCTTCAGTATTTGCTTTAGGTATAATGCCGTACATTTCGGCATCAATCGTAATTCAGTTACTGACAATTGCGGTTCCCTATTTCCAGAAAATGCAACGTGAAGGTGAAAGTGGTCGTCGCAAGATGAATCAATATACTCGTTATCTTACTGTTCTTATTTTGATTTTGCAGGGTCCAACTTACCTGATCAATTTAAGTGTTCAGTTGGCACAAGCCGGATCAGCGCTACCAAGCGGTTTCTGGTTTAGTTTAACTTCTACTCTGATTTTGTGTGGAGGAAGTATGTTCGTAATGTGGTTGGGTGAAAGAATTACTGATAAAGGTATCGGTAATGGTATTTCCTTTATCATTATGATTGGTATTATTTCACGCTTCCCGGGAGCAGTAATTAAAGAATTTGCTTCGCGTTTAGGTGATGCAGGTGGAGGTTTGGTAATGTTTCTAGGAGAAATTATTTTCCTGTTATTAGTTATCGCAGCTTCAATTATGCTTGTACAGGGAACACGTAAAATTCCGGTACAATATGCAAAACGCGTAGTTGGAAACAAACAATATGGTGGTGTTCGTCAGTATATTCCTCTGAAAATCAATGCTGCAGGTGTTATGCCTATCATTTTTGCACAAGCAATTATGTTTATTCCATTAACATTAGCCGGTTTCTCTCAATCTGAATCTCTAAACAGTTTTGTTGGGGTATTCATGAATAGCAACAGCTTTTGGTATAATTTTGTGTTTGGATTATTAATAGTTGCATTTACTTATTTTTATACTGCAATTACAATTAATCCAACTCAGATGGCTGATGATATGAAACGCAACAATGGTTTCATACCGGGTGTAAAACCAGGAAAGAAAACTGCAGAATATCTTGATGAGATTATGTCGCGTATTACATTGCCAGGTTCAATGTTTTTGGCTTTAGTTGCTATTATGCCTGCATTTGCATCTTTACTGGGAGTTAATCAGGAATTTGCTCAATTTTTCGGTGGAACATCATTGTTAATTTTAGTTGGTGTTGTACTTGATACTTTACAACAAGTAGAAAGCCATCTGTTGATGCGTCATTATGATGGTTTATTAAAAACGGGCAAAATTAAAGGACGTTCCGGAGGTGCTTCTGCCTATTAATTCTTGATTCAATGATTTTTTTAAAATCGGATGAAGAAATCGAACTTCTTCGAATAAGTAATCAGATAGTTGCTAAAACGTTAGCTGAACTTGCAAAAATAATTGAACCGGGAGTAAGTACCGCTAAATTAGATCGAATTGCTGAAGAATTTATTAGAGATAATCAAGCTGTACCGGGATTTCTCGGTTACAGCGGTTATCCCAAATCAATTTGTACTTCTGTAAATGAACAGGTAGTTCACGGTATTCCTTCCGAAGATGCGATATTAAAAGATGGTGATATTGTTTCTGTTGATTGTGGTGTATATAAAAATGGATTTCATGGTGATTCGGCTTATACCTTTTGTGTAGGTGATGTTCAACCGGAAATAGTAAATTTATTGCGTACAACTAAAGAGTCTCTTTATAAGGGAATTGAAGAAGCGATAGAAGGAAAGAGACTTGGCGATATTGGATATGCTATCCAAAATCATTGTGAAACCAGAGGTTATTCTGTAGTTCGCGAAATGATTGGACATGGTGTTGGTCGAAATCTTCATGAATCTCCTGAAGTGCCAAATTACGGTCGTAAAGGAAATGGAATTATGCTGAAATCCGGAATGACAATTGCCATTGAGCCTATGATAAACATGGGAAGAAGACAATTGATATTTGAAAAGGATGGATGGACAACCAGAACGATTGATAGATTACCTTCAGCTCATTTTGAACATTCAATTGCAATAAAAAGAGGTAAAGCTGATATTTTATCAAGTTTTGAATATATTGAACAAGTGTTAGGTAACAAAGCAATTTAAATTATCATTATGGCTAAACAAACTGCAATAGAACAAGATGGCACAATTATCGAAGCATTGTCAAATGCAATGTTCCGTGTTGAACTTGAAAATGGTCATTTCGGGCAAGATGCGTATGCATTATATAAAAATTTTGCCAGGTGATAAAGTAAAAGTAGAAATGTCGCCTTATGATTTATCAAAGGGCAGGATTTCTTTCAGGTATAAATAAGCAGGGATACATTGAAACTGGTAAACCTGTAAGCAAGGAAACAAGTATAAAGGAAAAGTAATTAAAATAAAAAAATATTTTCCCATGAAAGTAAGAGCTTCAGTAAAAAAGCGCACCGACGATTGCAAAATTGTTCGTAGAAAAGGTCGCTTATATGTTATTAACAAGAAAAATCCCAAGTACAAACAACGTCAGGGATAAGTAAATTTAATAAGCAAAATAAATTAAGTTTATGGCTATAAGAATTGTAGGAGTAGATTTGCCCCAAAATAAACGCGGGGAAGTCGGATTGACTTATATCTACGGAATAGGTCGCAGTAATGCAAAAAAGATTTTAGAAGAAGCTGATGTTGACATCAACATCAAAGTAAAAGATTGGACTGACGACCAGGCAGCTAAAATCCGTGAGATCATTGGTGCCGGATACAAAGTAGAAGGTGATCTTCGATCAGAAGTACAATTGAACATCAAGCGATTGATGGATATCGGTTGTTACCGTGGAGTACGTCATCGTATCGGACTTCCGTTAAGAGGACAGAGTACGAAGAACAACGCCCGTACACGTAAAGGTAAAAAGAAAACGGTTGCTAATAAGAAAAAAGCAGCTAAATAAGGTTTAACTGTAGCGAATTTTAGAATAGCTAAATAATTATTAAAATAATATGGCAAAGAAAACAGTTGCAGCCAAAAAGAGAATCGTTAAAGTAGATGGTGTAGGTCAATTACACGTACATTCATCATTTAACAACATTATTGTTACACTTACCAACGGTGACGGACAAGTTATTTCATGGTCATCAGCAGGTAAAATGGGATTCCGCGGCTCAAAGAAAAACACTCCTTATGCTGCACAAATGGCAGCTCAAGATTGTTCGAAAGTAGCATTTGATTTAGGTTTACGTAAGGTGAAAGCTTATGTAAAAGGACCGGGTAACGGACGCGAAAGTGCTATTCGTACGGTACATGGAGCAGGAATAGAAGTAACAGAAATAATTGATGTTACACCACTTCCACACAATGGTTGTCGTCCTCCGAAACGTAGAAGAGTATAATCAAAGTTTGAAAAGTTTGAAAGTTTGAAAAGTTCAAAATTGAACATGAAAAATTTGAAAATAATAATTCCTACTTTGCAATTAAGCATTGATTAAATCCGATTTGAAATTGCAGAAATAAAACCTCTCAGCAATCGCGGCAAAATCGAATGATAATCGAAGGTGAAATTGCAAGCAAAAAATAAAAATAAATAATAAAAAAATGGCAAGATATATTGGACCAAAAACAAGAATTGCCCGTAAGTTTGGTGAACCGATTTTCGGACCTGACAAAGTATTGTCAAAGAAGAACTATCCTCCCGGACAACATGGACAAAACCGACGTAAAAAGACATCGGAATACGGTATTCAATTACGCGAAAAACAAAAAGCAAAATACACTTACGGCGTTTTAGAAAAACAATTCCGTAATATGTATGAAAAAGCTCAACGCACAAAAGGTGTTACAGGTGTTGTATTATTACAATTGCTTGAATCACGTCTTGATAACTTAGTCTATCGTTTAGGATTTGCTCCCACACGTGCAGGTGCCCGACAGTTGGTTAGTCACAAACACATTACTGTAGATGGTAAAGTGGTTAACATTGCGTCTTATCATGTTCGTCCGGGTCAGGTTGTGGCTGTACGTGAAAAGAATAAATCAATGGAAGTTATTTCTGCATCATTAAATGGATTTAATCATACAAAATATCCATGGATTGAGTTTAATGCTTCTTCTTTGTCGGGTACATTTTTACACATTCCTGAACGTGAAGACATTCCTGAAAATATCAAAGAACAATTAATCGTTGAGTTGTACTCTAAATAATAAGTGAAGTCATGGCTATATTAGCATTTCAAAAACCTGAAAAGGTAATCATGTTGGAAGCTGACGCTTTTCAAGGTAAATTTGAATTTCGTCCGCTGGAACCTGGTTACGGTATTACCATCGGTAATGCTTTACGCCGAATTCTTTTATCTTCATTAGAAGGCTTTGCAATTACTTCAATTAAAATAGAAGGTGTTGACCATGAATATTCCACTATTCCCGGTGTAATTGATGATGTAACAAATATTGTTTTGAATCTTAAACAAGTTCGTTTTAAACAAATTGTTGAAGATATTGATAATGAAAAAGTTACAATTAATATTTCGGGAACTACGGTTTTTAAAGCCGGAGATATAGGAAAGTATTTCACTGGTTTTGAAGTATTGAATCCAAATCTTGTTATTTGCGAACTCGATCCGACTGCAAGTTTCCAAATTGATATTGCCGTAAACAAAGGAAGAGGTTACGTTCCATCTGAAGAAAATAAATTGTCAAATCTCGAAATTGGCGTAATTCCAATCGATGCAATTTTTACACCGATTCGGAATGTGAAATATTCAATTGAGAACTATCGTATAGAACAGGTTACAGATTATGAAAAGTTAGTAATCGAAATCAGTACTGATGGTTCAATTCATCCAAAAGATGCTTTGAAGGAGGCAGCAAAAATTCTAATTCATCATTTTATGTTATTCTCAGATGAAAAAATTTCATTAGAAGTAACTGAAGGTGAAGGAACAGATGAATTCGACGAAGAAATTCTTCATATGCGTCAATTGTTGAAAACCAAGTTAACCGATCTCGAACTCTCAGTTCGTGCACTCAACTGTTTAAAAGCAGCTGATGTTGAAACTTTGGGACAACTGGCCGGTTATCACAAACATGATTTATTGAAATTCCGGAATTTTGGGAAAAAATCGCTTACTGAGTTGGATGAAAAACTCGAAAGCCTCAATTTATCTTTCGGAATGGATATTGCAAAATACAAATTAGATAAAGAGTAACGAGATGAGACATAATAAAAAATTCAATCATTTAGGACGTACATCGTCCCATAGAAAAGCTATGTTGTCGAATATGGCTATTTCTCTTATTCAACACAAGAGAATTGCTACAACGCTGGCTAAAGCTAAAGCACTAAAAGTGTATGTTGAACCGATTCTAACAAAAGCAAAAGATGATACAACGCATTCACGTCGTACAGTATTCAGCTATTTGCAAAATAAAGAAGCGATAACAGAACTGTTTCAAAATATTTCACAGAAAATTGCCAATCGCCCCGGAGGTTACACACGTATTTTACGTACAGGATTTCGTCTTGGAGATAATGCCGAAATGTGTATTATCGAATTGGTAGATTATAATGAAAACATGTTGAAAGAAAAAGTTGCTAAAAAAGCTGCACGTACCCGTCGTTCGTCAGTAAAAAAAGTAACCGAAGCAGCTGAAGTTGTTAAAGAAGCTCCTGTAGTTGCAGAAGAAAAATCTGAAACAGCTGAATAATTATTTGATAATTCAGAATCAAAAAAGCGAAATCCGTGAGGGTTTCGCTTTTTGCATTCATATCTAATTAAAACTAAGCGAGTATATTTTATTGTTAGAAATATGTTTTTTATCTTTGATCTCAAAATCAATTCAATATTAAAAAAATGAAATCTGGATTTCAAATACTTGTTATTGTCTTTATAGTTACTTCGCTGACTGCAAATTCTGTTGCAAGTCAGAATAATGTAGGTTGGAAACTTGTTTGGAGTGATGAATTTGAAAATTCTGTTTTGCCGGATACATCAACCTGGAATTATGAACATGGTTTTGTTCGCAATGAAGAATATCAATGGTACCAGAAAGATAACGCCTTTTGTGAGAATGGTGTTTTGATAATTGAGGGTAGGAGAGAGAAAGTTTACAATACAGGATTCAAAAATGATTCGAAAAGCTGGAAACAAAACCGTGAATATGCACAATATACAGCTTCGAGCATAAATACCCGTGGTAAAAAGGAGTTTATGTACGGGCGCTTCGAAATTCGTGCTCGGATTGATACTGCCATTGGACTTTGGCCGGCAATATGGACGCTAGGCATTAATGGAGAATGGCCTGCTAATGGCGAAATAGACATTATGGAATCATATCCGATAAATGGTGAGCATAATATTTTGGCTAATGTGGCTTCGGGAACTTCAAGAAGATACGTAGCAAAATGGGATTCTCAAAAACTACCTTTGATTCATTTTCTCAAAGAAAATAAGGATTGGCCTTCGCAGTTTCATGTGTGGCGAATGGATTGGGACGAAAAGTATATTCGGTTGTACCTTGATAATGAATTATTGAACGAAACTGAATTATCGACTATGCTCAACGAGGATGGTTCTCAACCTTTCCATCAACCTCATTATATACTGCTTAATCTCGCTATCGGGGGTCAAAATGGTGGAGTTCCTTCAAATACCAGTTTTCCCAGAAGATTTGAAGTAGATTATGTGAGAGTTTATCAGTTGAAGTAATGTTACAACAGATATTATTTTAGGTTATTTGGTATGACAGACAGTTTGTTGAGAATGATATTTTCAACTTTCTAAAGTGTTGAAATGCTGAAGTCCTTTCATTTGCAAAAATTGAAGTCGATTTTTTTACTTAAAAAAATCCGAAACTACTTTTAAGTGAGTTTCGGATTTCATGAATTATTTTTTTTGACTTTCTTCCCGGACTTTTATCCGTTTGTACCATTCTTCCCGTTCTTTTACCAAATCATATCCGCGTTTGGAAAGATAATTATTAATTCGTCCTTTGTATTTGCCAAATGCTTCATGTTTCTTATTCGAATTCTCTGCATCGATTGCAAATTCACGTGCTTCTTTCAACCATGCAAGGATTTGAATCTTTTCTTCTTCCTTTAAAGTTGGAATCATATCCAAAGTAGCGTCATACGTTACCTTTACTACTCCGAAAGTTATTCCATCTTTTACAGCTTCAATCTGTGATTCGTTTAGAAACAATGACAATTCAGCAGGAAAAGCGAAGTGTGACCGGTAAAGTGCCGCTTCCTTTTCGTTTTGTGCCGCAGTTTCAGCAGCTGTTTTTTCTTCCTTACTCAGCGTCGAACGTTTAATTCGAACAATGGCACTGTCTCGTTTTTCGTAAATATCGTTAAGCTTAAAATATTTATTAGCAACTACAATCACCACATTTTTGTATGTTGTGGAGTCATTCAGGTCCAACTTGTCAACAATCTTTTTTGTCCGTTCAACAATATTTGATACGTATTTTGGATCCCGGTTTTTTGTATCAAGTTCAACTGCATTTGCTGTAGTTACAAGCATTAGCAGACAAATAATAACTCCTGTTAACCTCATTCCTTAAATCGTAAATTGTAAATGAATAAATAGTCAATTAAAGCAGTTTTCCCTTTTCGGCCAAAGTGTCCCGATTGTTTTTTGTTTTTGTCCAATCCACTTTTTTCTTTGGGTTAATGGCATTAATGTATTTTTCAATGTTGGTATAACCATCACCATTGCAGTCTTTTATAGCATCAGTAGCATCATTTGCATTTAAACCGTATTTCTTTTCCCATGCATCTGGCATGCCGTCTTTATCAGTGTCGATATAAGATTCACCTGTATATTCAGGATATCCTCCAACCTGACGAATATCAGTAATAATTCCTGATTTATAAGAATCCTTTGGCAAACGACGATATTTGAACTGGTAAAAATCAACTGTATCAAGACCTTCCTGATAATGAACCTTGCCAGTGCTTACCTGTTCGATAATATGCTCATCAACAATATCTCTTTTGGGGATATTAGCACCAACATTTTTCAGCACAAATTTATAAGCATCATCAGCGCTCATAATTTTCATTTCCGGCATTGGGAAAGGTTCGTTCCATTTCATTGCTTCAGTATATTTATCTGTGTTGGGGAAATCTTCAACCTGAACACCGCCATTCCAATTATCCTTAGTTACAGCATCGTTTCCTTCCATGATATTCCCATTGCAATACACTCTTCCAAAAACCAAATATCCAAGTTTACTACGTCCGGATTCGGGTTTCACCATTCTATGACCAATGGGTGAGTCTTTTGGCGTTAGTGGTCCCGGTTTATAATAATTGTTGATGATATTGTAAAGTGCAGTGTAATCTCCACCATCTACCGAACGGTGTACCCAGTTGTAAATGATATTGTTGGCAAAATTGAAAACGCCATTCCAACCGATAGACGGATTTCTTCCTGCGTTGTTGGCCCAAAGATTTCGCATAAACGAACAATTTTCGCCGCCCAACGTGCTTCCAAACGAATGATTGTAAGTATCAAGCGCCTGAGCCGAAATTGTATTTTGAATGGTTACGTTAACGGTAGGTAGTTTTTTTTCTTTGCTTCCATCTTGTGGATCGAACATGTGGCGGTAAAACGATATATTTTCGTCTAATCCCCAGCTTGTTGAGCAATGATCAATCATAATGTTTCCCACCGGATTTCCACCGAATGAATCATCGCGTCTTGTAACATCGGTTTCACCTCTGCGAAAACGTACGTGACGAACCACAACATCGTGTGTGTTAACCCAAAATGACTCTCCAGCAATACAAACACCATCGCCTGGAGCAGTTTGCCCGGCAATAGTAATATAAGGTGCATAAACAATTATCGGAGTTTTCAACCTGATAATTCCGGCAACATTAAAAACCACAATCCGTGCACCACCTGTTTCACAAGCTTCTCTGAACGTGCCAGGCCCGCGATCTTCCAGACTTGTAACAGTGATTACTTTACCACCGCGACCGCCAAAAGTGTATTTTCCTCCACCTTCAGCTCCCGGAAAAGCAGGGATTTTTGCCTGAGGCAAATCAGTAGGACGTTCAGCCCATTGAATAAAAGGTTTGCCTTTTAATGATTCTGCATTTATTATAGGCCATGCTTTTTCGAATGCTTCCTGAGCACTTTTCTTTTCAGCATCGAGTTTCTGATCTGCAATTTCTTGTTGTTCTTTTGGAACTTGCGGGTATTGTGCTGTTGACGTTACCAGGCATAACATCATAAAAGAAAAAATTACAGCAATTGATTTTTTAATCATTTTTTTTGAGAATTGAATTAGTTTTTTGTTTAATTATCATTGAATAAATGACGATAAAAAATTGTCTTTGTACTCAAATAAAAAAGGATAGAGACTCAGAATTATCGCTGAATCTCTATTCAAATATTTGAAAAACAATGTAATATAAGTTAATTGATATTTCTCAATGCTTCTAGAGTAGTTTCTCAATTACCTTTTTCATTTCCGAAAACTCTGTTTCATTATACAGCCGTGTGAGCATAACAATTTTCCCTGTTTTGTCAATAATAACATTGCGGGTAATGCCTGCTTTGCGGTCGGCATAAAGCGCAAAAATATCAGCATTCGGATCGAGACCGATAGGGTAGGTGATACCGGTGCTTTGTGCAAATTTCAACACTGTTTCGAGCGGTTCATCACGGTCGATGGCAATTAATGCAAAGTTCTGATTTGCTTTGTGTTTTTGCCAAATATCGCTTTCGATAAAAGGCATTTCCTTGCGACAAACACCGCACCAGCTCGCAGTAAACTGCAACATGACAGTTTTACCCTTCAGTTCTGATAGCTTCACCATTTTACCATTAGTAAGTTTTATACTGAAATCGGGAGCTTTATCACCCACTTTTACAAGATATCCACGGTCATCTGCAGTTTGGGCACAAGCTCCAATCGAAAATATAAGTGCGAAAAATAGAATTATTTTTTTCATTAGGAATTATTTTATTTGTTCAAATGCAAATGTAAGAAAAATAGATTTATATTTTTGTGATAAATAATTTTATTCCAAAAAAACAGCGATTCTTCACAGAGTCGCTGTTTTGGTTAGTAAAAAAATCAACATATTATAGCTTTGCTTAGAAACTATATTTTTATCTGAAAATCAGATTTTTCTCATTTGTTCTTATTTTGAAAATCAGTAATTCATTAGCAGGAATTTCCATTTCAGTTGTTGACACAATACCTTCGTAATACAAAGTCCCATTCAGATGATAGATGCTGATTTTCTGTCCCAGTGGTAGATTTTTAAGCATGTTGCCTGTTCTGAAAGGTTTTGGTGCAACTTCATAGCTTATTATATCAGTTAGTGATGCCTGCGGATGTAAATCAACTATTCCTGCAAATTCGGTAGAAGTTTCGCCAAGAATGCCTGCTTCCTGTACCAATGCCGTATAAACTTTGATAAAGTCGATATAATTAAGTTGCACGTGATTGCCATTCGCATCCACTGCCCAATCAATATCGAAACCAATTTTATCATTAGCAGATGAATTAGCCAGATTATCTACGTATCCCCAATCAAATGCGGGCAAAGTATAAGTAGTTCCGTTCATTACCAAATTTCCACGTAGTCTTGTGCCAGTAAATATCAATGAATCTTCGGCTATCCAAAGCGGATACATAGTAGCTTGTGAGGCAAACGAAATATGCGTCACAACACCCTGACCACCCTGATTGTCTTTCCACACAATGTTCGACTTTTGTTTGTCAGGATTTGGACGATAATAAGTAATTCGATAATTATGAATGGTTTGCGCATGATTATATTCCGAACCGACCAATTCGTACCATGGCTCGTTGGTGTCGGGTTGTCCGTTTTTATTTACATCCTGACAAACCATCACAATTCCCGGTTCAGCTCCGTTACTGTAAGCATTTCCGAGTGCTTTAAAATCATATTCACCAGCAACATTCACTATGGAATGGTCAAAGCCGACCACGGCATAACCGCCAAATGCACCTAAACCAAGCATCGCTGTATTATTCACAAGTTTCGATGAAGCAAAAGCCAATACGTTGGCGTAAGTGTCACTCATGGCCGGTGTTGGAAACAAGCGATTGATGTGCTGACCCGGAGCTGGTTTATAATCCAAAACGCGGGTTATTTTATCGGAATTCTGAGCATTGATGAATTGTACTGCAAGCACTACAAATATGCTCAAATAATAGGTAATTCTTTTCATTTTCAACTATTTAATTGTTTATTTACTTTAAAATTCGGGTCGCAAAAGTCCTGTCCCTGTGACCCACGGGACTCCTAAGCTTCGCAAATTACAATTGTATTCTTCCGGAATTTATCTGCGAAGCCGGTATATTTTATGATTGATTTTTATTTGAATCAAGGCGAAGCAAAAACCACCTTGTTAGGATTTAATCCAATTTCTTTTATGTTGAATTTCAGTTTTCCATTTTTATCAAAACAAAGTACATTGCCCCAAACTGTGTACGACTTAGCATCGGTTAGATACACATCGCCGTTTGCCGGATTGACATCTATGCCATAAGGCGTGATAATTTCAGTGCCGTCCGTAATGAAGTTTTCCGATATAATTTTCTCCGTTTTACAGTCAAAAACCTTTACCCAACAGGTCTGCGTAGTAAAATCATAGTTATAAATATAGGCTGTATCCTTGTGAATGCTGAAATTCAAAGCCTGAATATCGTCAAAAGTCTCTGCAAGTTCATCTGTAACTGAATTTATCCGATGCAAT
Source organism: uncultured Paludibacter sp. (assembly GCA_964396705.1). Classification (GTDB taxonomy): domain Bacteria; phylum Bacteroidota; class Bacteroidia; order Bacteroidales; family Paludibacteraceae; genus Paludibacter. Next base: position 14,238 of record CAYNHC010000039.1, read on the forward strand.
TGATAAGGCGACACTCCATAATTTCCGCGCGTCACCACATATACATCTCCCTGACTATCAGCATGAATTTTTCCTGGATTTGTGGCAATAGTTATCTTTTTAATTTCTGAAAAAGACGCAATATCAATTACAGAAACTGTATTATCGTAATTCGGGAAATTCAGTCCGCCCGAGTTAGAAACATAGATTTTATTGTTAGCCACACATATTCCATCCGGATTTTTGCCACATTGCACAAAAGTTTCAATTTTCAAACTCGCGGTATCAATCTTAGCCACCGTTCCATCAAATGAGCACACATAGGCTTTTCCTCCGTAAAATTCCACATAACGTGGTTCACGAGCTACCGCTTTGTCGTCGAACATGGGAATTTGTGCCAGTGATTTTCCGGTTTTCACGTCTACAACTTCAACCTGACTCGACACATTCATCACCACATAAAGTTTTGATCCATAAATGCCCATATCATTGCCTGTATCTCCCAATCCGCGTTTATTGGCTGCCAGAAAAAAGTCGGTAACAAGCGCTTTTGTTGTCAAATCATAGGTTGCCAATGTGCTGTTATTGCTATTGAAAAGTCCTTCGGAAAGGATATAAAGTTGCGTTGGTTCAGCAGCTCCGGTATCTACAACGGGCTTGAGCTTATCTTCCATGTCGTCGCACGAAACGAGAAACAACGAAAGCAATAAATAAATAAGATATTTGTTTTTCATAAAGAATATTTTTAATAGCGCTAATCTTTTCAAAAAACCTCAAAACGTCGAAGACTTATGAGTGTTTCTTTAGTTATAAAAGTGGAACAAGTTTTAAATCAAAAGAAACTTTTTCGAGTCTTCGACGTCGAAAAGTTGTTTTCAAAATTTATAACTCACCGTCCCTCTGACCGACCTTCCCGGCATAGGAAACCATTTTATAATGGCGTAATTCTCGTTCAACAAGTTCAATACTTCCACATTGACTGAAAGTAGTTTATCTTTCAATTTAAATATTCTTGAAGCTGAAATGCTGTGATCGGCATATCCCGGCAACCTGTTTTCAGCAAAATTCTGAAAAAGCGCATATCGGTTCCCTGACCAAAGCATTGAATAAGCCACATCGACCCATGGAGTTTCAATGGCAAATTTGCCTGAACCCGAAACGCGCGGTGTGTATGGGATTTGATGCTCGTAAGTGCTTCCTCCGGGAGTTGTCATGTCCAAAGCCCGCTGATAGGTGTAAGTTCCACCAATAACAAAAACCACTTTTGTCCAGGGTTGTATAGCGGTTTCGGCAGTCACATCAATGCCTGAAATCTCCACTTTACCCAAATTCACCATGCTCCATTTAAAAAGGTTTTTGGTAGGAATAGCCACAATTTTATCCCTCACATTATTTCGATATGCATCCACAGTTATCGAAAATAAAGGCATCCACTTTGCCGGTGTAATTGAATATGTAGCGCCCAAATTAAACTGATTGGTTATTTCAGGACGTAAATCTGCGTTTCCAATTCGGGAATAATACAAATCGTTGAAAGTGGGCAAACGGAAAATATTTTTGTAAAACGCCCTGAATCGCAGGTTCTTTTTATCGAATGGTTTATACGTAAAACTAAAGTAAGGCGATAAGCGGTTCTGATTTTCGGCTCGAATGCCCTTCTTCACAGTTTCGGTTACCAAAGTTGAAAGTAAACTTGCTGTTGCCAGCACTTTTTCTGTCACGTATTTTGCCGCAACCACCGAAAGCAGACTGTATCGCACAGGCTTTGCAAAATCTTCGGTCAGCGCTACGTTTTCGTAACGGGCAAACATATTATTTACCGAAGCATCGGTCGAAAACGAGAAAGAAAGATTTTGAAAAGCTCTGTAAAGCAATGCCGCCGAAGCATAATATTCATTCTGAGTAAAATAACTTTCCTCGTAACCCACATTGTTCAACACAACAGTATCGAGATAATGCAAAAAGCCATGATGGTATTTGGCATTCAGTTGCATCGAAAGCAGTTTTGAAATATGTTTTTCGTAATGCGCCTGCGTGAAAAAAGTATTGTCACACATGCGTTGCGAAGTGAAAGCTCCTTCGTTGTACAAAATTGTACCGCCGGGAAGTCCGCGTTCTGAATTGTAGAAGTAAGCCTTGAGATAACCCGATTCATTTTCAGAAAAATTGGCATGCAAAGCACCTTCGATTCTGAAATTCTGCACATCGGAGTTTTTGCGTATTTCGTTGGAAGTAATGCCATCGCCTAAATAGCTTTTTTGCAGCAAATACGGATATTCACCATCAGCCGACAGCCATTCACCACTCAAAGAAGCTGCATATTTTTTACTGATTTTATGTTGCAATAAAAAGGCAGGGTTGATCAATCCGAATGAACCGACTTTAAGCGATGTCTTTCCGTTATAAGTTTTATTATTTGTAAATTGAGGACTTAATGTGCGGATATTAAGCAGCGAAGCCGAAGCAAACATACGTGCCGGTTGAAAAATATTGTCGCTTTGTCCGTTGTTGAGCGAAAGCATATCCACATTGTCGAGCGAGAACCGACCGATATCGATTTGTCCGGTCTGACAATCGGTAAGCGTAATGCCATCGTAGCTAACAGCCGTATGAGCTGCTCCCAAACTTCGCACCGATATGGTTTTTAAGCCGCCAATGCCACCGTAATCTTTTACTGTTACACCCGAAAAATATTTCACAGCATCCGAAACCTGTAGCGCATTCAGTTTCTCAATTTGTTTCGACGAAAGTATCTGGAGTGGAGCCGATGAACGAACTTCGGTATTGCGGTATTGTTCGGTAACGGTAACTTCTTGAATATTATATACTTTGGTCGTATCGAGTTTGTCTTCGGCAATGATTGCCAAAGGGAAAACCCAAACACCCAAAATGAATAAATACAACCGAATAGTTGAAATCTGAAACGTTGAAAAATGCATACAATACTATTTGTTTAATGAAAAACGAAATAGCTTGCAAGAAAATTAACCCAACAAAGGCAAAATGAAATATTTGCAGATGTTTCGTCGCTTTTTCCTCGAAAGCTTCTGAAAAAATAATATGCATGTTGGCAGGTCTTCTGACTTACTCCCGTATTTGAACGCCTTCCCGTCATTAGTTGATAGTTGACAGTTGATAATTGACAGTTTCTTTGAACTGATAATTATTTTACTGTTTACTAAACACTGAAAAACAGTGGCAAAAGTATTGTTCAAAACGATAATTAATAATTTTCAACTGTCAACTGACAATTGTCAACTATTAAATGAGCTTACAGCAGCGGGACTGTACAGGATTTACACCTGATTCCCTTTTAATCACTTTTCGCGGAAATTGCGAGATAGTGAACCAATGCAGGTGCAAAGATAATAAAATTTCGAACGAACATCTTTATTTTTCAAAAAATGATGAGTGAAAAATTAAATTTAGTAAAATAAATTGTTGTTTTGATTGTTTGTGTTTTTAACACTTTATATTTGTCATTGAATTAAAATTTATGAATCAAAAATATACAAAATGAAACTCAACCTAACACGTAAGAATTTTTCATCGGTCATTAACTTTGTGCTAATTTTTATTTTTCTGTTCTCCTGTTCTGTTAATATTTTTGCAAAAAAGATTAAGCCAAATTCTGTTTACGTCATCAACCTTCAGGGCACTTTAATTGAACATAAAGAGAGGGACAAATTCTCTGATATGCTGCCGGCTCTATTGGGAATGAAGCCAAATTATACAATTGGATTAAATCATGTTCTGAAAAACATTCATGAAGCAGGGAAATCACCCAATATTATTGGAATTTATTTATATAATGGTAATTTATCTGCCGGTTATGGAATGATAAAGGAAATTCGTAATGCATTGATTGATTTCAAGAAAAGTGGAAAGTTTATTGTGGCTTACGCCGATAATTACTTGCAAAGTAATTATTATTTAGCCTCAGTAGCCGATAAAGTAATGTTTAATCCATACGGGACCTTAGATATAAAAGGATTATCAACAAAAACTACATTTTATAAAAATGCTATTGATAAATTAGGAATTGATATGCAGGTAGTGAAAGTTGGTACTTTTAAATCGGCAGTAGAGCCATATACAAATACCGAAATGAGTGAGGCCAATCGTGTGCAGATGACAGAGTTTTTAAATTCAATCTGGAAAAATCTGAGTTCGGAAATGGCGGTATCCAGAAAAATTACATCTGATAGTATTAATATTTTAGCAAATCAATATTGCGGTTTGCAGCCCAATGACAGACTTCGGGCATCTCATCTGATTGATACACTTGTGTATATTGATGAAACAGATAGCATTCTTAACGGATATTCGGCTTATAAGCAACGTCACAACAAAATCGGACATAATGCATTTACCGAAATTAACCGAAAAAGTATAAATGATAAAAATAAAATTGCGATATTGTATGTTGACGGAGCTATTGGAGAATCAAATAATGAGATTAATGCGAAATCGATAAGTAGAATTTGCAAAGAACTAGAATTGAACAATGCCGTAAAAGCTGTTGTAGTAAGGGTAAATTCACCGGGAGGCAGTGCATTTGAATCAGAAAAAATCTGGCGTGCATTCAGTAAACTCAAAGAGAAAAAACCGATAATTGTATCAATGGGGAATTATGCAGCGTCCGGCGGCTATTATATATCATGTATGGCCAACAAAATTTTAGCACAACCAACAACCATTACAGAATCAATAGGAATTTTTGGAGTTTTTCCGAATATGAAAGGCATTAATGATAAAATTGGTTTGAGTTACGATGGGGTGAAAACAAATAAAATGAGCGATGCTTTTTCAACCCATCGTGCTTTTACAGATGAAGAGCGTGCATTATTGCAGGAAAATGTGAATCGCGGTTATGAGTTATTTGTGAAACGCTGTGCTGATGGCCGAAAAAAGACAATGGAGGAAATAAAAGCCATTGCTCAGGGTCGAATTTGGTCAGGTGAAGATGCTTTGAAAATTGGTTTGGTGGATGAACTCGGTGGGTTGTATGATGCTGTGAAAGTTGCGGCACTTTCAGCCAATATTAATACTTATCAATTAGTTGTGGCATCAACAAAAAGTAAGAGCAATAAACTTGGACAGATTTCAATTGAGCAAAAAATTGAGGAAAACATATTGAAAAACAAGCTTGGAGACTATTATCAGCTGTTTAAAGAGTTAAACGAAATTCAGCAACGCGATAAAATTCAAGCCAGATTATTGTTTGATTTCAATGATTTGTAAACAAAACAGAGTAGAAAACGAAACATGAATTAGAGATTATAGAAGTTTGATATTTTGGGATTATACTTGTTCTTGAATGCTCGCACTGAAGTTTTAGTCGAACGCAATCGAAGGTTAAATGCACTACTTCCCGATTTATTGGGGTCAGC
>CAYNHC010000040.1:0-1862 GCA_964396705.1 uncultured Paludibacter sp.
AAATCAGCGTTCTATTATCTTCATAACGTTTTAACTTATATAAACTCATTTTCTATGAAAAATTTTATTTTGTTTTCGTTTGTAGTCTCACTCTCATCTTGTGCCACAATTTTCAATAAACCTGACACTATTATAAATGTACACACAAAAAGCCCTGCGGTAATTACGACAAACAATGATACGTTACAAACTACAGATAATGTAGCTTCATTTATGGTGCCAAGAAAAAAAGAACCATTAAAAATAACCTCTATAACCGATTCAATTACAAAATCATATAGTATTAAATCGATTTATTCTCATGCATATCTGAGTAATTTCTTCTTGTATTATGGCATTCCGGGTTTTATTATTGACCAATTCACTACGAAAAGGTTTGGGTATCCTGAACACATATTAATTAACCCGGCAGACTCCTCATTAAACTATAAAAAGTTAGTCAACTATAATCACAAGGGCGAACTTTATCTCAATATGTCAATACCTGAATTTAATTTTTTGAATCAATACACCCGCTATACAGGAAATGTAAAAAATGCAGGTTGTATGGGGATATCCGGTGGCTTTGATTATTATCACAAACCATTACAGTTTGTAAATTTAACAGGAGCTATTGCCTTAACTTTTGAAGCGCCTTTTCCCTTACCTTTAGAGTATTTTGGACCACACGATTATGCAAGGACATCATACATTAGCATATCCAATAATCATAGATTTTATTTTATTTCTTATGGCTATGGTTTATCTTTCAGTGAGAATACCTGGAAATACTTTGGATGGAATTATGATGTAACTAAGAAAAATTACGCTATCGGTCTTGTTTTTCCTGCGTATATCAAACTCGGGCCCATTTTTAATGTAGGGTTCATCTACCGACCAAGTTTTTACCGACCCTATTCCCCTCAACCATTCAAATATGAACATTTAATGAGTGTGGATTTTGCATGGAAATTCAAGATAAAGTGAGTAAAATCATCTTAAATTCAGATTTAAGACTCAGAAATAAATAGAAAATTTCACTTCAGTTTATAAACCACATCTTTCACCCACTCAGCCCATTGCGTTTGTGATTTGGACTTGTCGAAAGTTTGCCAGGGTATAGGTTTACCAACGCGGATAGTAAATTGACTGCCCTTTTGCTTAAAAAGCTCATCCGAAAGGTACAACATTTCGATATTCAACTTAATTTTCAGGAATTTACGAATATTTGCCAGGTTATAAAAGAAATTTGAATTCCGACCTTCAAAATACAAAGGAATCACATCGCGTTTATATTGAACTGATTTGCTTACAAAATTCTTTTTCCATTCCAAATCGCAAATTTTTCCTTTTTGTTTACGCGAACACATTCCGGCAGGGAAAGTTATAAGATGATTTTCCGATTCATAGAACTGTTGCATTATTTGAGCATATTCTTTTGCTTGTTGTCCAACTTTATTCACAGGAATAAAAGTTTCCTTGAGCGGTTTCAGATTGACAAGAATATCGTTCGAGAGTAAACGAAATTTCCCTTCGTATTCCCTTCCGATGGCATACCCAATGGCTAATCCATCTAAACCTCCAAGCGGATGATTCGAAACAAAAATATATTTTCCATCATGAGGCAGATTTTCCTTGTCTTTCAAAATAGATTTAATATTCAGATGTTTCAGTGTAGCCTCAATAAACTCCAAATGTTTTAAATGTGCATAATCAGTTAGGATTACGTTGAGCTCATCCTGATGTACTATTTTCTTTAAGTAATTGACAATAAAACCCGGAATTTTTTTATTTGGTGCTTTTGATTTGAGAACTTGTTCAACATCAATTTTCATACTATCAGGATGACTCATTTTTCTGACTTTTTTAAATTATGATGCAAA
>CAYNHC010000040.1:1962-4939 GCA_964396705.1 uncultured Paludibacter sp.
AAACTGTTGAAAAGTAGTTGATAAATATTTTGTGGGGAATAGTGGGGAATTTGAAAATCTTTTTATACTTTTACCGTTGAAATATTATATCCGGTAAAGATGTCAACATTTATAGGTAAATACGAAGCAAAAGCAGATGTGAAGGGCAGAATATTCATTCCGGCCATTTACCGTAAATTATTGCCTGATGGTGAAAGGGAGTCGATAGTGATGCGTAAAGATGCCGAAAATGACTGCATCATCCTTTATCCGGAACATGTATGGACACAAAAAGTAACTGAATTCAAATCAAAACTTGATGAATGGAATTCGCAGGATCAAATGTTATTGATGCAGTTTGTTTCTGATGCCGAATGGCTGGATATCGATTCGCAGGGACGGGTTTTAATTAGTAAAAAACATTTACAATCTATTGCGGTAGAAAATTCGGAAGTCTTGTTTGTAGGAATGATTGATCGGTTTGCTATATGGAGTAAAGCACGATACGCAGAAGTGAGGATGTCAAATGAAGATTTTGCTAAAACATTAAAAGAAAAAATGGGGAAAAGTCAATCTTAAAATCCTGTTTCTGATAAAATTCAAAATTGATAAAAAGTAAAATGTTTTTTAATTTAAAACTAATCATCTGATTTTTTGAAGTTCAATCATCAGAAAAGCAATCAAATTCATAAACAATAAATCAAAAAAAACAATTCCAAATTTGCTCAGATACCGTAAAGACTACATCTTTAACTTGCCTATCCTTAAAAACGGAAAACTGCATTTACTATCAAACAAAATCACTCAATAGATTAGCAAATAACAGAAGGAAAATACATTCATAATTTCAACGATTGAAAATAAACAGGAAAAATATTGCAAACGAAGGTAGTATTCCCCCTCAACAGGAAGCAGGGGTAATATATCACACTCCGGCACTCTTAAATGAAACTATAGAGGGTCTGAACATCAAACCCGATGGCATATATGTAGATGTCACTTATGGCGGAGGTGGTCATTCGAAAGAGATATTGACCAAATTAAGCCCGAAAGGGAAATTGCTTGGTTTCGATCAGGATTTGGATGCAATAAAGAATATAGTTGACGATAAAAGGTTCATTTTTGTAAGAAGCAATTTCAGATATCTGAAGAATTTCCTGCGTTATCACGAAATTGAAAAGGTTGACGGAATTCTGGCTGATTTAGGTGTTTCTTCACATCATTTCGATGAAGCCGAAAGAGGATTCTCATTCCGATATGATGGGGAACTGGACATGAGGATGAATACTGAATCGACATTAACAGCAGCTTATATTCTGAATAATTATACTGAAGAAAAGCTTGCAGATGTATTTTATCTTTATGGTGAACTTCATAATTCGAGACGAATAGCACGGGCAGTAGTACAGGCAAGAGCAAACGAGGCTTTTAAAAGTATATATTCTTTTTTGGAAGTGTTGAAACCATTTTTTGCCAGAGAAAAAGAAAAAAAGGACATGGCACGTGTTTTTCAGGCATTGAGAATCGAAGTGAATCATGAAATGGATGTTTTAAAAGCATTGCTTGAACAAAGTCTCGAAGTATTAAATCCGGGAGGTAGATTAGTTGTGCTGACCTATCATTCACTTGAAGATCGGCTCGTAAAAAATTTCTTCCGAAGTGGAAATTTCGAAGGAAAAATCGAAAAAGACTTTTTCGGCAATATCCTGTCGCCTTTAAAAGCGATAAATAACAAGGTAATAATTGCGGGAGATGAAGAGGTGAGACTAAATCCGCGTGCGCGCAGTGCAAAATTAAGAATAGCTGAATTGCTTTAAAATTTTTTAATAAGTAAAACACACCTTCAACAAAAACAACCGGAAAATTAATTGCAAGACAAATGAAATGGTTAAGTAATATAGTAGAGACGATCAAAGGAAACGAAGATATTTCAGAAATAAAATCGAGTAGTTTCCGTGATTTTTTGAACGGTGACTTTTTTACCAAGAAGTTTTTCAAAAAACAAATCTGGTTGTTTGCAATGATTTTTGTGATGGTGGTTTTTTATGTAGATAACCGATTTTATTGTGAAAAACAACTATATACTATTATAAAACTTGAGAAACAACTGAAGGATTTAAAGTATGAGTCGTTAACTATCTCGGCTCAATTGATGAAAATTACCCGGCAGTCGTATATAATTAAAACGGCAAAGGAGCGCGGACTTAATCTTGAAACATCAAAAACGCCTCCAATAGTAATTGATACCATGGTAAATGATGTGCCACTAAATTAGAATAACTTGATTTTTTTGAATTAATAATTAAATGACGGACAAACGTTCAAATATTGTTTTTAAGTTTGGTATTGTATATTTTTTTATATGCTTTGCCTTCGTATTAGTGGTTTACCGTATTGTGGTAATTCAGGTAATCGAACGTAGAAACTGGCTTGAACTGGCTGATAAACAAAAGAAAACAGATGTAATAGTAAAACCCAACAGAGGAAATATCTTTGCAGCTGACGGACGTTTAATGGCAAGTTCCATTCCTACTTATTATGTTTACATGGATATGCGCGTGCCAGCGCTTAATGCGGATTCCGGAAAACTTTTTTATGAGAATGTGGACACATTGTCGCTTGAGTTATCAAAGTTTTTTGGTAATAAAACTGCTCGTGAATACAGAGATATGCTAAAAAAAGGTTTCCGCGATCAAAAAGCAGAGCTTAAATTGTATCCTAAAAAAATATCCTATTCTCAACTAAAAGACCTTCGACAATTGCCATTGTTCAAACTCGGACGAATTAAGAGCGGTTTAATTACAAAAGAAATGTTTCAGCGGGTACGACCATTCGGATCGCTCGCATCGCGCACAATAGGCGATATTTATGCCGACGAAGAAATGGGTGGCAAAAGTGGTTTGGAATTATTTTTCAATAAAGAATTAATAGGAATACCCGGCCTCTCCACCAAACAGAAAGTGGCTAATCACTATGAAGAAACAATTCAGATACAGCC
>CAYNHC010000040.1:5039-6351 GCA_964396705.1 uncultured Paludibacter sp.
ATAATGAGAGATCACAATGCATCAAAAGGTGGATATCACCATATAACTCTTGCTGAATCTATTCATGCTTCATCAAATATCGGGGTTTCAAAAACCATTGTTAAGGCGTATGGAGATAATCCGTCAGAGTTTGTGGAGAAACTATACAAAATGAAGATTCATAAACTAATGAAACTTGAGATTCCCGGCACAGCCAAACCTGAAATTAAGCACCCGAAAAGAGATCCTAACAAGTGGTCGTTAACCGCCCTTCCATGGATGTCGATTGGTTATGAAACTCAAATTCCACCAATTTATACGCTTGCCTTTTACAATTCAATTGCCAACGATGGAAAACTTATTCGTCCTCGTTTTGTAAAAGCAATAATGAAAAACGGACAAGTAATAAAAACATTCGAAACCGAAGTAATAAATCCGGAAATATGCAAACCGGCCACACTTGCCATAGTACGCGAAACATTGCTTGGAGTAATTGAGGGTAAAAAAGGAACTGCTCAAAACATGAAATCCAAGTTTGTGAGAATAGCAGGAAAGACCGGTACGGCACAAATTTCGAAAGGTAAAACCGGTTACACTTTGGGAGGCAAAAGCCATCAGGTTTCGTTTTGTGGTTATTTCCCTGCAGATAAACCTCTATACACATGCATAGTGGTGATTCGTGAACCCGGCAAAGGTTATCCATCAGGAGGAAAAATGGCAGGATCTGTATTCAAAAGTATTGCAGAACAGGTTATGTCGCTGAGGTCAAGTTACAATTTACAAAATATTTGCAATGATTCGACCCAAAAAATCAACTTGATTCCTCAGGTGAAATCCGGAAATTATTTGGCTGCACAAAAGGTGTTGAAAAATATGAATTTAAATATTAAAGATACAAATGCAGAGTGGGTACAAATACATAATAAAGATATACAAAATGATATAACACCTATTTCGATAAATAGAAATAAAATACCTGATTTATGCGGCATGGGTGCAAAAGACGCTTTGTATTTAGTAAATAAACTCGGTTTGTATGCACAAATAAGTGGTAGAGGAAAAGTTATTTCACAAAATCTGAAACCTGGCACACAAATCAGTAAAGGACAGCATGTAGTCTTAATTTTAGATCAATCGGAACAAGAAAAGAAAAAACATTGATTGAAATGAATTTACAAGAGATTTTACAAAACATAACTGTAAGAAAAGTAATTGGCAATACTGATATTGAAATTACTGATATTCAATTCGATTCAAGAAAAATTGAATCAGGGTCGGTTTTCGTAGCTACCCGCGGCTCAGCATCCGATGGTCATGCATATATTTCTGCGGC
>CAYNHC010000040.1:6451-15441 GCA_964396705.1 uncultured Paludibacter sp.
ACCCCCGACGCATTGGCTTTAAATGAATTATTAGCCCAAATGGTGAATGCAGGTTGTGAATATGCATTTATGGAAGTTAGTTCACATTCGGTGGATCAACATCGTATTGCTGGTATAGAATTTAATGGTGGTATATTTACAAATATCACCCGTGATCATATTGATTATCACCAGACTTTCGAAAATTATCTGAAAGCAAAAAAGCAATTTTTCGATGAACTACCAGCTGATGCTTTTGCTTTAACAAATTTGGATGATACCAACGGTATGGTAATGCTTCAAAATTCGAAGGCAAAAAAATACACCTATTCATTGCGAACTTTGGCTGACTTCAAAACAAAAATACTCGAACACGGATTTGATGGCATGTTGCTTAACATGAATGACAGAGAAGTTAATGTATCGTTTATAGGCAAATTCAATGCAAGTAATTTATCGGCTGTTTATGGTGCTGCTGTTTTGCTCGGTCAGGATAGTATGGATGTTTTGCGCATATTGAGTTCATTACATTCTGTTTCAGGACGTTTCGAAACACTTAGAGCTCCTTCGGGTTATACCGCCATTGTAGATTACGCCCATACTCCTGATGCTTTGAATAATGTTATAAGCACCATTAATCAGATTCTTCAGGGTAATGGAAGGCTCATAACAGTAGTAGGTTGCGGTGGAAATCGTGATAAAGGAAAGCGACCTATGATGGCCCGCGAAGCAGTAGATGGCAGTTGGAAAGCAATTCTCACATCGGACAATCCAAGATTTGAAGAACCTCAGGATATTTTAAATGATATGGTGGAGGGACTTGATATTTTACAAAAAAATAAAAGTATTGTGATTGTTGACAGAAGAGAAGCCATAAAAACTGCCTGCGCATTGGCACAAAAAGGCGATGTGGTGTTGGTGGCAGGAAAAGGTCACGAAGATTATCAGATTATTAAAGGAGTTAAATATCATTTTGATGACAGAGAAGAGGTGAAGACGTGTTTTATTTAACGTTTCGTGTTTCAGGTTTCGTGTTTCAGGTTTAAAACTATATTAATCAGTTATAAATTTTAAATTATAAAAAATGCTGTATCATTTATTTACCTACTTAGACAAGTTTTTTGATGTTCCCGGAGCGGGAATGTTCAATTACATTTCTTTTCGTACAGGTTTGGCATTTATACTTGCATTAGCAGTTTCTACTCTTTTCGGAAGAAGAATTATTGACTATTTGCAAAAGAAACAAATAGGTGAAACCATTCGCAATCTCGGACTCGAAGGGCAGATGAGTAAAAAGGGCACTCCTACTATGGGAGGAATTATTATTATCCTTGCCATTCTTATTCCTACTTTGCTTTTGGCGGCATTGAATAACACTTATACAATACTAATGATTTTTACTACTTTATGGTTGGGAATCATTGGATTTGCAGATGATTATATTAAAGTTTTCAAGAAAAACAAGGAAGGTTTAAGTGGCAGATTCAAAATTGTAGGTCAGGTTGGATTGGGATTGATTGTAGGACTTACCATGTACCTCAGTCCTGACATCGTAATAAGGGAGAATATTGAAGTTAAAGGCGAAACTACGAGGGTTGAAGATGTACTTTATGGAAAGAAAGATATAAAATCGACAAAAACAACCATTCCGTTCTTAAAAAACAACAACCTGGATTATGCTGATGCATTTACTAAGGCGGGCGATAAAGCACAAAAATATGGTTGGATATTATTTGTAGTTGTAGTGATATTTATTGTTACAGCCATATCCAATGGGGCAAATCTGACCGACGGATTAGATGGTCTTGCAACCGGCTCTTCGGCCATTATAGGTGTAATTCTGGGTATTCTGGCTTATGTATCCGGCAATATAAATTATGCAGGATATCTGAATATCATGTATTTACCAGGGACAGGTGAATTATTGGTTTTTGCAGGTGCTTTTATTGGTGCAACAACTGGATTCCTGTGGTACAATTCATTTCCTGCTCAGGTTTTTATGGGCGACACGGGTAGTCTTACTTTAGGTGGAATTATTTCGGTGTTTGCCATTGCTATTCACAAAGAATTATTAATTCCAATTTTATGTGGTGTATTTATCATCGAAAATCTTTCGGTAGTAATGCAGGTTGGATATTTTAAATTTACCAAATTAAAATATGGTGAAGGACGCCGCATTTTTAAAATGACTCCTTTGCATCATCATTTTCAGAAACAGGGAAACTCAGGTATTAATGCACTAATTCAAAGACCAATGCAAGCTATGCCTGAATCTAAAATTGTTATCCGCTTTTGGATTGTTGGAATTATTCTGGCGGCAGTTACAATTATTACATTGAAGATAAGATAGACCCCTGACCCCTAAAAGAGGAAAAAGATATGAAACGAATAGTAATTTTAGGAGGTGGCGAAAGCGGTGCAGGAGCAGCAGTGCTGGCCAAAAAGCAGGGTTTTGATGTTTTTCTTTCCGATTTATCGGAAATTAAACCTCAATACAAAGATATGCTGAATAATTACGGCATTTTATGGGAGGAAAAGCAACACAGTGAGGAAAAGATTCTGAATGCCAACGAAATTATTAAAAGTCCCGGAATACCAGATAAAGCTCCTCTCATTAAAAAGCTTAAGGCTCAGGGTACACCTATTATTTCTGAAATTGAATTTGCCGGACGTTATACCAACGCGAAAATGATTTGTATTACCGGAAGTAATGGAAAAACCACCACAACAACACTGGTTTATCATATTCTGAAAAACGCAGGGTTAAAAGTAGGTCTGGCGGGTAATATTGGTAATAGTTTAGCCTTACAGGTTGCAACAGAATCGTACGATTATTATGTGATTGAACTAAGCAGTTTTCAACTTGATGGAATGACTGAATTTAAAGCTGACATTGCTATTTTACTAAACATTACACCCGATCATTTAGACCGATACGACTATAATTTTCAGAATTATGTTGATTCGAAATTCAGAATAACGCAAAACCAAACAGATAAAGATGTATTTATTTTTTGGGAAAATGATCCGGTAATTAAATCGGAATTAGAAAAAAGGAAAATCAGTTCAACCTTGTATCCGTTTGCAATTGAGCGAAGCGAAAAATCAAAAGCATTCATCGAACAGGATGAACTTGTAATAAAAACACTTAAATCATTATTAAAAATGCCGGCATCAGAATTAGCACTAAAAGGCATGCACAATACCTATAATTCAATGGCAGCTGGACTTGCAGCCTCAATTGTAAATGTGAAAAAGGAAAATATACGTCAGTCACTTCAGGATTTTCAGGGAGTAGAGCACCGTCTTGAGTACGTGGCAACAGTGCGTAATATTTCATTTATAAATGACTCGAAAGCTACCAATGTGAATTCCTGCTGGTATGCGTTACAAAGCATGAAAACGCCGGTAGTACTCATTTTGGGTGGTACCGATAAGGGTAACGACTATACTGAAATTGAGGAGTTGGTAAGTAATAAAGTAAAAGGATTAATTTTTCTGGGTATTGACAACACTGCTCTTCACAAATTTTTTGATGGAAAAAATGTAAATATTGTCGATGTGAAGTCGATGGAAGATGCTGTAAAAGAAGCATATAAAATTGCAACACCGGGAGATACAGTTTTACTGTCGCCTTGTTGTGCCAGTTTCGATTTATTTCAAAACTATGAAGACAGAGGGAGACAGTTTAAAGCTTGTGTAAGAAATTTATAACAGTTGACAGTAGATAGTTGACAGTTGACAATTTATGAATTAATGAACTAACGAATTAACAAAAACATAATGGAATCTTTTTTCAAAAAATACATGAAAGGTGACTCAATCCTCTGGACTGTTTTTATCTTTATGTGTGTGGTTTCAATTATTGAAATGTACAGTGCATCAAGCACTTTGGCATATAAAGCAGCTAATTATACCACTCCTGTACTCCGTCATGTTCTTTTTTTATTTACCGGAGTTGGATTAGTCTTTGGTGTTCAGTTTCTTAAATTGTATCAAATCAGAATATTTGCTTATATCGGGTTGATCCTTTCTGTCATTTTATTAATTTTTGTAATGTTTAAAGGACAAAGTGCAAACGACGCAACCCGTTGGTTGTCAATTGGGGGTTTTCAGTTCCAACCATCAGAGTTGGCTAAATTATCGCTGATTATTGTTGCTGCAGATTTGATATCGAGGATAAAAAACAAGAAAACGGATGAGTGGAAATATTTCGGAAATATATTGCTGATATTAATTATAGTTTGTCCACTCATTTTACTCGAAAATTTCTCAACAGCTTTTCTTTTATTCTTCGTTGTTTTTGTAATGATGTTCATTGGCAATATCTCAATTTTCAAATTAAGTCTAGTAGCAGTCGCAATAGTTGCCGGGGGCATAATGGCATACGGTGCAGTTAAAACAATTCCAAAGGAATCGATGCCAAAAATGTTCGACCGCGCTTACACCTGGGTCGGACGTATTGAAAGGCATTTTGACGAAAGCGAAAGTAAAACTGCAAAATATGAGATAACTGACGATAACCTTCAGGTACAACACGGTAAAATAGCAATTGCCCGTGGAGGTATATTTGGTGTTTTTCCGGGCAACAGTGTTGAACGCGATTTTCTGCCACAGGCATATTCTGATTTTATTTATGCAATAATTGTTGAAGAAATAGGTATGATTGGAGGTATTTTTGTAATTTTGCTCTTTCTGATTTTGTTGTTCAGGGCCGGAAGAATTGCAACAAAAAGTTCAACTGTTTTTCCGGCAGTATTGGTGATTGGTCTATCGTTAATGCTTGTTATACAGGCTTTTGTAAATATGGCTGTTGCAACGAGTCTGATCCCTGTTACAGGACAGCCTTTGCCAATGATAAGCCGTGGTGGTACGTCTATGATTGTAACTTGTATTTATTTTGGAGTAATTTTGTCAATCACCCGAATGCTAAAGGAGGAACAAAATAAACCTGCAAAACAGACAGAAAAAATTCCGGTTGTAAGTTTAGATGAACTATAATCATTTCACTTACATGCAATATACCTTTAATGAATTGTAAACAGATTGTTTTAAATTTACAATTATGAGCAAAAAAGAAAATAAAAGTGAGCAAACTAACACTCAAATTCCTGAAGTTGACAAAGGAATTAGAAGATTTATTGTTAGTGGAGGTGGAACCGGAGGACACATTTTCCCTGCTATCAGCATAGCAAATGCATTGAAAAGCAAACTTCCGAATGCCGAAATACTTTTTGTTGGCGCCATAGGACGTATGGAAATGGAAAGAGTTCCTGCTGCCGGCTATCGCATCGAAGGTCTGCCTGTCAGCGGATTCGACAGAAAAAACATGCTCCGAAATGTAAAAGTTTTGATTAATGTAGTCAAAAGTATAATTATTGCTCGTCGTATTATTCTGAAATTTAAACCCGATGTTGTTATCGGAGTTGGTGGTTATGCCAGTGCTCCCACTTTAAGAGCAGCTTCTGCACTAAATGTGCCAACATTGATTCAGGAACAGAATTCGTATGCAGGAGTCACCAATAAATTATTAGCCCGTAAAGCGGCGAAAATTTGTGTGGCATATGATAATATGGGAAAATTCTTTCCATTGGAGAAAATTATTAAAACAGGAAATCCGGTACGACAGGATTTATTCAAAATAGAGTCAAAGGCAGCTGAAGCGTATAAATTTTTTGGATTTTCTCCTGAGAAAAAAACGATTCTGATTGTTGGTGGAAGTTTAGGTGCACGCACTATAAACCAAAGCGTTACAGCGTTTTTGCCATCAATTTCAGCATCGGGATTACAGGTTATTTGGCAAACAGGAAAATTTTATATTGAAAATGCACAAAAAGCATCTGAGGCATATACATCTCCAGAATTATTGGTGACAGATTTTGTTTCAAGAATGGATTATGCATATTCAATAGCAGATTTGGTGATTTCACGGGCTGGGGCAAGTTCAATCTCAGAACTTTGTTTACTCGCAAAACCGGTTATTCTGGTTCCATCACCCAATGTTGCCGAGGATCATCAAACCCAAAATGCGATGGCTTTAGTTAATAAAGAGGCTGCAATAATGATTAAAGATGTAGATGCAAAAGAGCAGCTAATACCTAAAGCATTGGAAATAATTACAAATGAAAAAATACTAAACAACCTGAGTTTAAATATTCTGAAACTGGCCGAAAAAGATTCTGCAGAAAGAATTGCCAATGAAGTACTTAAACTTATAAAAGAAAAATAAATAACCGGAATTAGACTATTAATTTGTTGAATGGCAAATTTTTAATATTTTTACACATTCTTGTTTGTTACAAAAAGATTTTATGAATAAATATAATAGATATTATTTCTTGGGAATTGGTGGTATTGGTATGAGTGCCTTAGCCAGATATTTCAAAACCAGAGGCTGCGATGTCGCTGGTTACGATCGCTCACAGACTAAACTCACCGATGACCTAACATCAGAAGGAATTGATGTTTTTTATCAGGATACAGTTGATATGATTCCGGAAAAATTCCGAAAAGCAGACAAAACAATGGTAGTTCTTACACCAGCCATTCCGAATGATCATGCACAACTTAATTATTTTCGCGAAAATAATTTTAATATACTGAAACGCGCCGAGGTATTAGGCAATATAACCCGACAAAGTAAAGGAATTTGTATTGCGGGAACACACGGTAAAACCACTACTTCTACGATTGCTGCACATTTGCTTTATCAGTCAAAAGTTATGTGTAATGCATTTTTAGGAGGAATATCCAACAATTACAATACAAATTTACTTTTGTCAAACGAGAGCAATCTGGTTGTTATCGAAGCCGATGAATATGACCGTTCATTTCATCAACTTTCGCCATATATGGCAGTAATAACCTCAGCCGATCCCGACCATCTTGACATTTACAAAACCCCTGAGGCTTTCCGCGAAAGTTTTGAGCATTTCACTTCATTAATTCGACCCGGCGGAGCATTAATAATGCGCAAAGGGATAGATATCACCCCCAATTTGCCCAAAGGTGTAAAGTTATATACCTACTCCATGGACGAAGGTGGTGACTTTTGTGCTGAGAACATCAGAATTGTTAAAGGTGAAATTCACTTCGATTTTGTTACTCCTACCGAAAGAATTGCAGATGTTCGATTGGGTGTTCCTGTGAAAATTAACATCGAGAACAGTGTTGCTGCTATGGCAATTGCATGGCTCAACGGAGTTTCAACTGATGAATTAAGGGTGGGAATATCTTCATATTCAGGTGTATATCGCAGGTTTAATATTGTTTATAGATCGGATAAAGTGGTATTTATGGACGATTACGCGCATCACCCCAACGAATTAAAAGCAAGTATCAAATCGATACGTGAACTTTATGGAGATAAAAAAATCACAGGCATATTTCAACCTCATCTTTATTCGCGTACCCGTGATTTTGCTGCTCAATTTGCCGAAGCATTGTCATTACTTGATGAATTGATTTTACTGGATATTTATCCTGCACGTGAATTACCTATTGAGGGTGTCGATTCCAATCTGATATTCAAAGATGTGAAATTGGAACACAAAACTTTATGTAAAACAGAAGATCTTTTGGCTTTGCTTGAAAGCAAACGGCCTGAAGTTTTAGTAACTTTTGGTGCAGGTGACATTGATAAGATGGTTCCACTTATCAAAAATCAACTGAAAAAGATGAAAGGTGATAATCAAGCTTTATGAAAGCACCAAAAATCAGACATATTTTAAGCATACTTGGGGTAATTCTACTTACAAGCTATATTGTTTTTGCTATTATTACCTTTTCGCCCAAAGATAATAACATAATATGTAGTGATTTAGTTATAAATTTCCCGGGTAACGATAAAAACAGGTTATATACAAAAGATGATATATCAGAAATATTAAGTAACGCAGGACTTCATCCCCTTGGAGAGTCGTATAAAGATGTTCAAACCGAAAAAATTGAAAAAAAACTGCGTAGTAATTTTCTGATAAATTATGCCGAGTGTTTTAAATCACCTTCCGGCAAAGTGTTTTTAACATTATCTCAAAGAACACCTAAGTACCTGATAGCCGGGAATCAAAGTTACTTTGTGGATAATAACAGAGAAATTATGCCTGCAATACTTGATCATGCTGTTTATGTACCTGTAGTTTCAGGTTATATAACATCATCGATGGCAGAGGGTTCTCTCTTTGATTTTGTTAGCTATCTCGAAGAAAACTCATTTTGGGACAATCAGATTGAACAAATATATGTAAAAAAAGATCTTACTGTGGAACTTATTCCGAGAGTGGGAAATACAATAATAGAATTAGGAACATTAGAAAATTTCCAAAAGAAACTAGAAAAACTGAAATTATTATATTCTCAGGCATTTACTCAAATAGGTTGGGATAGATATGAGAAAATTGATTTACAGTATGAAAATCAAATAGTGTGTTCAAAGTCGGATCGCAAGCCGGAACCACCAAAACAAGTTTTAATTCAAAAAACGGATACGATTAAAAAAGAATTATAATGGCTGAAAAATTTGTAGCAATTGATATGGGTGGCTCCGGAATTTCGGCAATGGCAGCTGAAGTTCAGGAAAACGGTGTAGTTAAAGTCCTATCAGTAGAGTCTCTGAATTCTGATGATGTGAAACAAGGAGTCGTTGATAATTCATCGGGAGCATCGTTCAAAATAAACTCATTGGTTAAATTGCTGAAAAACAGTGCTAAGATTCCCGAAATCGAGCAGGTAAGTCTTAGTTTGGGCGCTAAAAGCATGAAAAGTATTCATGTTTCCATCAATCGTTTTGTAGGTGGAAATAAACTTGTTACCGAAGCAATATTGGCAGAGATGCATGAAGAAGCTGAAAAAAAGGTGAGAGGTGAAAATGTTGTAATTTTTGATGTTATACCTCTTTCATATCTGCTCGATGGACAAAAGATGGATGATCCTTCCGGAAAAAACGGAATACAAATTACCGGAAATTACAATATTATTTATGGCAATGCTCATATTATTCATAAGTTAGATGA
>CAYNHC010000040.1:15541-19016 GCA_964396705.1 uncultured Paludibacter sp.
TAATTAAGGGCAGTGCATTAAAATCTACTGTTACCGATCCTATTTATGTATCGGTTAAAGCCCGAAATCCTGATGATCCTAATGTAAAAATATCTACAGAATTCCTGGCATCGGTTATTGAAGCAAGATTAGACGAATTATTACAACCAATTTTCAACTTAATTGAAAAACACATAGATGACCTAAATGAAGGCATTATTATTACGGGTGGTGCTTCAAAGTTAAATAGCCTTGTTGAATTTATTGAGGAAAAAACCGGCTTAAATACCCGTTTCGGCGTTCATAAAGAATGGTTACATGAGTCGGATGCAGATAAATACAGCGACCCTTCATTTTCTCAAATGATTGGAACAATTGTACTTGCCAACGAAAACCGGAAACTTCATCCGCTCGAAGACAAAAAGAAGAAAAAAAATAAAGAGCCCAAAATTAAAAAGGGAGGCATAAAAGATATTATCATAAAGTATTTCGAAGATGAAAATCCTATGGAAGATGAAAAAGCTAAGTAATATTTAAAGTTAATAAATCAATCTGTTTTTTTGAATTGAAAAATTTGCTGTTAAATCGAAAGTTAAATAAATAATAATAAAGGAGTTAAAACTTTGTAAATAAAAGAATATGGGTAATATAGATTTAAATTTACCATTAGAATTACCTCTCGTTGACACTTCAATAATTAAAGTAATCGGAGTTGGTGGAGGTGGCGGAAATGCAGTTAATCACATGTATCGCCAGGGGATAAAAGATGTTTCATTTGTTGTTTGCAATACAGATAATCAGGCATTAGTCAAATCGCCGGTTCCTATTAAAATTCAGTTAGGCATCGATAAAACGGCCGGTCTTGGTGCTGGAGGAGATCCGATAGTAGCGCGTCAGGCTGCCGAAGAGTCCATTGAACGCATTCAGGCAATATTTGAGGATAATACTAAAATGGTATTTATAACCGCCGGAATGGGTGGTGGAACAGGAACAGGTGCATCTCCAGTTGTTGCACAGGCAGCCCACGATTTGGGAATACTTACTGTAGGAATTGTTACCATTCCTTTTGCTTTCGAAGGAAATCTTAAAATTAAACAGGCGCTGGATGGTATCGCTTCCCTGAGTCAGCATGTTGATGCGATTTTGGTGATTAACAATGAAAAACTGAAGGAAATTTATCCCGATCTTGAATTGTCGAATGCGTTTGCAAAAGCAGATGATGTATTGACAAATGCGGCTAAAGGTATAGCTGAGATTATCACCGTTCCGGGATATATCAACACTGACTTTGCTGATGTTTACAGCATTATGAAAGATGGTAATGTTGCTATAATGAATACCGGATACGCTTCGGGCGAGGATCGTATTACAAAAGCTATCGAAGACGCTCTTAATTCGCCACTTTTAAATACCAATGATGTGAAAGGAGCAAGTAAAGTACTGTTGAGTTTATACTGCTCTACCACCAATCAGATTAAGATGGAAGAAGTACAGCAAATTCACGACTTTATGACCCGGGTAGGTGACAATGTTCAGGTAATATGGGGTGCTACTTTTGATGATTCGCTCGAAGACAATGTGAAAATCACCATTATTGCTACAGGCTATGGAGTAAGTGATATTCCGGGTATGCCTGCATCTGCAATAAAAGGATTTAAACATAGCAATTCGGATCGCATTCCTTCTGCATTACAAAATGTTGTTGCAGCCATCCAAAATTCTGGTTCTGAAAAATTATCCAAAGAAGAAGAAATGAACAAGGCAATTGAACAATATTACAAAAAGCCGGTTAAAAAATCTGAGGATTCAAAAATTGAATTAGATCTTGACAGCAATGATGTAATTCTTGAAGAAGTTACTTTAGACGATCTGGATGATGAGCCAACATTAAAAAAGGTGGAAAACATTCCTACCTGGATGAGAAAATTTAAGAAATGATGTGGTGATGTGGTAATTTGATGATGTGGTGATATGATAATAATTTGATGTGGGATTAACTTTTTACGTAAAAAATTAATAAAAGAACATGAATGAACTATTTGACAAAGTAAGCGGTGACATAAAAACTGCAATGCTGGCACGCGATAAAGTGGCTCTTGAAGCATTACGTGGCATAAAAAAAGAATTTATTGAAGCTAAAACGGCCAAGGGTGGAGATGGGAATCTGGAAGATGATGTAGCAGTTAAAATACTTCTGAAAATGGTGAAACAACGCAAAGAATCTGCTCAGATTTATGCCGCTCAGAATCGTCAGGACTTAGCAGATATCGAACTTGCAGAGTTTGCTGTTATTGAAAAGTACCTGCCTGCTCAAATGACAGATGCTGAACTTGAAGCTGCTGTAGCGGCCATCATCTCACAGGTTGGAGCATCCGGTCCACAGGATATGGGAAAAGTGATGGGAGTTGCATCGAAACAATTGGCAGGAAAAACCGAAGGTCGATTAATTTCGGAAAAAGTAAAAGCTTTGCTATCGAAATAAGGTTAAAAAGAAACAAAGAATTAACCCTGTCAGTTTTTTTGAAAGCCGACAGGGTTTTTTGTTTTTGTTTAATTTAACGTGAGTTCGACATAAGATTTCGAAAATTCAACAGGTAATTCGTTTTAAAAGTCCGAAGGACTTTAATGTGAATAACCGCGGGTGAAACCCGTGGAAGCCTAATGAAAATAAGCCAGAACCCTGAAAGGGTTCAATATGTAAATTGTTGTTATTGAACCCTTTCAGGGTTCTTGAATTCGATTATTCGCAACCCACGGGTTTCACCCGCGGTTATTCACATTGAATCCTTTCAGGATTCTAAGATGTAATTGGCTTATTTTGAATAGATTGCTTATATCGAACTCACGTTAATTTAAAATACTGAAATTTTGCAACTCTGTTTCTCCGAAATTTGAAAATACTACCAATACGAATTATATCTGTAGCACATTCATTTTTTTTGCAATTTTGATTACATGCTTATGGTTTTCAAAAAAAGATTTAACTTTGCTTTTCTTTCTTTTTGCTATTTAATGTAGAAATTTTGCTTCAATAAAAACACAATTTTTTTCACATGAATAAAATAACCCTGACACTTTCTCTTTTGTTTATTTATATTGGATTGACGTTTTCTCAAACCATAAACATTGCAGGAACGGTTGTAGATGAACAAAACGAGCCAATTATTGGTGCTACCATTTTAATCAAAGGAAACAATCAGATTGGAACTATAACCGATGTGGATGGCAAATTCCGATTGGCAGCTCCTCAGCAATACAAGACGATTATTGTGTCGTACATAGGTATGAAAACGCAGGAGTTCGATATTAAAGCCACCATGAACATTAAATTACAACCAGATGCAAAACAATTGGAGGAAGTGGTTGTGACAGGTATGATGAAAATGGATAAACGGCTTTTTACCGGAGCAACAGACAAATTAGATGCGTCAAAAACTAAATTGGATGGAATAACCGATGTAAGTCGTGCACTGGAAGGTCGCTCTGCCGGTGTTTC
>CAYNHC010000041.1:0-18943 GCA_964396705.1 uncultured Paludibacter sp.
GATACTTATTGTTCGATGCCAATGCAAAAGCCACATCAGCGCGACCCATTTTACTCAGTTCACGCAGCAAAAATTGTATGCCAATAACCCCACAACCTATGTTTAAATCACCGGTGCCAATTTGCGAGACAATATTTGCCGGAACAGTATTGTACAATACACGTTTGGCAATGGTATCAACATATTGTTGAGGTACTATGCCAAAAGCCAATGGCAACAGATTGGAAGTAGTATTGTTATTTCCATAAAATAACGAATCGGTGTGGAAGAACTTGTTGTTAAATCCAGCTTTCATTTTTGTTGCCAATTGCTCAAATGCCTTAGCATCGTTTTTGAGATCTTGTAATTTGGCAAATCTACTCATGATACCCAGTAATTTATAATAATAGGCAGTAGAAATCAACGTGCCATCGGTCTTCCGAAACGGATCCTGACTGTGGATCATTTTTAGATCTTCAGGTGGAACGCACCAATCGCCATATTCATCTTTTGTCATAAGATAGTCTTTCGACAAATAGTTTTTCTCCATGTGAATCATCCATTTGCGTATTGCAGGATAATTATCTTCAATGGATTGGCGATCTCCAAATTGTGTGTAAAGCATATCGCACAACATGGGTAAAGTAGCCGGCCATGTTACATTGTCGGTATAATAAGTCAGATAATTCGGTGCTACATCAGGGATGCAGCCATCGTGACGTTGAGCATCGCGGATATCAGCACTCCATTTGGCATACAAACGCTGATTGTCGAACAGATAGCTTTCGCCCCAGCAACCTGTAGCACGGTCGCCCAACCAGGGCTGACGTTCATCGCGTTGTGGACAATCCACAGGCATTCCTTTGTAGTTATCCAAAATTCCCCACCATGCATTTTTCAATACCTGATTCAAAACGGCATTCGAAGTTTCAATTTTACCTGTTTGTTCCATTAGGTCGCTTACCACTTCGGCTGTAAAATCATTTGCTGAAGGTGTGTATTTCAAACCTGATATTTCGACAAAACGAAAACCGTGATACACAAAAGCAGGTGCCCATTCTTCACCATTGGCATCACCTTTGAGAATATAAACATCTGTTTGACGTGCCGAACGAAGATTTTCGGTGTAAAGTTCACCGTTGGGTTGCAATGTTTCTGCAAAGCGCAGTTTAATGGAATCGCCTGCATTCCCGCGTACTTTTATGCGTAACCAGCCGGCGATATTTTGACCGATATCGAGAATAAACTTATTTCCGAGTGGTGTTATTTTTTGCACTTTTAGCTTATCCACCACATGCATTCCCTGCATCATTTGGGCGCGTACTTTTCCTTCCGGGAAACGTACCCGCTGTGCATTATCCCACTTCGAATCATCGAAACCAGCTTCAGCCCAACCTGTTAATTCTTTGCGGGCATCGTATTCTTCTC
The DNA here is from genome assembly GCA_964396705.1 of uncultured Paludibacter sp. Lineage (GTDB taxonomy): Bacteria > Bacteroidota > Bacteroidia > Bacteroidales > Paludibacteraceae > Paludibacter. Next base: position 1,408 of record CAYNHC010000041.1, read on the forward strand.
CATTGTATTCGTTGTTGCTGCGAACTGGACCGTCGGCATTTAGTTTCCAATTGTCTTTTGTCGAAATGGTTTCCGAACTTCCGTCAGCATATTCAACTATCAGCAACATTCTTGTTTTTGGATATCCAAAAGTCGGTACTTTCCAAGGCTTGTAGGTTTGTCGCATATTGTAATAACGACCTGTTCCTAAAGCAATTCCCACTGCATTTTTTCCTTTTTTAAACTGTGCAGTTACATCGTAGGTATTGTACAAAACTGATTTATTATAATCGGTTGGTGCAGTAGCCAAAACTTCTTCGCTCACACGTTTTCCGTTCATAAAAAGCTCGAAAACACCTAAGCCCGATATATGTACCGTAGCGCGTTTAATCTCCTTTTTTGCTTCAAATTCTTTTCGTAAATAGCGCACAGATAAGCGACTGTAAAAGGTTTCTTCGTCCCAGGGCATGGCTTTATCCAACCCGATCCATTGTGCTGATTTCCACTCCACTTCACTAAGGATGCCCATACTCCACATAGCTGTTTCGCTCCATGCACTTTCTCCCTTATTAGTCCAGACTTTTACTTTCCAGAAAAGTTGCTGATTGCTTTTTAATTCAGCACCACCGTAAGGAATCCAAAGCTGATTTCCGGAATTTACTTTTCCCGAGTTCCAAACATCGGCTTCGTTGTTAACCAACTTCTCAGTGTTCGATGCTACCAAAATTTGATATGCTTTTTGCATAACATTTTGCTCTGAAGTTGCATCTGTTTTCCAATTGAATCGGGGTTTCTCAACATCAATACCCAATGGATTGGTCATTCCTTCGGTTTTGAGGCTTCTGAGGCTTATTGTTGCGTTTAACATTGAAATAAAAAACAACAATAGGAACGATATGAATATTCTTGATTTCATTGAAATGTGGGTTTAAACTTTCTGATAAATACAGTATTTGTTTTTTATAGACGTAAAAATAAACAATTTGTTTCGATAATGCTTGAAATGATGGGTAGAAGTCGAATTTACAATAATAAAAATTGGCATTAACAAACCCTGAAGTTTGCTAATGCCAATCATACTTTTATATTATCAATTACTGATTAATAATTCGGATTTTGTCCATAATCTGCTTTGTTAAGAAGTGCATCTAATTCGGCTTGTGGAACAGGACGTAGATAATGTTTTGCCGGATTGAAGGCTACAATATCAGGATTCTGTTTTCCTGCACCTAAGCGGTTTTCGAGTTGCTTAGTTCTTTTCAGGTCTGGCCAACGAAGGTGTTCTCCAGCCAATTCACGTGCTCTTTCATCCAGAAGGAAGTTAATGTTGATCTGCGCATTAGTTACCTGCATATCGGCAGTATGATCCACCGGAGTTTTAATGGCTGCACGGGTTCTTAATACATTTACAAAATCGGCTGCAGTTGGCGAAGTTTTATTCAACTTGTAACTTGCTTCGGCTGCAATCAGATACATTTCTGCTAATCGCATCACAATTACATTTTTAGTGCCAGCATCTGATCCTGCAGTTCTGTCTGGATCGCGGAATTTGCGTAATGCCGGATAATACGGATTGTTGTTAGCATTTGTAGAGATAGTTCCATCTGCATTATAGGTGTCGTTAATATCTTTAACACCATATTTGCGATCAGCTTTATCTGCAATCACTTTTTTGGTATAAAGTAATGCCGTGTCACCCGGTTGCAATGTTACAGAACCTGCAGCAAACGATTTGCTAAATCTCGAAATGTCAGTTGCCGACCAGCTGTATTTTGGTGCAGTAAGAGGTATTTTGTACTCTTCGCGGAATGAACCATAATAGCGGGAATCGATATCTTCGTTGAATACATTCAATAAATATTTTGTTGGCATCATTCTGCTTGCACCATCGCGACCATATTCCAGCACTTCCAATGAAGGCATTCCACACAAACCGGTATATTTTGCAAGATACCAACGGAACAAACGGTTTGGATTGTTCGATTGTGGATTAAGTGCTGTATTGGTTGAATGAGTGATTGACCACAAAGCTTCAGAATTGTTTTTGTTATTTGCAGGTAAAAACACATCTTCAAACTTTGAATATAAACTACATTTGTAAGTAGCCTGATTGTCAATCAAATCTTTAGCAGCAGTAAGAGCTTTTTGATAATAAACGTCAGCTTCAGTTTTGTTGTTTTCGAAATACTCAAGGTACGAAGCTCTTGTAAGAGCAGTACGTGCTAATAAACCAATGGCTGATTTCTTTTCGGCACGGCCATATTCAGTTTGTGTAACAGGTAATACTTCAATGGCTCTTTCTAAATCAGAAATTATCAAGTCATAGAAATCTTTTAAAGGGCTACGTTGTGCAGTTAATGGCACACCTGAAGTTTCAGTTGTGCGCAATGTTACACCTCCATAAGCTTCAGCTATCATCCAATAGGCATAAGCGCGGATAAACCTGAGTTCGCCTTCTTTTGTAAGTTTGTCGGCTGGCTTTGCAAATTCAACTCCATCGATACGGTTGATCCCGGCATTGGCATAATTTACAATTTCGTATAAACGTTGCCATGTATTTTTGATTTGACCGGTAGTAGCATCCAACTTTTCGGTATAGGTTAATAACTGATCGGCATAAGTTCCTTTTGCACCCATATACCAAAGATCGGTACCACCTTCCCATAAAAACATTACATCTTCGCGACCATAGAATTGTGCCCTGAAATTATAGTATGCAGCATTTACTAAGGTGTTCATGCCGGTTTCTGTGTTATAAACTACGTTGGCTGTAGAGCCCGATGGATTATATTCTTCTAGGCTGCAAGAGCTAAAAACCATAGCACATATGGCTGTAACTAATAATCCTGATTTTATTTTTGTTCTCATAATATTTCTTTTTTCAGCATTAAAAATTTAAATTTAAACCAAACACCAACTGTTTTGTCAATGGCATCGTTTCACCTCCACCTCTTTCAGGATCATAATTTTGAATCAGATGATTTTTAGAAGCAGTAAGCAAGTTTGAAGCAGTTGCATATACTCTCAATTTATTTATTCCAATTTGATTGGTTAATTTTGATGGAAGAGTATATCCAAAGTTTACATTCTTGATTTTAAAATAAGAACCATCGATGTAATTTAATGACATGTATCCATAATAATCATAAAGTTTTCCGTCTTTTTTAGGGCGTGGGAAATCATTTGATGGATTTTCAGGTGTCCAATAGTTTAAATAATCAGGACTGTTCGAAACACCAGATGGATCGAAACGTCCTAAAAATTCAGCATCAATCATTTGACCCCAACGCATTACCATGTAAACGTTCAGGTCGAAACCTTTGTATGAAAATGAATTGTTTAATCCGGCAGTCCATTTTGGAGAGCGACTTCCTAAGTATTGACGATCGGCAGCGGTAATGTTCATATCGCCATCTCTGTCAACTACTTTCAACGAACCTGGTTTAAATACATTAGCTGTACCATTTAATTTGTATTTTGCCATTTCGTCTTCTTCGCCCAATTGCCAGATGCCATCGAGTTTATAAGAATAAAAAGAATTTAGAGGTCTTCCAATTAACAATGAAGCAATTTCGGCATTTTGTCCCTGAATAATATCAGCATCCGTAATTAACGATACAATTTTTTCCTGATTAGCAGCAAAAGTTACTGTTGAATTCCATTTGAAATCTTTGGATTGGATATTTACTGTGTTCAATGCAATTTCGATACCACGGTTGTTAGTTTTGCCAATATTCTGATAGGTTGAAAATTGTGCTGAACTTGCACCACCGGCACCGGTTGATGGAGGTAAGCTGCGCGCCATAAGAATGTCTTTTGTATCAATATTGTACAAATCCATATTCAGATCAATTCTACCTTTTAATACACTGAAATCTAAACCGATATTGGTTGTTGTTGACTTTTCCCAACCCAAATCAGGGTTGCCGACCAAATAGCTAAACTGATAAACTGTAGCAGCTTTATCGTTAAACCCAAATTTTGTATTAGCTCCTACACTTCCACCCTGAGTAGCGTATGGAGGTATAACTGAATTACCTGTAGTACCATAACTTGCACGTAGTTTTAAGTTACTAAGCCATGATGAAGTAGCGCCTTCCATAAAACTTTCGTCGCTAATACGCCATGCAGCCGAAACAGAAGGGAAGAAATCCCATTGATGACCCGGAGAAAGCACTGATGATCCATCCCAACGGGCGGTAGCTGTAATGAAGTATTTACTCAAATAGTTATATGAAATACGACCAGCAAAACCAAGTGTTTGATATTGTGTGTATCCTGAAGTTATCGAACGACTTGCCGGATCAGTAGCTCCCAAAGCATTATACATATATGAATCTAACAACTGATTGTACCCTGATGCATAGTAGTTTTCACTTATACTATTTATCCAGCTCGAAATAGCTGTAGCTTCAATGTTATGATCACCAAAACTTTCGTTAAATGTAAGAATATTGTCCCAGGAGTAATTTCGGTAAAAGTTGTTCGAAGCACTTGCCTGATTGTTGTAGCTGCCTCCAAACTGACTGGTTGAATTTTGTCCGTTGTAAATTCCCTGACGAGAAGCATCGATTACTGCTGAAACATTTGAACGAAATTTTAATTGTTCAATTGGTTGAAGTAAGAGATAAGCCGTAGTGAATGTTTTAACTGATATTGTGTTGTTAACAGCTTTTGTATCGCTTACGTAATTTGCTAAAGGAGATAAACGGCTTGCATCGCCCGAAACAGGGAACAATACAATTTTACCATTTTCGTCGTATGGAGTTCCAAGTGGAATGTAAGTTGAAGCTTGTGTAAGCATATTACTTGGAACGGAATTTTTATCGTAATATGTAAGCTGAGAATTTACCCCGATATTCATCCATTTTTTTACTTCATAATCGAGATTGGTACGAATGGTGTATTTTTCTATATCATCATTTTTGAAAATGCCTTGCTCATTAAAATATCCTAATGAAAGATAGGATTTTACTTTGTCTTTTCCTGATGAAATTGTAACGTTATGACTTTGTTGAGTACCTTCAGTTGTTAAAACATCGAGCCAATTAACCCACCTGTTATTTTGAATAGCATCCCATTCTTCATTTGAAAAAATCTTATAATCATCGGCTGTTGTTTCCCACTGACCAACGCTGCGGAAAGCTTCTCTTCGTACGTTCATGTATGATTCGCCGGTTCTTGGAGAGGGATAGTCAACAAATCCATTAACACCATAGTAACTGTCTAAACTTACATTTACTTTGTTATCTTTTCCTTTTTTTGTGGTAATAATAACAACACCATTTGCGCCGAGTGAACCGTAAATAGCTGTTGAAGAGGCATCTTTCAATACATCAATGCTTTCAATATCATTTGGATTTAAATCGGAATATGAACCTCCCTGAATGCCATCTATAATAAAAAGTGGTTCGGTTTGACGTGTTTTATTTCCAAACATGTCGGTGTATCCAATTGTTTTTGTACCACGAATTAAAATATTAACTCCGGAACCGGCTCCACCACTTGAGCGGGTTATATCCATACCTGCAACGCGACCCTGAATGGCTTCCATTGCATTTGAAGTAGGGGTTTGAATAATGTCTGATGTTTTAACTGATGATACTGCTCCTGTAAGGTCACGTTTCTTTACTGTGCCATAACCTATAGCTATAACTTCATCAAGAACCTTGCTGTCAGGAACAAGAGTTATTTTTAAAATACCTTGATTGCCAATAGTCACTAATTGGGTTTGATAACCTATAAAACTGACTGAAATGACTTTGTTTTCGGAAGGAACATTAAGTTCGAATTTGCCGTTTACATTTGTAATAGTACCTATGGAAGTGCCGTTTACAACAACGTTCGCTCCTATTACAGCTTCACCTTTTTCATCTACAACCGTCCCGGTAATAGTCTTTTTGTTTTGTTGTAATTCGGTGTTTGCTACGTTGTTTACTGCCATTTCCGATGCTACTTCATTTTTTGAACCAGCATTTATGTTTGTTATTCCGATGAACATACAGAATAACATTAAAAAATTTGTTCGTTTTTTCATATTCTTTAATTTAAAACCTTAGCGGCTTTTTAGAAATTAGTATTAGACATTACTTTTAAGTGTTTGAAATTGTTACTTTTAATTCTTAATTGTTTTGTTTCATAGGCATATATTTTGTTTTTATTTGCAATAATACGAAATTAATTTGTTATTATCTTCGTTTGTTTTGTTTTTAACAAAAAAAGGACGCAATATTGCGTCCTTCTGTAATCACTGAGCCTTTTTTTTAAATATTTGTGTTTTTGGAAGAAAATAAAAGTTAGGAATTAGTTAAATATGAATGAAAATAGTAAATAAACGAAATTTATAATAAGTTTTAAATGTTAAAATTCAACAGTGGTCGGTTTTCCATCCATCCAAGCTGCCATATTCAGCCCCGGAAAATTCAAGTTCTGTGGATTCTTTGTTTCAAGACAAAAAGTAAGTCGGGGGTTGGGGCGGAAAGCCCCATTAGGAGAACTTGCGAAAGTTGAATAAGTTACAAAATAAATTAAAACACTTAAATAAATGATTGTGAAATACATACGCCATTATGCCGATGACTATCGGGATGTATGATTGTATAATAGACATTATAGAGATTGGTCTTGTATGAAATTGAATGTAAGATTTTTACCACTAAGGCACACAGAACACAAAGTTACACTAAGAATAATTCTTAATCAGAAAAATAAATAATATCAATCAATTACAAACAATGTAAAGATTTAAATTTTTAGATTCTTTTATAGAATCATTATTTTTACATCGCCTTTTCTACTTTCAGGCAACACATTTATCAGTTTTACTTTTCCATCTTTCAATTCGACTTCTACAGTCGTATTCATTGGTGCATGAAGTTTAAAATGTACATTCCACTCGCGAGGCCAAGCGGGAAAAAGGAGGATTTTACCATCTTCGGTGGTTTGTAGCAGCATTTCCTGCAAGCCAATCATGCCACTTCCACCCCAGTTGTGGTCGGGACTCCAGTCGAAACCCGGACCCCAAAATGCAGGAAAACGATACGGTCCATCAGCTAACTTTAATCTATTTAGTCGTTTGGCTTCGTCGATCAAACCCAAACATGCCGCAAAGATATTGTCCTGTTTCCAACCTACGTGACTGCGAAATTTCAGAGCATCCGGGTCATAAAAATAGGTGTTTCGGGCAATTTCCAAACTGTCTTTTCCAACACCAAATATTCGCCATGGGAAAACTGGGTACAGTTGAGGTGATTCGGTATTATTCACGCGCTCCCATGTTTTGGCGGGTGAAATCATCGTTTTTCCATTTAGGGTACGTAGCGGAATTTCAGGAATAATTTTCAGCAACGAATCATTGCCCAAAGATTTTAAAACCGTTCGTAATGCCGCAATGGTACTGGCAGGATTGTTCGCCATTTTATAGGTTTCGCAAGCAGAAGCAGGATATAAAATTAAATGCCCATCGCCATCAAGCGTTTTCCGTCCACGACGTTGAGCTAAATAGCGATAATGTTCGTCAAAGAATTGCACACAACTCTCAATCAAAGGTTTGTATTTCGAAATATCAGCATTGTTATACAATTTTGTTTCCAATATCATTTGGCAAAATTCCAAAACCGTATCCCATTCATATTCGAGCCACGCATTGTATTCCACGCCTTTATCAAAATAATCGGGACGTTTCCAACCATATTCGCTTGGATTGGGAAGCCCGAAATTTTCAAGTTGCTCGGCAAAACAAGCTCCTCCATGTCCCCAATAAACTTTTGAGCGAAGTTCAGCATTTTTCAATATCCGGTTATAAAATTCAAATTGCGGAGTCATCATATCATAATCACCACTTTTGAGCATGGACCAATAAACAAGTCGCTGATTTTGCGCAGTAAAAGTACCACCGCCCCATTTTCGATAATCAGGAGTAAATTTAAATGTGGAGTCAGTAAAAACAGGATCAAACGTAAATAATCCACCATTAAAACGCGTAGGCCAATTGCTATGTGCATTACAACTAAGCATATAACGGAAAAGTGTATAATTTTTTGAAAGATTTGCCCCTTCCCCTTCAATATGTATAAAACTGCGATTCCAAAAGGCGTTCCACCAAGCAATGGTTTGTTTGCGGTCAGAGTTGGCATTTATCGAAGCAATTGTTTTGTTCAATGAATTTTGCCAATCGACCAAATTTTCAGTTTGAGAAATTTCTAAAGCAATATTTATTCTTTGCTTTGTGAATGTTTTTTTACTTTTAAAAATCCATGATTGAAAATCGGTACCGGCATAAATTCCACGGGAAGTTCCAGTAAATATCAGATTTTCACCCCAAAGTTGTCCACCCGAAGTGAGATTTGAAATTGGATTGTAAAGTTCAGATTTTACAGATTCTAAACCCTGTTGCGCTACTGTTACGTCAAAAATTGTTTTTTGGGGATTTCTGTAAAAAAAAATCACCCCTTTTCCTATAGCAAAAACAGAATCTTTTGTCATTTGCATTCCGGCCGGAACAGCCCATTTGTATGAATTTTGCTGTCCTTCATTTTTACGGATCAAGCGGTCGGCATAGCGCCAATTTTCATAATGTATTTCGGATGATATTTTTTTATTACTACGAATATCGACATGAATGACCGGTTTAAAAACATCTACCCAAAGCTGAACGGTTGTTCCATTGGCCGAAATTTCCACAAAACCATTGTTTAGTTTTAAAGTCTGACGAAAATCAGTTGCATTAGTAAATGGATTTGGAGTAAGCCTAAATCTAATTCTACCTTGTTTTAACAAAGTGTTGTTTTCATCAAAAGCGCCACTGCGAGCTACATAAAACAGTATATCGCCATTTTCAACCCATACATTCATACCAATATCGCCACCACCACAAGGCATCGATTCGGAAGAATTTTGAGAGGGCGAAGTCCATATGAAATCCTGCTCTATCCCTTTTACAAAAAAAGTAACAGATAAGAAAAAGAATATATATTTTAGCTTATTCATTTGTTTGTTCTTTAACCACATAAGCACATAGAGCATAAAGTTTTTCTATGATTTCTATGTGCCTATTGTGGTTCAAAATTACCAATTATCACTCCTGAAACTCGACACAGGCAATCCTTCAGTACCAAATAAATCACCTTCCACATAATTTTCAAACGCATACCGAACAGCTACCGGATGTTGAACCTGTTCGCTTTTCACATACACTTTGCTGCGTACAATCCATGCTTTGGCCGGATAAAATACTTTGTCCTCACCCGCAACGGTAAACAGTTTTAATTCACCTCCTTTGGCTGTAATCCACATCGGTGCGCGGTCGAAACTCACCTGAATAGTATCGTTGTATATTTCTATACTTTTATAAACCGGACTTTCAGAAGCAACTCCCTGAATTCCATAGGTTTTTGCTAATGCTAATAATGCCAAACGTTCACCCGGAATTTGTTTATTAGCCGGATGAATGCCTTCTTTCATACCTGCATCGAGTAATACTGCCATGCCAGATCTGGGAATCATCGACTCTGCTTTAAGTTGAGCTTCGCGCAAATAAGCCGAGTTAATCACTTCCTTCCCTTTTTCTGTAACCAGAGAATAATCGTAGGGCGCAATCTGACAATAATAAAAAGGAATTGTGTCATTTTGTACCCAATTTTTACGCCATCCAGCAACCAAAGTGCTGAACATCTCGGGATAAGTGGAAGCACGGTCGTAATTTGTTTCGCCCTGATACCAGATAATTCCTTTTATGCTTAGACCTAACAATGGATGAATCATGGCTTGATATAACATAGTTGGAGCGCGGTTTTTGTCTTTGATACCGTCATCCGTTTTAGAAATTTTCACCTGCGGAAATGCCTTCAACATATTTTCGCTCATCCACGCCTCAGCCGAAGAACCGCCCCACGCACTCAAAATCAATCCAACAGGAACATTCAAATTAGAATGCAATAATCTTCCGAAATAATAACCGGTTGCACTAAATTCTTTTACTACTTCAGGACTTGCCTCCTGCCATTGTCCGCTAACATCGGTTTGTGGTTGAAGAGTAGCATTTCGCTTTACTGTAAAAAGCCTTATCGAACTGTTTTTACTCTTGAGGATATCCATAATTGAATTCTCAACAGGCTGATTTTTAAAACCTTTCATGGGCATTTCCATATTGCTCTGACCGGAACACAACCACAATTCACCCAAAACAATATTATTTAAAACAAGTGATTTGCCATCGCTAAAGGTGATACTATGGGTTTTTCCATCGGCTAATGGAGTGGGTAAAGATATTTTCCAGTTACCGGATGTATCAGTTGTGGTTTTAAGGGCTTTTTTGCTCCACGAAGTTTTAATAGTTACGGTTTTATTGGCATCAGCTTTTCCCCAGATATTAACTTCTGTATTTTGCTGCAAAAGCATACTATCCGAAAATATTGCCGGAAGTATGACTTCTGCTTTAGCCAAAATCAAATTACAAAACACAAAAACCATAAATAAAATTAAGCGAATCATTGTATTTAATATTTAAAATGAGAATTAAATTAAAAGTTATAATGTGATAGTTCAATGACGATAAGCATGAGCATTTTGTTTCTTTTGTTTATTGGATTTTAAACATTTCTTTTTATTAAATCTATTAATACGAATTTCAATCTTGCAAATGCGCAGTTTATTATTTTTCAAAAATTCAATTTGTTTAAACTAAAATAATGTAACCTGCATTAATGAAATCCAGATAGAATAAAAAAGTTATTAATATTCTGAAATACAAGCCTTTAAATTATATGTAAAATTTAAAAGCACAAATATAATGAATAGATTTTGCTTAAATACATAATCAGACCTGAGTTCTGATTTAATACAATTAAAAAGGAATACTATTGATAGGATTTGTTGTAAATTGGCATAATTTCTACTAAAGCTGATTTGAGTACAAAATGGCTTTATATTCGTTAGTCATTATAAAGTATTATTCAAATAGCAATAGTTTTAAAGTATGAAATTCAGAAGTTTAGTTTTATTTTCCTTCATTTGTATAAGCATTGGTTTAATTGCTGAAAACATTCGGATTTTCAATTTTCCCAACGCTTCGAATCGGGTTCAATTTGGAGTGGAGATATTAAGTAAATCGTTAAAAGAAAATAGTTATCTGATTGATAACAAACAGCCTAAACACATTTCAAAAAAAGAAAAAACAATCATAGTTTTTGAACAGAACGACCAAAGTGCGGCTAAACTACTTAAAAAACTCAAAATTACCATTCCGCAAAATCTCAAAAAAGAAGGTTTTAATATTCAAACCAAAGGAAATGTAACCGTAATTTGTGGTGCAGATGGCAATGGAACAATTTATGGTTGTCAGGAAATAATTGACCGACAGAAAGCTGCCAAAAAGCTGGATTTACCTGTTTCATTCACCGATGCTCCTGAGATGGTATTGCGCGGAACGGCTATTGGCGTTCAAAAACCTTATTATTTACCCGGACGTACGGTTTATGAATATCCTTACACGCCTGAATATTTCCCCTGGTTATACGACAAAGCTCAGTGGGTCGAATACCTTGATATGCTGGTTACCAACAGAATGAACTCACTCTATTTGTGGAACGGACATCCATTTGCTTCGTTGGTGAAGTTAAAAGATTACCCTTTTGCAGTGGAAGTTGACGATGCAACTTTTAAGAAAAACGAGGAAATGTATTCATTTCTGACGCACGAAGCCGATAAACGCGGAATATTTGTGATTCAGATGTTCTATAATATTATTGTATCCAAACCTTTTGCCGAACATTACGGTATTGCCACACAAGATCGCAACCGCCCGATAACTCCGTTGGTTGCTGATTATACCCGTAAAAGTATTGCTGCATTTATCGAAAAATATCCCAATGTTGGTTTGTTGGTTTGTTTGGGCGAAGCCATGGATACACACGAAGATGATGTTAAATGGTTTACCGAAACTATTATTCCCGGAATGAAAGATGGTTTGAAAGCACTCGGGCGTACAGATGAACCGCCCATCTTATTGCGAGCTCACGACACCGATGCTAAAATGGTGATGGATGCAGCGTTACCCATTTATAAAAACCTGTACACCATGCACAAATACAATGGCGAAAGTTTAACCACTTACGAACCACGTGGTCCATGGGCAAAAATTCACACCGACCTGAGTTCGCTGGGAAGTATTCATATCAGTAACGTACACATTTTGGCCAATCTGGAATCGTGGCGCTGGAGTTCACCTGATTTTGTTCAGAAAACAGTGAAAGCCATGCACAATGTTCATGGAGCCAATGCATTGCATCTTTACCCGCAGGCATCTTATTGGGATTGGCCTTATACGGCGGATAAATTGCCAAACGGTGCTCGCTTAAAACAACTCGACCGCGATTGGTTGTGGTACAAAACATGGGCGCGGTATGCCTGGAATTGCCAACGCGACCGCAATGATGAAATCAAATACTGGAATTCACAGTTGGATAATTATTACGGTGTGACAGATGCAGATGCACGTCGCATTCAACGAGCTTATGATGAAAGTGGTGAAATAGCACCCAAACTTTTACGCCGTTTTGGAATTACTGAAGGCAATCGCCAGACTTTATTGCTCGGTATGTTTATGGGTCAGTTGGTTAATCCTTTTAAATACACTATTTATCCCGGATTTTACGAAAGCTGCGGTCCCGAAGGTGAAAAACTGATTGAATATGTGGAAAAGGAATGGAAAAAACAACCACATATGGGCGAAATGCCGCTTGATATTATTGCACAAGCAATTGCTCATGGCGATAAAGCCGTTGCAGCTGTCGATTCTGTTCAGGGAAAAATCACCCGCAATAAAGAGGAGTTTGAACGTTTGCGAAACGATATGTATTGTTATCGTGAGTTCGCTTATTTCTTTGAAAACAAGGTAAAAGCCGCCAAACTTATTCTTGATTATCAATGGGGAAGAGATAGTAAAAACTTAGATGCAGCCATTCCATTGATTGAAAAAAGTTTGGAACATTACAAAAAATTAGTTGACCTTACCAAAGATTCTTACCTGTATGCCAACAGTATGCAAACGGCTCAACGGGCTATTCCGATAAGTGGTTTGGATGGAAAAAATAAAACATGGGCGGAATTGTATGTTCATTATCAGAAGGAATTGGAAAACTATAAAACCAATCTGGCAATGTTGAAAACTCAACTCAACGCACCTGCAAAAAAAATAATTATTCCTGCATTACCAATTGCAAATGTGAAACTCATCAGCAATAATCCTACGGTAAAATTCCGTACAGGCGATTCATTGTATTCCGATTATCCTTCAAAAATTAAGGAAGCAGCGCCGGAACTGGCTAATATGACTCCCTGGTTTATGAATGCAAATGCTCAAAGAGAAAATGGAACTGCTGTTGAATTTGAGACTGATAAACCTGTGAAATTGCTAATTGGTTATTACAGAGACGATCATCGCCGTTTTGCAAAAGCACCCAAACTCGAAACAGATGCTTCAGCCAATATTTACGGTCAGGCTGAACCGGTGCTGTTCAATGCCATTCGAATTGAAGGTTTGCCACCAGTTAATGTTCATGCCTATCATTTTGATGCCGGACAACATAAATTGTTATTGCCCAAAGGTTTAATTATGGTAATTGGTTTTACAAATGCAAATATTAAACAACGCAATGCAGGTCTGGCCGGTTTAGATGAAGATGAAAGTATGGATTGGATGTTTTATTAAATGACCCAAGTTCTTAGATTGAAAAATAAAAAATAAATTACCACTGGCTTTAGCCTGTGGATAATGTATTATTTAGGATATTGGCTTTAGCCGAATAGCATGAAAAACAATTTTTACATCACATTCATTTTACTAACGATAATTTGTCCATTACGCATTGTGGGACAGAACAATACATCCGATAGCATAGTAGCCGATATTGATGGTAACATTTATAAAACTGTAAAAATTGGGAATCAGGTTTGGATGGCTGAAAACCTGCGAACAACGCATTACCGAAATGGAGATTCCATACTGACCACTGTGCCCGATACGCTGGATTACAGATCGGAAGCTGAGCCGAAATACCAGTTCGTATATAATAATGATGAAAAAAACGTATTGATTTACGGCCGGCTTTACACATGGTATGCAGCCACCGATAGTCGGAATATTTGTCCTGAAGGCTGGCATATTCCTACCATCGAAGAATATAAAATACTCGATGATGCTTTAGGCGGAAAAAATGCTGCTATTGGGAAACTTAAAGCTGTCGGAACAGATTACTGGCTAAGTCCGAATGCCGATGCAACCAACCAAAGTGGTTTTAATGGTTTGCCCGGAGGCTGGCGTTCGGCCAAAGGCAGGTATGGAGCCATTGGGAAATACGGACACTGGTGGTGTGCCAACCGTCAAACTGAAGAGTATGTTTTCCGAATGTTTTTATCATTCGACGATGCTTGTTATAAAAATCATTTGGGTTCGTCCGATCCGCAAAACGCTTGGTCGGTGCGGTGTGTGAAAGATGAAACCCCTAACCCCTGAGGGGGAAAGGTTTTCATGGATATTCTTTATTTTAAAACAAAACTAATTTAATTCCCCGTCAGCTGACGGATTAGGGATCATGAAACATATTTTTTTACTTTCAATATTTTTTCTTTCTCAATTTTTATCTTCACAAGAGGTGTCTCAGTCCAAAATGTCCGAAATTTACGAGCAGGTAAAAACTCCTTATAAATATGGATTAGTCTTAGCACCAACTACCAATAATTATAAGATTGATTGCCCGACTGTTTTCCAAAAAGATGGCAAATGGTTTATGATTTATGTCGTTTATAATGGCAAAACCGGAACTGATGGTCGTGGTTACGAAACATGGATAGCTGAAAGTGATGATTTATTGCATTGGACAACAAAAGGACGAATTCTTTCTTTTAAAGAAAATACCTGGGACCAGAGCCAGCGTGGTGGTTTCCCCGCTTTGCCCGACATGACGTGGGGTGGAAGTTACGAACTACAAACCTGGAAAGGCAAATATTGGATGACTTATATTGGTGGTGAAAATTCAGGCTACGAAAAAGGTCCGTTGAGTATCGGACTATCATGGACAAATAAAAAGAATTTGGGAAAAGCAATAGAATGGGAATCAGCAAAAAATCCAATTTTATCAATCAAAGACAAAGATGCACAATGGTTCGAAAACCTCACGCAATACAAAAGCACCATTTATTGGGATAAAAAGAAAACGTTGGGTGAGCCTTTTGTTATGTTTTATAATGCAGGTGGAAAGTACCCCGAAACGGGTTTGAAAGGCGAACGAATTGGGATAGCACTATCGAAAGATTTGAAAAAATGGAAACGCTATCCGGGCAATCCGGTTTTTGGACACGAAATCCAAGGCATGATAACCGGCGATGCTCAGATTCAGCAATTTGGCGACCTGTACGTTATGTTTTACTTTTCGGCATTCAACACCAACAAACCTTACAAAGCTTACAATACCTTTGCATGTAGTTACGACCTTATTCACTGGTTCGATTGGCAAGGCGAGGATTTGATAATTCCTTCAAAACCATATGATAATTTGTTTGCGCATAAAAGTTATGTGATTCAACATAATGGCGTGGTATATCATTTTTATTGTGCGGTAAATAAATTCGATCAACGCGGTATTGCCGTTTCCACAAGTAAACCAATGGGACGTTCGGAAGTACGTTTCCCCGAACCCGAAGTGAAGCAACGCCGCACGCTGATGAACCTCAATCAAAATTGGAATACATGGATGAATAAGGATACTTTCAAGGTAAACATTCCGCATAATTGGGACGATTATTACGGTTATCGCCAACTCACACACGGAAACTTACACGGAACAGCAACTTATACAAAAACATTTACAGCTCCGGCGGCGGAAGCAAACAAACAATACTTTCTTCGTTTCGAAGGCGTGGGAACGTATGCAACGGTTATATTGAACGGGAAAAAATTCGATCGTTTTCCGAGTGGACGCACTACCAAAACTATTGACGTGACTGGAGTTCTCAAACCCGGTCAAAGCAACAGACTAACTGTAGTTGCAGAACATCCCGAAATGATTGCCGATATGCCCTGGGTTTGTGGTGGTTGCTCATCGGAATGGGGTTTTAGTGAAGGTTCGCAGCCGTTGGGTGTTTTTCGCCCTGTAGTGCTGGAAATCACAGATAATGTGCGCATTGAACCCTACGGCATACACATTTGGCACAATGATAAAGCTGATTCGGTATTTATTGATACAGAAATAAAAAATTATTCAACCGAAGAAGTAGAAATTGAATTGGTAAATAAATTAAATAACGATGATGGAATTGCTGTGTTTCGTTTGGCTGAAAAAGTCAGCCTTCAACCCAATGAAACCAAAATCATTCGTCAGTCGTCGCCTATCATAGATCCGATTCGCTGGAGCATCGAAAAGCCTTATTTATACAAATTGGCTTCGATGATTAAGCGGGGAAATAACGTAACAACCGATGAAATAACAACATCCTTTGGAATTCGTACCATCAGTTGGCCTGTGAAACGCAACGATGGTGATGGACGCTTTTTCCTGAACAAGAAACCCACTTTTATCAACGGAACCTGCGAATACGAACACCAATTCGGGCAATCACATGCCTTTAGTAATGAGCAAATTGGCTCGCGCATAAAACAAATTCAGTCGGCAGGATTCAATGCTTTTCGCGATGCACACCAACCACACAATCTGGAATATCAGAAACTGCTGGATGAAATAGGAATTCTATACTGGACACAATTATCGGCACATGTGTGGTACGACACACCGGAATTTCGAACGAACTTCAAAACCTTGCTTCGCCAATGGGTAAAAGAGCATCGGAATTCGCCATCGGTAATAATGTGGGGATTGCAAAATGAAAGTGTGTTGCCCAAAGATTTTGCCGAGGAATGCAACAATATCATTCGCGATATGGATCCAACAGCCCGAAATATGCGCGTTATTACCACTTGCAATGGTGGCGAAGGTACTGATTGGAACGTGGTGCAAAACTGGAGCGGAACATACAATACCGGTATTTTGGAAAATTACGATAAAGAATTAGCTCAAAATAACCAATTGCTCAACGGAGAATACGGCGCATGGCGTTCGTTGGGTTTTCATGCCGAACCTTCAGCCTTTGATATGAATGGTTCGTGGAGTGAAAGTCGGGCTTGTCAGATTTTGGAAACAAAAATTAAGCTGGCCGAATCGGTTAAGGATAGCGTTTGTGGACAGTTTCAGTGGATTTACAGCTCTCACGACAATCCCGGTCGTCGTCAGCCCGATGAAATGTATCGGGTCATTGATAAAGTTGGCCCATTCAATTATAAAGGATTGGTAAGTCCTTGGGAGGAGCCTACCGATGCTTATTATTTGTACAAAGCCAATTATATACCTGCCAGTAAGGAACCGATGGTGTATATTGTGTCGCATACATGGCCAGACCGTTTCAGCAAACGCACCCGCGCTACGGTCGAAGTTTACAGCAATTGCGACAGCGTTAAATTGTACAATGATGCGGTGGATTCTGTTTATTTGGGTAAAAAGAAGAATAA
>CAYNHC010000042.1:0-5245 GCA_964396705.1 uncultured Paludibacter sp.
GGAACTTTCAGCAAAAGAAGTTTTGTTCTTTCGGCTAAATATCTACAGCCTACTGGTTTGGGAACATTGAATATTACAACTACAAACAACTTTTTAATTTCAACAAATTCCGCATCCGGTTTTTCAAATCAAATCGAAATACCATTAACATCAAATACGATCAATGAAACTACGATTTATGTTCAGTTTTTACCCACTGAAATAAAATCCTATACTGCAACAATTTCACTGATGGGCGGAACTGCTTCCAATCAATTGCAGGTATTGGGTTTGGGTTCAAATACCGATGCTAAAACCTATTACATTGCTCCAACGGGAAGCGATGCCGGCGAAGGTTCGTTCGATTCTCCGTGGTACAATCTTCAAAAAGCAGTGGATGCTGCTGTTCCGGGCGACACTATTATTTGTCGTGGAGGAACCTATTTTCCTTCAATAATGAAAGATGGCACAAAAACCACTGTCCGACTGACAACCATTGGAACGGCTGATAAGCGTATTACAATTAAAAATTATCCGGGTGAAGCTCCGATTCTCAACTTCAAAGATCAACCTAAAAAAGTGAGTGTTCGTGGTATTCAATTGGATGGTAATTACTGGCATATTTTCGGATTGCACATTACGCAAGCGGGAGATAATGGTATAAAATTGGAAGGAAATTACAATAAAATTGAGCGATGTACATTTAGTTATAATGATGATACGGGTATTCAATTGGGTTTCGGACACATTTTTTCTGATACACATCCCGGAATTTCATCGAACAATGGAAGTTATTGTGCTTATAATGATGTGGTTGATTGCGATTCGTATCTGAACTGTGATGCTGATAATTTTGGTAGCGATGCCGATGGTTTTGCATGTAAAATGCACAATGGAATTGGCAACCGCTTTATCCGTTGCCGTGCCTGGGACAATGCCGACGATGCCTGGGATTTGTACGAAACCGATTATCCTGTTTATCTGATCGAGTGTTGGGCTTGGGGTTCCGGTCGTGGCGAGTTATTTACCTGGGTTCAGGCTTCCGGTTCGTTTCAAGGCAATGGAAATGGCATAAAAATGGGTGGAAATGGCACCGGAGGTTCATCCGAAGGAAAACATGAAGCATGGAATAGTGTGGCTTTTAATTGTAATAAAAGCGGTTCTGTAAAGGGATTCGACCAAAACAGTCACAATGGTGGTGTAAAATTAGTGAATTGCCTTGCATTTGGTTGTGGTTACGATTTTATGTTCGAAAAATCGTCGAACGATTGTGAGTATTACAACAATGTTTGTTTTGGAAATATCGAAATTGCCGGAGGTTTGAACAGCAACAATGCCATGCTTTCCACATCGGACAAAGCCTGGACAAATGTCATACGTGGTTTTGGAGCTTCCGATTATGTAAGTTTAAGCGAAACTGATGCCAAAGCCCCTCGTGGTGCCGATGGAAGCATGCCAACTAAATTTGCCCGTCTGAAAAGTGGAAGTGTTTTGGTTGATAAAGGATTGAATCTTATACCTCCATTCACTGCTGTTTTCCCTTTTATAAAACAAGACGTGTATAGTTTGGCGCGCGATTTAGGCCCTTACGAATTACAGGAAGGCACTGTAAATACCGGCATTCAACTCATTATGAATATGGAGGCTAAATTAGATCTTTCCATTCAGCCAAACCCATGTAAATCAGAAGCAATTGTAAAATTCAGCAGCGATTTTTCAGGTCCTGCTACTCTGGAAATTGTAGGTTTAAATGGTCAAACCATCAAAGAATGCTACAAAGTACAAGCCGATGCAGGTGTGGAATATTTCATTCCGGTTTCGGTAAGTTCGCTCAACAATGGCGTTTATTTTTGCCAGTTAAATATTGGCAATCAAACCAAAACAACAAAATTGATTGTGGTAAAATAGTTTAATTACCTAAAACTTTTCCAAAGTTCTAAACTTTGGAAAAGTATTGGTAAAAAAAAGGATTTATATGAAAAAACTCTTACTTCTACTATCAATTATATTTTTAACGACTTTCATTTCAGCACGTCAACTTTATCTTTCTCCAACCGGAAATGATACCAACAACGGCTTATCGCTTCAAACTGCATGGTTATCACCAAATTATGCCTACAATACATTAGTGGCAGGCGATACTCTTTGGGTGAAAGGTGGAACTTATGAGGTAAATTCAACTGTGAAATCGAAAAATGCAGGTACGAAATCTCAGCCGATTAAGGTATTCGCCTTAAAAGGAGAAAAGCCCGTTTTCGATTGTTCCTCTTTTAGACATTATGGCAGCGAAAGTTCCACATATCGTGGCATGGATTT
Source organism: uncultured Paludibacter sp. (assembly GCA_964396705.1). Taxonomy (GTDB): domain Bacteria; phylum Bacteroidota; class Bacteroidia; order Bacteroidales; family Paludibacteraceae; genus Paludibacter. Next base: position 2,296 of record CAYNHC010000042.1, read on the forward strand.
ACGTCAATCGTGGTGGCATGTTCGGGGAATTAAAATTTACAAAGCCGGACATAACGGAATCATTATTGCGGGCGAAAATATAATTGTTGAAGGTTGTACCATTCAGGAGTGCGGACACGATGGAATCTCCATCGGTGCGGGATCTGTGAATGCGTTGGTCATTAATTGCGACTCGTACCGCAATGCCGAAGTTGCCGGAAAGGGTGAAAACGGGGATGGTTTTGCAGCTAAAGAAGGCTCTGGGACCATTTTTAGTGGTTGTCGAGCATGGGAAAATTGCGATGATGGTTGGGATGTTTACGGTGGAAGTCAGCCGGTATTGATTGATAGTTGTTGGTCTTTTGGCAATGGCGTTAATTATTGGCCGGATTTAATTCCAGATTATCAGGGAGATGGAAATGGGTTCAAACTTGGTGGCGGTGGCGGAGTTGATGGAAATGCACCGAATGTGGTTTTACACAGTATTGCATTCAATAATGTAAGCAAAGGTTTTGACCAAAATCATAATGCATGGGGTGTAACTTGCATCAATTGTACAGGTTACAATAACAACGGCATAGGAAATTTTGCCTTTCAGGAAGTACCGGCACAAGGAAAACATGTGATGATTAATAATCTTTCGTATGCCGGAACCGGACAAAATATTGCTGCAGGAAGTACCGAAACTACCAACAGTTGGAATCTCGGACTGAGTTTTACCGACGATATGTTTGAAAGCCTGATTGTAGCGGATGCAAAAACAGATAGAGATGAAAATTACCGATTGACTGACCCAAAACTCACATCGCTATTCAAATTAAAAAACACGAATCCGGCCATCGATAAAGGAACTGTTCAAACTTTCATTCGGCTGAAACCGTATTACGCCATACCTTATTCGGGAACAAAACCTGACTTGGGTGCAAAAGAATTAGAGACCGGCACGTGGACATTTCCCACGCCCGACGAAACTCAACCGGAAGATTTGACTGTAAACCCCGGCGACAGACCAGCAGGTACAAAACAAGTAATTGTAAATATCGCTACTCAATTTACAATAAGTGCCGGAGCAAAATCAACAGCTTGGGGACCGTTTTCTCTGGCATCTGCCGAAAGTGCAGTTTTCGATTTTCAGGCTATTGGTTCTTCCAGTGGAGCCGCCATTATTGAATTTTCGAAAGATAACACCAACTGGGAACAAGTGGGAGCTCAGGCAAAAAACGGAAGTACAAGTTGGGTAACCGGCAAATTGATTGATTTGAGTGCTGACACAGCGCCTTGGGGACCAACCGTTTACATTCGGTTCAACAACAACAGCACTAAGGATGTAAACATTAAGAATTTAATTATTACCGGAACAATCTATACCATTAATTCTACAATTGATATTGAAAACAGTTCGCCTTTGCTTTATGAAAAATATTACAATTTCAACGGACAGGAAGTTTCTAAAAATACCGAAGGCTTACTCATCCGCAAATCTGTGTTTGAAAATGGGAAAATAAACATTCAAAAAATTAGTCGTAAAAATATCAAAAATTGATTCTTCCATGAAAAAATCGCTCACAATCCTATTTGTATTTTACTCCTTTTTTATTTATTCACAGCCACTTACGCATGTGATTGGTTTACCCGAAGGTTTTGCATCATTGAATGGCGGTGTTACCGGTGGCGAAGGCGGACCCATTGTTACAGTTACCAACGAAGAAGAACTGAAAAATGCCGTTGATGGTGTTAATACTGCTACAATTATTCTGGTAAAAGGCACCATTAATGTTTCAGGCGAAATGTCGGCACGGGGCAATAAAACCATTGTCGGGTTGGGAACTGATGCCCGAATTGCCGGCGGAGGATTTGGATGGAATACAAAATCGAATGTGATTGTTCAGAATATTACTTTTGAAGATGCATCGGACGATTTGCTCAAAATAAATAATAAATGTAAGAATTTCTGGATTGACCATTGTACTTTTAGCGATGGTGCAGGAACAAATGCCGGTTCGCACGATGGTATGCTTGACGTTACACGAGGTAGTGAATTTGTCACCATTTCGTACTGCAAATTTTTTAATCACGACAAAAATATTCTTATCGGACACAGCGACAGTGAATCGGGTGATGTGATTATGAAAGTTACCCTGCATCACAATTGGTTCGACAAAACAGTTCAGCGTAATCCCCGCGTACGGTTTGCCACCGTTCATTGTTACAACAATTATTATGATTCTAACAGCATTTACAGCGTGGCTTCGGCGATTGATGCCAAAGTATTGGTCGAAAACTGTTTTTTCAAAAATTGTCCCATACCACTTCAGGTGGGAGTTCCGGGTTTTTCGCCTGCCGGATTTCTGGTACAGCGCGGTTGTTTTTTCGAAGGGTGTGGAGTTCCACAACTCAAAGAGTATGACATGACCGGGTTATTTCCATATTCTTACAAATTAGACTCAGTAAAATATGTACCTTGCATTGCCGAATCGTATGTGGGCGCTGCAAAAACATACCGAACTCCTGAAAATTTCACCTGCGACGATGCTGATGAACCAAATGCTATTCAACAAACAAATGGAAATTCAACCCGTTTAATGCTCAATAACAATACATTGTCATTTAGCTGTAAAGATGTGTCGCCCGCTGAAATTAGTATTATTTCTGCTGATGGAAGATTAATTGATATTCCTTTTCGGGGTTGGGTAAATGCAGGAGTGGAAAACATAATTGAACTAAATACCCAACATCTTTCAAAAGGTTTATATTTGATAGTATTTAAAACTGCGAACGAAAAATCGGTGCTGAAAATTCAGAAATAAAAACATTTACAATTTTTTCATTTACCATTTATAATGTTGAAAATTAGATTAATATTAATTGCAATAATAGCTGTTGTTTATGAAATAAGTGCAGCAAATGAAATTATTGTTGCGAAGGATGGTAGCGGTCATTTTACGACTATTGGTGATGCATTAAACTCCAT
>CAYNHC010000042.1:5345-18465 GCA_964396705.1 uncultured Paludibacter sp.
ACCGAAGTTATTCGTACCGAAACCGGAACAACACGGTTGTGGTTTATAAATTTGGATGTATTGTGCTTATATAAAGATACTTTTGCACCCTGGGGCAAAGCAGGTGGAATGTATTATGTTGCCGACTGTAATTTCAAAGGAAGTATCGATGCATTTTGTCCTCGCGGATATTGTTATGCCATTAATAGCCGATACACCGAAACACGATACAGTTCACCAATTTGGCACGAAGGAGTTTCGGATGAAGATCAGAAATTGGTTATACAGGGCGGTTCAGTTCACAGCGTGTTGAGTAAATATATAAAATTACAAAACAGTCAGAATTATGCGAAATTTTACTATCTCGATGTGCAGCTTTCCGATAGTATTTCAGAGCAAGGAGTTTCAGCAACAACAAATTTCTACGGTGTAAAAGGTTTGACCGGATTGACATGGTTTGCGAATACACTATCGCTTGACCAACGTAAAATCATTGATGCCGCCTGGACTTTTGATGGAAAATGGGATCCTGAAAATACGATGCCCTCTGTCCTACCCTTTGCTGCTTTGCCACAACCGTACAATGGACGTTATGCTGTTGCAGCCGGATCGATTACGCTGAAATGGATTGCTGCCCGCAATGCAGTTTCGCACAAAGTTTATTTTGGAACTTCTGATATACCAACTTTATTAAGCGAAACAACTTCTAATCATTTCGAAATTCCAACGCTTGAAAAAAACACAACTTATTATTGGAAAGTTGTTTCTGTAACTCCTGAAGGTGAAACCACTTTCGGCATCTGGAGATTTACAACTTCCGACAATATTAGTCCAATACAGCAAGCCACATTAACACTAATCGGGAATAGTAAACAAACCATTAATATTGGAGATAATATTTCTCCCGTAAAATACAAAATATCAGGGGCTACACAATGTTTGGTAACAGGTTTACCCGCCGGAGTATCGAACACCATTAGCAATGACACCATTATTATTGCAGGAAAACCGACCAATACTGGTACTTATACCTATTCGGTTACTACTACCGATGCAGTTCAAAACGCAACTGTAACAGGTTATTTCATAGTCAAAAATCTGAACGACACTACCATTACAAATCCTGGTGACACATTAACTACCGATTTCACATCAACACGCTTGAAACAATTTATTACCAAATTAGACTGTAAATCAATGACGCAAGAACCTGCATGGATAACTAAAACCGGCAGTGTTTCATGGACTTCGGGAACCGGTTATAAATGGGGAAGCACTTCGGCAACTATTACCCTCAAAGTGAATGGTTGTACTTCGGTGGAATGTACTTTTACTAATTCAGGAACTTCAAGACCAATAATTATTTCGGACGGAGGCAATGGAAATGAAATTACCGCCTATCCCACATTAGCAAATTCTGAAAAAATCATTACATTTATACCAAAATCCACAAGTGACGATGATATTATCCTAAAAACCTCAGGTTCAAGTGGTTTAACGGTTTCGAAGCTTGTACTAACTGGGATTTACAGTACTGTACGTTACATTTTTGAAAATAATATTTTTTATAAAATGGAAAACGGAGAATTCAGCAGCGAATATCCTGTAGATATTTACGATGTAAATGGTAAAATAATTTTCAAAAAAGTTGAAACATGCAAACTGCCAAAGGGTGTTTACATTATTTTAAACAATGGAAACAGGTCAAAAATGATTAGTTACTAATTTTGCAAACTATTATAAATTAACTTTTTATCAATATATATCATGGAAAATAAAATGAGTCGCCGAAATTTTATTGGCAAATCGGCAGTTGTAGGAGCAGCTGCTTTGTTAAGCAGTGTGCCAATCATTAGCAATGCAGCTAAAAAAGCACAGGCAAAAACTGTAGTTTTGGGTAAAACAAAAGTCGCTATCGTTGGTACGGGTTCGCGAGGAACCGGCATGTGGGGAAAAACCGTACTAAAAGGCTACAGCGATAAGGTTGAATATGTAGGCATGTGCGATAAAAACCAGGGCAGGCTTGAAGCTGCTAAAAAACACATAGGTGTTACCTGCAAAACATACACCGACTTCGACACGATGATGAAGGAAAATAAACCTGATATTCTGATTGTTACCACTATGGATGCTACTCACGATCAATTTATAATAAAAGGATTGGATGCAGGCTGCAATATTCTGACAGAAAAACCTATGACGACCGACGAAGTAAAATGTCAGGCTATACTCGATGCCCAAAAACGTTCAGGAAAAGAAGTAATTGTAACTTTTAATTACCGTTACTCTCCGCATCGTGCAAAAATATGGGAACTGATTAATGCTGGTGAAATTGGCGATGTAACATCAGTGGACTTCCATTGGTATTTAGATACAAGTCATGGCGCCGATTATTTCCGCCGTTGGCATCGCAAGCGCGAGTTTGGAGGTTCCTTGTGGGTACACAAAGCATCGCATCATTTCGATTTATTGGGTTGGTGGCTCAATTCTGAACCCGAAGAAGTATTTGCATACGGTAATCTGGAATTTTATGGAAAAAATGGCAAGCAACGCGGTACAAGTTGCCGTTCGTGCAGTCATAAAGAAAGTTGCGATTTTTATTGGGATGTAAATAAAAATGAATATTACAAAATGCTTTATACTGATAATGAACAACATGACGGTTATCTTCGCGATGGTTGTGTATTCAAAGAAGATATCGATATTTTTGATAAAATGTGTGCATCAATAAAATATGCCAATGGTGTTCAGGTAGCATATTCGCTCACTGCTTATTCGCCTTACGAAGGCTATCGCATTGCTTTTAATGGCACAAAAGGACGTATTGATGCCTGGATTCAGGAAAGCAACCCCACACACGATGGTGAATTTGACGAAATAATGGTAACGCGTAACTTCGGTAAAAGAAATTACATTCGCATTCCTCAATCCGAAGGACATGGTGGAGGCGATAAATTGATGCACGATAAAATATGGCGTAATGTAAAAGAAGATCCATTCAAACAATCGGCCAACATCCGCGATGGTGCTTTTGCAATACTTACGGGAGTTGCTGCCCGCAAAAGTTGCGATAGTGGTAAACCGGTGAAGATAGCGAGTCTTACAGACTTAGTACCGAAGGCGGTGAAGTAATGTAATGATGTGATAATTGAAATTAAGAAATTGAGAAAATAAGAAAAGTATGTAAAATCTCAGCGTTCTCTGCGTCTTCTCCGTGTTCTCTGTGGTAAAAGTCTTGATTCTTGGTTCTTGAATCATGAAATGGTAAATAGTAAATTGCACAATAGTAAACAAACACAATGCTCTCAAAACTAAGTCTTTCTCTTGTTCTGCTTCTAACTGCCGGCTTACTTTCGGCAGCAACTTTTCATACGGATTCCTTGTATTCCAAATGGATTATCGATTCACGCATGGGCGATTTTCGGAATAAAAATTCCACCGAAGGTTTCAAAACACCAACCAATGCTCGCAATACGATATGGGATTATGTAACCGGCTTAGTAGCAAAATCAATTCTCAAAGCTTACGAACAATACAGTACCGATCCACGATGTGCTTATTATTTCGCTGGTATTCAGGATTATGCCGATAATTCCAGCATGGTGCTTGGCACAAGCAATATTGATGATTTAAATGCAGGTAAAATCTACTTTGAATTATACCGTGTTGCGATGCAAAAAGGACAAACTACCAAAGCAGCTACATACAAAGCCAATGCAACAATCTGCCGAAATAAATTGAAAAACGAGCATACGCGCATTGGTGGCAATCTTCCCGGAAAAGGTGGATTTTGGCATAAATATCAGTACACCAACCAAATGTGGCTCGACGGATTGTATATGGGTCCGGCGCTATACGCCGAATGGCAGGGAAATTTCGGAACAGAATTAGGTGAAACAGACAACACAGCTTCATGGAACGACATAGCTTTGCAGTTCGATACTATTTTCCACCACACTTGGGATGCGCAGAAAAAACTGAACTACCACGCCTGGTCGGCAGAGCCAAAAAATGCAGCTTCATCGTATTGGGCAAATGCCACAACCGGTCGTTCCCAAGAATTCTGGGGACGTGGCATGGGTTGGTTTTTTGCCGCTTTGGTTGATGTACTCGAATATATGCCAGCCACACATCCTGCACGCGAAAGAATTGTCAATTACACCAACTTAGTTGCCGATGGACTTAAAGACCGTCAGGATGCAGCTTCGGGATGTTGGTATCAGTTGTTGCAATATGACAACACGAAAAAAGGCAGTCCGTGTAATTTGTACAACTACCTCGAATCGTCGGCTTCGAGCATGTTTACTTATGCTTATTATAAAGGAATACGTTTAGGAATATTGGATAAAACAACCTATAAACCCGTAGCCGAAAAAGCATATAAAGGTCTGATCGATAAATTTGTAGTAGAAGAAGCCAACGGAAAAATCAAACTCATACAAAGTTGCGAATCGGCAGGATTGAGTAGCACCCGCAAAGGCGATGCAAGTTATTATATTTGCGGCAGCGATGTGACTATCAACAACAACACCGAAGGAAAAGTACTCGGACCGTTTATTATGGCAAGTCTGGAATACGAAAAAGCAAAGTTAACCAGCGGCGTTGACAAAAATCAAAAAAAAAAGATGAAATTCTGCTTATTCAAAAAGCGGACTGTCTCGAAATAAGCTCTAAAAATAACGATTTACGCACCATCAATATTTACGATAGCCAGGGAAAACTTATAACAACCCGACATGGAAATGCTACCAACAAAGTAGTTTTTCCAGTCGGGTTGTTTTGTAAAGGCATTTATATAGTTCATGCTGAAAATACAGTTTTAAAATTTGTGGCAAAATAGTATTTCGGAATAATCCATTTTTTCATGCGAAAAAGGTTATGTTGGAAAACTTAAATTTCAATGAAGTTAAACACAATTTATCCCCTTCAGTTTTCATTTAAATACATTCCAGTAATATATAAATATTTAAATCTTTTATTCTAAAACCAAAATATACACATAAAGCGTTATTTTTTACACATGATTAAAGTGTTCATTCATTATTTTTACGACTTAATAATTAAATCTATTCAATCACCTTTTAAATTTAATGCTTTATGAAAAAACTTTTCACAAAAACAATGGCAGTATTAGCCATTTTATTATTGAGTTCCTGGAGTGTAAATGGAGAAATTTATTTTGATTTAACATCGGTAGGTGGTACAAAAGTCATGGATTATGATGCAGTTAGTACTGAAAGGAACAAAGCACAGGCTGACCGTTGGATTACAGTTGCAAACTTTGGCTCAAGCGGAACATCTGGCAAATGTGGCACTGCAACTAAAACATTTGATATTAAATCTGGTCGTACTATTGATTTTTATTTAGCTAAATGTGACAAGATGGTAATATCTGCAAATATTGCATCCGGTAGAAGCTTGGTTGTAAATATTGATGGGGGTTCAAATATCACTTTAGCCGGAACCGGTGCTTGTGTTGATTATGAAGTACTTGTAAACAAAGAATCTAACACCGTTATTCGGGTACAGGGTGGTTCAAGCAGTAGTTCCTGGACTTCATTCTTTACGTTTACTTACACACCAAAAAATCCATCGATTACATCATTCATTGCTGCAGGAATTAATGCTACAATAAATCAAAGTGCAAAAACTATAACTGCAGAACTTCCTTACGGTACTAATCTTTCAAGTATCAATCCTACTGTAGTTATTGGTGGTACAGCAACTAGTTATTCACCTTCGGGTGCACAGGATTTCTCTGGTGGACAGGTAAATTACATTGCTTCTGATGGAGTACCAGCTAATGATGTTACTTATGCTGTAACGCTAACAGCCGCAGCAGTTCCCAGTACCGAAAAAGACTTGTCGGCAGTAACTATCAGCGGCTTAACACCTACATTCGATGCAGGAACAAATACATACATGATTATTCTTCCCAAAGCATCCAGTTTGACGCAAGCGGTATCATTCACAAAACCCTTAACAGCAAGTACTGATTTCACTTCAGGAAACACTCATGATTTTACAAATCCACTATCGATAACCGTTACAGCTCAGGATTTAAGCACTAAAGTTTACACACTTACTGCAGTTCTTGCAAGTAAGAATATCGCTTATATTATAAATACCGGAGTTTCGGCTACCGACACCAAAATAAGACCTGAATTAGCAAAGACCTATTATCTTGACAATATACTTATAGCAAATGTTACTGCCACCACTGACTTTTCATTATATGATTTGGTTATACTAACCGAATCGCCAAGCTCGGGAAGTGCCGGTATGAAAGCACTTTGGGGTATTAGTAAGCCTTTGTTAGGACTAAAAATGTTCTCAGTTAATTCAAACACATGGAATCAAGCCACTGCAACCAATCCAAGTCCGACAGCTTTGAGTATTAACGTTAATGAACCAAATCATCCTATTTTCGCAGGCATAACTCTAACAGGTACTTTTGCAAATGAATTGGATATTTTGAGTGCCGCCGCTTCAGGAAATGGAATACAACAAAGTACGTATGCTTCTGATTACACCCTTGCGAATATAAAAGGCGCTCTTTTGGCGAATATAATAGAATTTCCGTTAGGTAAAACTTCGGATGTAGCCGGAACAACAAATGCCGCACTTCAAAATAAATTAATGATTGTTGGTATTGCAAATGACAATCAAAATAATATAACAGCAGATGGGTTAAAAATTATTACAAATGCATGCAATTATTTAATGGGAACAACTACATGGGGAACTGATGCCGGAACAATGTTTAAAAATATTTCGGTAAGCGGAACTCGAGCTACTGTTGCAAGTGCAGTAAGTGCAACTCTTTATTGGGATGCAGTTCCGGGTGCAGCAAAATATATAATCACTAAAGTAGCTCCGGCTGGTGTAAAACAAATGAGCAAAGTAAAATCAGCCGTTGATGCCGAAGTTGCCGGAAATGTTACAGAATATGAAATGACAGACCTTACGGGCCAAACTGAATATACTTTTAGTGTTGCTGCGCAAAATGCTGCCGGTGTTCAAACTTTAATACCGGGAAATGTAACATTTACAACGTGGTTTACAGACGTTAAACTTAATACATTACATGGCGTTACGTTCGATGGTCAGATTATCCGTAATGCTGACCGTCAGCAGTTAAACGTATTTGATGTAACTGGTCGTTTATTAGCAAGCTCAGTAAAAGATATCAACATGAGTACTCAGGTAAAAGGTGTTTATGTAGTTAAAGGTGAAAATGGAATTTTGAAAATAGCGTTGACAAAATAATTTCACAATTTCCAATTGAATCAAATTACACCAATAAAATCAAGTTTGTAAACTTTTTTCAAATTAAATGCCCCTTTAGCTTATTACTAAAGGGGCATTTTAATCTATTTTACTCAAAAATTGCTTATATTCAATTATACCGATAGCGCTATATTTTGATAACAAATTATTAATCTGCATTTTACAAATACAAAAAAATTACCTACAAATTTTCAAAAAAATATACTGTCCATCTCAAGTTCAATTTCACCGAACTCAATCATAGCATTAAACAGTCTTATTTTCTTATAATTACCTAATTCATTCAATAAAATATCCTTTTCTAAAATAATATTCTTCTCCAACAATTCAGCCCTGTTAACGCCATAAATTAGTGGTTTTCGGGGAGTCATCCAGTTTGTACCATCGTATAACGCTACATTGGTGTATGAAGTATCGGTAAGTAATCCATTTTTCACTAAAAGCACATCATCACAGTTCCCACGTTTTTCAAATGCATCGATAAGTTTCTTGCGGTTCTCCGATTTGTATGGCATTGATTCCATATCGGTTTCCACAATTTTAAGTGAACGTATTTCCCGAATTTTATACTGCTGAAAATCGACTTCATGGTAGTCTTTATCAAAAATGATTCTGCACTTAATTAAACCAACACTTGGATATACTATTTCATTAAACAAAGAAGCAAGATGGATAGATGGATGTCCTGAAAAAAATTTCTCAAAAACATAATCAATTCTTGCCTGATGAAAAATCAATCTTTTAAAATCACCATCTTTCAATTGTATTGACTCAATGAATCTGCACATACACTTTACTGATTAATTCCTGATATTCGCTTTCAATATCACTCAAATAAGTTATTCCACCACCACTTTTAAAAATCAAAGAATTATCTTGTTGTTCAATGAAGCGAATCATGACTGCTGAATCATAATTTTCGCCATCGAACCAACCAAATATTCCTGTATAAAATCCACGATCATATCCTTCAGTTTTCTGAATAATTTCGACAGTTTTCTGCTTTGGGGCTCCACAAATGGATCCGGCAGGCAATAAAGAGAACAAAATATCACCTGCTTGCGAATGATAATCTTCGGGTAATTTACCACAAATTTCGGAACTCACTTGCAACAATCCACCTTTATTGGTGATTAATTTATCAATATATCTATATCGTTCGACCTCTACATTTTCGGCAACCATACTCAAATCATTTCTTATTAAATCAACAATTGTAGCATGTTCTGCTTTTTCTTTTTTGTCGTTCAAGATTGCTTCTTCAGCATTTGGTATCGTAGCATCAATGGTTCCTTTCATTGGGTAAGAATATATAAAACCATTTCGGATTTGAACAAATGTTTCGGGTGACAACACTGTGAATTGATCCTTTAACCACAATTTATATTTTGCTGTACCTTTCTCATAAATTTCAGGTAATGTTAAATTTGTTTCTACCCGGGTTGGCTGAGTAAGATTAATTAAGAATGAATTTCCCAATTGCAATTCATTCTTAACAGTATCAAATTTAATTTTATAAAATTCCCGTTTGACCGGTAAAGTCTCCCATACAAAAGATGAAATATCAGAAATTTTACTTTTTTCGGAGAGTGAAAAACGAATGAAATTATTATCTAATTCATTTTTTTTGATTACAAAACCGTTTTCAGCTTTATAATTAATGATAAATAAAAAAGGAATTTGCAATCCGGAATACAAATTGATTTGCTCAATCATTTGTTTCCTATTGAGTATTGGGTATGGAAAATGACTATTCATTGGCTCTTCTGCGATTTCGCATGATGCAATGTTACAGGATATCTAAAAAATGGAATGGTAAGTAAAAAATTGATAGACTTTTATGTTGCAAATTATTTACCATGATTACTGCGACGAAACTTTCCTTTACCTGCATTAAACTTTTTGTGTCCAAATCTATGTTTTTCAGGTTCGTACAAAGGTGCATCACCCAGTTCTGCTGGCATAGGAATTTTGTAAATGTCTTTTTCGAGAAACTCTTCTATTTTTCTAAATTTATATTGTTCATCTTCCGACACAAATGTTATTGACATGCCCTCGGCATTAGCACGCGCAGTACGACCAATTCTGTGAACATAATCCTCTGCATCATGTGGCACATCGTAATTAATAACTAACGAAATGTCATCAATATCAATACCCCGCGAAACAATATCAGTTGCCACTAAAATACTTACACGATTATTTTTAAATTCGTGCATAATATGTTCTCGTTGTACTTGTTCAAGATCGGAATGCATTTCACCAACCGACAATCCCATCGAACGAAATGTTTTTGTAATTTCCTTCACCTTTAGTTTTGAACCGGAAAATACGATTACTTTATTCGGTTCCTTATCTGCAAAGAGGTATTTTACAATGTTTGGCTTTTGAAACTCATGACATATATAAGCCGTTTGCATGATTGATTCAGGTGGCTTGGAAACAGCAATTTTCACTTCATAAGGGTCATTCATTATAGTTTTGGCGAGCAACCGGATTTTTGGAGGCATAGTGGCCGAAAACATAATGGTTTGCCTGTCTTTAGGCAATCGGTTTACGACCTGCATGATATCGTCGAAAAAACCCATATCAAGCATACGGTCAGCTTCGTCGAGAATAAAGTATTTCACATGTGAGAAATCAATATCATATAGATTAATGTGTGACAACAACCTCCCCGGAGTGGCAATAACCACATCGGCACCTTGTTGCAAACCGCGACGTTGTACGTCCCAAGCCTGTGAATCGCTACCACCATAAACAGCTACCGACGAAAAAGATGTGAAATATGAAAAACCTTCCATTTGCTGGTCAATTTGCTGTGCTAGTTCACGCGTAGGCGCCATAATTATAGCATTGACCTTATTATCAGGGTTATTTTCAACCTGTAAATTATGAAGTAAAGGTAAAATAAATGCCGCTGTTTTCCCTGTTCCGGTTTGAGCACAGGCAATCACATCTCGTTTTTGCAGAATTACAGGTATTGTTTGTTCCTGAACCGGTGTGGTTTCTCTAAAATTCATTGCATCCAATCCGTCTAAAACAGAATCGCAAAGTGGCAGTTCATCAAATCTCATTGGTAATAATTATTTTGACTACAAAGATACTCATTTTTGAATGAAAATACTTTGATTCATTGAGTTTCGAAATTTCAACCTGTTATTTTTGATTTTTCATTACACCATACCATTCAATTCAACAACAAACTCAAATGTTGCGTACACATTAAGAATCACCCGATTAATTCAAAACGATTATTTCAACTCCACACTGATTTTATATTCCATTTTAATTTCCGGCGTTTTTATCTCCAAAAACTCTTTTTTATTTCCAAAATCAGGAATCACTTCTTTATCCAGATAGCTAAGATATGGAGCGTCTTTGGCCATTGGCATAAAGTAGAAGTACATTTCGTTGGTTTTTAGCGCTTCACCATATTTTTTCAGACCCACAGTCCAGGGTTTGCTGGTGTAAAGGTTGTCGGTTTGTAATTCACCATTCATCATGCATATTCCACGGTCGCCACGATAATCGAAAGTGATAAAAATATCATTTATTTTTGTCCAATCTATGTTTGGAGCTTTGAGCACAAAATGGCGGTCGTCAGTTTTTATAAGTTGAATATCCGGTTCAACTTTTTGGGTGTTAATTTGAAATTGACTGATATTTTTTACCTGCGGTTTAACTCTTAAAATAGTTGCATTTGCCGCCGACAGTCCATCAATAGCCGGATAAACACTCACGTCAACAGACTCCTGACCTGTACTTATCAATGATATTTTCTGTTCATTTTCAAGCACAACTGCTTTGCTGATAATAAGATGTTTATCTTCATTTCCAACCAGATACGCATTTAATGCTTGCTCATACGAAAGTATCAGGAAATTCACACCATTTATCTGCATTTCACAAATTTTCCCGTAGGGTAATGTTACAACTGTATTTCCACCATTTACAGCACTTTTAATGCCGTTTCCAGTTACTTTCACTTTTCCTTTCAATAGCATTTCAGGAGCAATTCCATCCAGAGAAACAAACACATTGTATTTTTTGCCATTATTGCTAAAATTGCAGTAAGGTTGCACGGTTGCCATACGAATATAAACGCCATCGATACTCAAATTAAATGGAAGTATTGCCGAACTTCCGGCATTGAGTGTAAGTGTACCAGACGTTGGAAAAGTTATTTGACCTGATTTTGTGACTACATTTATTTTCAAATCCTTTACATCGGACATTGTCAAATGATCCTGATAGTTATGCATAAACACGAAACCTTTGTTGCCATCAGTTCTGACAGCATAACGCAACGTATTGGTATTTTTGGGTTTAATGCTGTCGTTGGTGGCGGGCAAAACAGGGTAAAGTGGCGCTAAATCATTTCCATAAGAATTCAGAAAGTAATTCATCAGTTTGAGCGAATAAAATCCACTGCTTGCATTACCGAATTCACCTATGGGCGACTGATAATCGTACGATTTATTGTTTAAACCTGCTCCTTCGGATAAAAAGAAGTTGCCAACCGAAGGCGTAGTGCCACCATGATACATGTAAAAACCCAATCCATTGGTGCCGCTGCCCACGGTACGTACCATCAAGGGCAAAAAGCTTTCGCCCGGAACGCGTGGGCGACGAGAATAGGTTACAGCCATGCCCGTACCCAACTCGGCAGCCAACGATGGATAGAGATTTACATCGTAACTTACAGGTGAATAATCGGGCTTTTGATGAATATTTTTAAATAAATAAAATGGCGACGGCTTATTTCCTGCTTCCCAAAACGGGAAAGCATAACCGGCCATCACCGGAATTGAACCCTTTTCAATGATAGTGGCTAATCCCCAGCCAGTTGCGGTGTAAATGGGTGCAATTAATCCAGATTTTATGGCTAATTGCTTCAGATTTTTCATGTGGTCGCTTCCCAAATTGGCAAATTCATTGCCTGCATTGTTGACACCCACACCATCCTGAATAATTTTATTGTCGCGTCGGGCAGCAGTTCGTTCTTTGGGAGCATCTGTGTAAGTAAATCCCCACGGAGCAGCCGAATGTTGGTACTCATTTTCAATCTGAATGCCGATAATCGGACCGCCATCCTTGAACATCAATCCGCTGAGTTGCTTGCCAATTTCCTGATACAAGCGGTTGACATAAAATAAATAAGCAGGATCGTTACTTCGCACATCAATTGGGCGACCATAGAGCCAATCGGGCAAACCACCGTTACGAATTTCGCCATGCGCAAAAGGGCCAATGCGCATCAATACGTCCAATCCGTTTTTGGCACAAAGTTCTGTAAACTGTCGAACATTTAAATCGTTTGTCCAGTCGAATTTGCCTTCTTTAAATTCGTGCATATTCCAGAAAACATAAGTAGCAACAACCGTAATACCACCGGCTTTCATTTTTTTTATTTCCTCGTCCCAATACTGATGCGGATAGCGACTGTAATGAAACTCACCGATAACGGGAATAATCGGTTTCCCGTTTCGCTCTATGTAAAAGCTATTTACGCCAATGGTGTCGCCTTTTACATTACGTCCACCCAAATCGAGATGACCACGCAGGACATCGGTTTTTACTTTAGTTACATCAACGTGATAGCTTTTTTGAGCAACTACGGAAAACGCAATAAATACAAACGTTACAATAAACACTTGAAATTTTGTGTATTTCATTTTGGTAGTCATTTTTAAATCACTGATATATGCATCTGCACTCCCTGATGATTTACATCCATTTTGGCTGCTTCCATTAAATGACTTTTGGCTTTTTCAGTTTCATTTAAGCCATAATATCCTAATCCAAGCATATAATGACAGTGAATTTTATTGCGGAAAGTCAAATCATC
>CAYNHC010000043.1:0-18405 GCA_964396705.1 uncultured Paludibacter sp.
CATCACCCACCATGGCAACAAATTTTCCTTCGTCCTGTAAACGCTTTATTTCGTTGTCTTTGTCACCCGGCAAAACTTCAGAAATTACTGTTTTAATGCCCGCTTGCTGCTGAATGTACTTTGCTGTTTCGGCATGATCGCCGGTAAGCATAATCACCTCCAACCCTGATGCATACAATGCTTCAACTGCCATGCTGCTCGATTCTTTCAGCACATCGGTAACAGCAATAAGTCCAATCATGGTCTGTTCCTCAGCGAGATATAATGGCGTTTTTCCAATAGCAGCCCATTTTGCAGCAACAGCACTTGCTTCTGCATTTTGAATATTGAAATTGTTGATGAGTTGCAGATTGCCAATTAAATATTTTTTGCCACCAATAGTTCCTGCCACACCTTTTCCCGGAAATACTTTGAAATCTTCAGCCGGTTTTACAGGGATGTTGCGCATATTTGCTTCGGAAAGAATGGCATCAGCAAATAGATGTTCCGATGAAACTTCGAGCATAGCTGCAATTTTCAACAACTCATTTTCAGCAATATTTGTAATGCTAAAAATGTCCGTCACTTTGGGTTTTCCATACGTCAACGTGCCGGTTTTGTCGAAGACTACAGTATCAACTTTTGCTGTGGATTCAAGCGCTTCAGCCGATTTAATAAGAATTCCGTTTTCGGCGCCTTTGCCCGTTCCCACCATAATAGCCACCGGAGTTGCCAAACCCAACGCGCAAGGGCAAGAGATAACAAGTACTGCAATGCCGATAGAAAGAGCAAAGTCAAAAGAGTAACCGGCAATAAGCCATATTGCAGTTGAAAGCACCGCAATTGCAATAACAGTGGGCACAAAAATACTGCTTATTTTATCGGCAAGTTTGGAAATCGGAGCTTTGGATGCCGAAGCTTCTTCCACCAAACGAATGATTTGCGCCAGCGTGGTATCGTCGCCAACTTTTGTTGCTCTGAAAGTAAAATATCCTGTATTATTGATGGTTGCCGAAAATACATTTTCGCCCATTTGTTTGAAAACCGGCAAACTTTCGCCCGTAATGGCCGATTCATCTAAATTTCCGTAACCCGAAACTATAATTCCATCCACCGGAATGCGTTGACCGGATTTAACAATAACAATATCGTTGGCAATTACATCTTCAACAGCAATTTCGGTTTCTGAATTATTACGCAGCACAAAAGCGGTTTTGGGTGCAAGGTTAACCAACCGACTTAACGCATTGGTGGTCTTGCTTTTCGAAATGGCTTCGAGGTATTTCCCGAGCGTTACAAGGGTTAGGATGGTTGCGCCCGATTCAAAATATAATTCGTTCATTAATCCGCTCTCCATATCACCGTTCATAGCTGCTGCCATGCGGTAAATAATATAAATGCCGTAAAGTATTGATGCCGACGAACCAATGGCGATGAGCGAATCCATGTTGGGTGATCTGAAAATCATTTTAAAACCATTCAGAAAATAATTCTTATTAATAATGGCAATTGGCAACACAAATAAAAACTGTGTAAACGAAAACACAAAAATATTTTCGTGCAGAATTTTGGGGAGAGGAAAACCTGCCATGTGTCCCATGGCAATATACATTAAAGGCAAAAGAAATGCGAATGAAAGCCACCAACGTAGTTTTAAAGCAGCTAATTCAGTATTAACATGATTGACAACATTGGTTTTATCTTTGGTTTTAGTCTGAGCTTTTGAAATATAACCTGCATCAGTCACCGATTTTTCAATGTCTGCGATTTTTACTTTCGACTCGTCAAACTCAACCTGCATCGAATTGGTCAGCAAATTAACCTGCACCATTTTTATACCGCTCAATTTACTTACACTTTTTTCGACATGCGCTACACATGCACTGCAGGTCATTCCAGAAACTTCGAACTTTTGATTCATTATTGATACATTGAATATTAAATTTAGAAACAGAAATTTACGGCAAATGTTTTACTAGTTTTGAAATATTAGTAAAGGTAATAATATTCCTATATTCAACTAATAAAAAATATTTTTAAAGTTTTAAATCCAAATGCACACTTCGTTTCGTCTAACTTGAAAACAATTATTATTTTTATCATCAAATTTAAAAATTAGAGCAATGAAAAAGATTTTATTTTTAATTATCGGAGTGGTGCTGTTGTCGCCCTCAATTGCAATGGCACAAAGCGGGAAAAATGAAAAAATTGAGAAGGAAGTTGTAGTGATAAATAAAGTGCTGCCTAAAGAACAACAGGATTCAATGCTGATACAAAAACTTTCGTCGGAACAATTGATGGAACTTAAGAAAAAGGAAATTGAACTTGAACTACAAAGAATTGATGCTCAAAGCAGGGATGACCAGCCCCTTAAAGGTTTTCAGATTGTATTAATAACTATGCTGCCTTTTTTGTTTGTAATAGGCATCATTAGTTTAGTTGCTTATTCTAAAAACAAGGATTCGGTTCGTCGTCACAATTTATATCTGAAATCCATCGAATTGGGTCAGACATTGCCTGAACATTTCTTTGATGAACCCAAAAAACAAAGCAGTTCTTCTAATCTAAAAAAGGGAATTATTTTAATTGCGGTGGGTCTGGCTTTAGTAGTTTCCCATTTTGTAATAGACAATGAATTCGTTATGATTGGTGGAATAATTCCAGCATTCATTGGGGTAGGATATTTATTAGTACATTTCTTAGAAAAACCGCAAAGCACAATAAACAATGAACAGCAAAACGGATGATTTCCGTTGGGTAGCTCAGGTAACATTATTTGGCAATAAATCAGCTTTCGACCAGCTTACCTGCAAATATCAGTCGTCCATTCGTCGGTTCTTTATGAATCTGACGATGGGCGATGCTCCTTTGAGTGATGATTTGGCGCAGGAAACTTTTATCAAAGCGTATCTAAACATAAAGTCATTTAAGGGTATTTCAGGCTTTTCTACCTGGCTTTACCGGATTGCTTACAATGTTTATTACGATTCGGTGCGAGCAAAGAAATATTATTCTGATATCGATGTTGCCGAAATTGATAAGAGTTATCAGATTAGCAACGAATTCACTTCAGAAAAAATAGATGTTAATAATGCTTTAAAAATTCTCAGACATGAAGAAAAAACAGCAGTTTTGTTGTTTTACATGGAAGATAAAACACATGTTGAAATTGCCCGTATCATGAATTGCCCACTTGGAACGGTTAAAACATATATTTTAAAAGGGAAAGAAAAGTTGAGTGTTTACTTAAAAAATGCCGGTTATGAATACAAATAAAGAAGATGAAATGCTGAAAAAATTCTTCAGCGAGAATAGAACAGAGATTGCTGATAATGGATTCTCAAAGAAAGTAATGCAAAAAATCCCGCAGGAACAAAACAGAGAATGGATTGTGTGGGTTTTTGCAATGTTAGGAATGGCTTTAACATGTTATTTAGCATTCACAACCGGGTTAACAAATTACGTTCTTGATACATTGGCAGATATATCAGTTTATAACCTTTTAATTGTTGTTTTTTGCTTCCCGTTAGTAACTTTTTTGGTGCTGTTTTTACAAAAAAACAAGTATTTAGGATTGGGACAATTTTAATAATGGTTAATTGGATTTTTTAGTTTTAATTTTTTTCGCGCCATTCCTGAAGGATACGAAACCGATTCGTCGATGTAAGGTAAGTCGTTGGTTTTAAATTCGCCTTTAAGATGGGTGCTGTCCGACAATATAAAATCGCAAACCACACTCGATTTTGTTTCGGAGTAAGTAAGTTTGAGGTTTCCGCGTACTATATATTTCATGACCGAAAATGCTGCATTTTTCTCAATGTAGTAAATAACAGCTCCTACGGAATATTTATTTCCATCAATATCCAGTTCCTCGCCTTTGGCTATTGTAAATGGCTTGCTGATTGTGTCAATAGTATAAGTTCCTGCCGGTAAAATTGTATCGGTCGGTGCAGAAAAAACATCTTCGAGAAATAAATATTGTCCGTGTCCTTCTAAACTTCCTTCATCATTAATCTCCAATGAATCAGAGAAAAGCGACAATGTAACCACATTATTATTTTCTTCATAATCGGAATAATACGGACCGTAAAACTGAGCATAACCCCAGGTATATTCAGGATTTGCATTGTATGTATATTTAACGTCCTGATTGTGTTCTCTACACGATGAAACAAAAACAGTTATCAGAATAAAATAAAAGAATTTTTTAGCCATGAATTTTTATTTAAAATAACGGATAAGAAATCATTTTCTTATTTTTTGCTATACAATTAGTGCTATTTTTTTTATTAATCCGTTTTAAATTTCTCGAAAGGTTGTCGCCATTTCACATATTTATCTCCAAATAATGCGTTCGATTCATTGGGTCCCCAGGTTCCTGACTCGTAAAAATACAACGGAATTTCAGGATTATTTTTCCATGCCTGAAGTATTGGGTCAACAAATTTCCAGCTTGCTTTTACGGCATCGGCACGGGCATAAAGCGTGGAATCGCCTGTCATACAGTCGAGTAAAAGTCGTTCGTAGGCTTCAGATATTTTTTTATCAGCCAGATCTGAATAATGAAATGCCATATTCACATTTTGCACTTTAAAGCCTGCACCGGGAATTTTCATGCCAAAATCAACAGCCACTCCGGCATCTGGATGAATGCGAAGTATAATCATATTGTTCGGTTCAGTCAGACAAAGCTGTTTAAACAACTGATGAGGAGCCGGTTTCAGGTGAATTACCACTTCGGTAACACGCTCGGGCAATTGTTTTCCTGTACGGATATAAAAAGGAACATCGCCCCAGCGCCAGTTATCGATAAAAACTTTCATTGCCACAAAAGTTTCCGTTTTTGAGTTGGGTGCAACTCCGGTTTCCTGACGGTAACCCTGCAATATCTTATCGCCTTCCTGACTTGAAATATATTGCCCACGAACTACATAATCAGCTATTTCATTGCCTTTTATCGGACGTAGCGCCTGTAACACTTTTACTGTTTCATTACGAATAGAATCGGAATCGAAAATCGATGGTGGTTCCATTGTAACAACCGCTAACACCTGTAACAAGTGATTTTGAATCATGTCGCGCATAGCTCCTGAGGTGTCGTAATATCCACCACGACTGCCCACACCAATTTTTTCGGCAGCGGTTATTTCTATTCTGTCCACATATTTCCGATTCCAGATGGGTTCAAAAAAACCATTCGAAAAGCGCGTTACCATTATGTTCTGAACCGTTTCTTTTCCCAAATAATGATCAATGCGGTAAATCTGGTCTTCATGGAATCCGTTATGAAGTTTTTTGTCGAGATCGATAGCCGTATCGTAACTATAACCAAATGGTTTTTCTATGATGATTCTTTTCCAGCCATTTTCCTCGTTGTTCAATCCGAATTTCACCAAATGAGCTGCTACCACTTCGTACAAAAATGGTGGAATGGAAAAATAATATACAATGTTTTGAGTAATTTCGAGCGTAGAGGAAAGGTTTTCAATATATTGTTTCAAAATGCCAAAATCATCTTCAGTCTGATTGTTGACTTTCTTATAATAAACTTTTTGAAGAAATTCATTGGCTTTGTCCGAATTTTCATCGACGCTTTTTTTTGCAAACTCATTCAGACTTTGCATCACATCATTCCTGTAGGTGTTTTCGTCTTTTTCCTGACTTCCGGCACCAATAACAGCAAATTTCTCCGGCAATAAATTGTCGAGAAACAACTGAAAAACAGCCGGTAAAAGTTTACGTCGGGCAAGGTCGCCATTCGAT
The DNA here is from genome assembly GCA_964396705.1 of uncultured Paludibacter sp. Classification (GTDB taxonomy): domain Bacteria; phylum Bacteroidota; class Bacteroidia; order Bacteroidales; family Paludibacteraceae; genus Paludibacter. The sequence continues at coordinate 5,743 of CAYNHC010000043.1, forward strand.
CCGAAAATAACAAGTATCTGATTATCTATTTGATTTCTTTTCATTGTTGTAAAATTTTAGTCTAAAAAGATAACAAGAACTTTGTATGATTGTTTATAGAAAAAAGAAATAGCGTTATTGATTTATACCAAGTCTGATTTTGTGAAGTTAATTATTTTCCTTCTTTGTAATTATTATACTCAGCCACAATAGCAGGTAAATCAGTAATATTGTAAACTTCAGCATTTACCTTGTTTCTAACCGATATACAATCACCAAAATAATTTTGCACAAATACTTTAAATCTACCTACATTGTTGTTGGTCATAATCAATATGTCGTTTCCAGATGAAGTGTTGTTATTTCCATTGTTACTTCTTTTTGAGGTTTCAATAAAGTTTGATTCATCAGGACAGATTTCAAAGTAACCCTGTTGATTTTTCTTCTGCAGGTAATACATATACCTCATATCTGAAGGAATTGAAACACGTTCGAATAAACTTACAGTACCAGTTTGTATTTGTTTAATAAAAAAGTGTTCATCCTTTTCCTTTGCTTTCCGATAATGTGTTTTGTCATAACCATAACCCAATAAATCACTTGCGGGGATTATTATTATCGAATCGTTCGAATTTTTTGTTACACAAAAAAGATATGAATTCAATTTATATTTCTTTGTAAATATTAAAATATTGGTATCAATAGTATCTTTTTGATTATCTATAACATAACCTTTAATAAAAACAGCTTGTTTAGTCCATGTAGCTTGTTTTCTTGCTTCATTTCGGATGTATTTTTGATTAACCTGAGAAAACAAACCCGGGGCAAAAACAGATAATAATAGTAACAACAGAATAGGTCTTTTCATTTCAAATCATATTATTTTAAAACCATTTTTTGCGTTTAAAGTACCAGAGCATGAGAATGCTCAAAATTATCATCACTCCCCACATGGCATAATAACCGTAATTCCAGTGTAGTTCGGGCAAATTATCGAAATTGGTACCATAAATACCGACAATAAAAGTAAGTGGAATAAAAATGACAGAATAAACTGTGAGAGTTCGCATTATATCGTTCAACTTTGTGCTCATCATGGTGTGATACATCGTGATTTGGTCGTACAAAATATCGCGGTAACTATCTGATAGTTCGGTTGCTTCGTTTATATTATCCTGTAATTCTTTGTAATGAACTTTATTCTCAGCATGAATCATTTCCGATTCCATTTTAGCGAGCGTTAAAATCATTTCTTTGGCTGGTTTTATGTTTTTACGCATAAAATTCATTTCCCCTTTGAACAAATTTATATCTTCTAGCAAGTTTTTGTTCGGGTTGTTGGTCATAAGAACTTCCAGATTTTCAATCCTGTCGCCCAGTAAGCCAATGATATAAATATAATTATCAACAACCACATCCAATAAAGTGAAAGCTAAATAATCTGATCCTGAGGTGCGTATTTTGTTCTTGTGTTTTCGTATTCTTTCCCGAATAGGATCAAATACAATACCGGGTTGTTCCTGAAAAGAAATCAAAACATTTTCAACTATGATAAGACTCAGATTTTCAACCGATAAAAGATTTTTAGTTTCGTTGTACTGAAGCATTTTTATGGTAGCAAAAATACCACTGTCGAATTCCTGAACTTTGGGGCGGAGTGATGGGTTCAGAATATCTGAAAGAATATTATCAGGAATATCGAATACTTCAGCAATTTCCTGCATTCTTTCCACATCATGGAGGCTATCCACGTTCAGCCATGACAGGCTTTTGCTATTTTTAAATTGCTGTAATTGATCCTTCGTTTTTACCTTGAATTCACAAACATCATTTAAATCGAAATCCATCACGCTTATTTCAGTTTTATCAGTTTTTTTCTGACCTCTGAAAACAATTGCATAAGGTGAAAGACCGATATCTTCCTTTTTCTTTTTAATAAATCGTGACATAATATTATTTACAATTTATTTATTTACTATTTACGATTTGCAAAAAACACATAAAGTACAAAGGTAGAATTATTTGGTAATAATTGAATGATGAAAAACAGGATAAATTGTTTTATTTATTTTCTTTATGCACAGCAGTTTAAGATATAGTGATAATTCGGGTTTTAGAAAAATTGTAAATCGTAAATATAATAATTGTAAATGCCTTTATCCTCTGCTGCGTTCGAGCAAGATCAGCATCATTAATCCTAACAATACACGTTCCTCTTCGCCTTGTTCAAAATTGTTCAATTTATCAATTGTAAATCTTCTGCCAAAGAACGACGGTATTTTGCTGAGCCGCACCACTTCTGTTCCGTTTGGGCGTGTAACGATATAAGACGGATGAAACAAGTAACCAGTAAGCATACCTAAAACTGGTACTTCACCTAACATCGAATCAAAAACTTTAGCCCATGGATTTTCCTCACGTATGAGTAAATCCTGTTGACTTTTTTCATCATAAATTTCGTAATGCGCTTTCCATAACGATGACCATCCTTTGCGTACTAATCGACCGGTTTCGTATCCTGCGCGATTTGTAAAAGTATAAGTTGCAGTGAAGTCCAGCCACTTATTGGCACGAATTGTATATTCTAATTCCGAACGACTTTCGTTATTATAAATTTGTACCTCTTCAATTAATCTCATCATCTTTTGACGTGCAAAGGCAACTGTATTCCCGTTTGCATCCTGAGCTACAAAATCATTGGCAAAAGTGGCAATTTTGAATGTTAATTCTAAAGGAAATGTCAGATTATTCATGGTAAAAATTAGTTATTTGTGTCAATTATTTTATTTAACCCTGATTCTTTGCCCGGGTTTTAGTTTTTTGCTCTGTTTAAATCCATTCAGTTTGCATAACGATTTTATACTTGTTCCATGACGTAAAGCTATATGACTAAGAGTATCACCTTTACGTACTTTATAATATCTGATAGCCTTAATCTGCTTAACTGCACGTTGGTAGTAAAAAGAATTTCTCTTGGTAAGTAAATAAGATGGATTGTGGACTACACCTGTATAGAAATTAATCATACTTGCAGGATTAATTGCATTACCAAGATAACGAATTTCGAAGTGTAGGTGAGGCCCTGTTGACCTGCCTGTATTTCCTCCTAATGCTATTATCTCTCCGGCTTTTACGTCCTGATTCAAAACAACCAATACCAGTGAAAGATGCGCATAAACAGTTTCAAGACCATTGTCGTGGCGGATAACGACGTAATGTCCGTAACCACCCGGTTCATAATCGATAATCCGCACTTTTCCTTTAAATGAAGCAACTACAGTATCTCCAATGTTTAAACGCAAGTCAGTACCGTAATGATATCTATATCGGCGAGGTCCAAAATCGGAGGTTATAAATCCCGGAACAGGAATTTTAAAATTATTACAGTCTATCGAAACTGAATCAGGCAGACTGTCAATGGGTATTTTATATGGGTTGAGTTTTTCGCTTGTCCAAATATTATTGTATATATCATCTGCAGGATGATTTTCCATAAGGTCGTCCGATTCGTCATTCAATATTTCCTGATAAATATTAAGTGAGTCGATTCTTGGAACGTGTGAATAATTCAATTGTTGACTTTGTACTTCACTGATAATGAAGAGAAAAATGATTGGAAATATTTTTTTGATGAAAATATGCATGAATCTTTGTGGAATTGAAATAGGAACAGGAAATACATTGGTTGCTTAGTAAATTGAACACAAAATCATGCAAATCTTAATTTGCATGATTTTAAATAACTTTTTGTGTTCACAAAAAGGAGATATTATGCCGTTAGAGGCTAATTAAGCTCGTCGTCAGAAATAATATATCCGTGATTATTTAACTTGAAGTTAAAAATTTCTTCGTCTTTAAAAAATCGCTTGAGTTCGGTTATGCCGTTTTCAACTGAATCGGAAGTATGAATAATGTTCTCCTGAATACTCATGCTGAAATCACCGCGAATAGTTCCGAATGCAGCTTTGCGTCCGTTAGTAGCTCCAGCCATATTGTGAACAACCTCTACAGCATCTTTACCTTCTAAACAGCAAACAATTACAGGTGTAGCAGTCATTGCGGCTTTAATTCTTCCAAAAAAAGGTTTATCAGCTAAATGGGCATAATGGTCAGTTAGAATTTCGTCATTTAACTGAATCATTTTCATTCCGCAAATTTGCAGACCTTTCTGTTCAAACCGTTTGATAACCTCGCCAATAAGACCGCGTTGCACAGCTCCTGGTTTTATAATTACTAATGTTTTTTCCATTTTTATTGAGTTGAATTAATAATTTTTATTATAGAATTCCAAAGATAATGAAAAAGGGAAGTGAAGTCAAAATATGTTCCGATTTTTTAACTTATTACTCCCCAATTTACTGTATTGGTTTTCAATTTTTGAAGTTGTACCTTTAAAATATTATGTTCCTGTTTTTGTAATTGCGGATCATCGTCAAGAATTTCCATAGCCGTTCGACGCGCAATTTCAAGCATTTTACCATCCTGAGCTAAATTCGCAATTTTAAGTTCGAAGCGTAAACCACTTTGCATAGTACCTTCCAGATCGCCCGGTCCACGAAGTTGCAAATCAGCTTCCGAAATTTCGAATCCATCGTTGGTTCTGACTAAAATATCCATGCGTTTTCGGGTATCAGCTGCCAATTTGAAGCCGGTAAGCAAAATGCAGTACGACTGATCTGCACCGCGTCCTACCCGTCCACGCAACTGGTGTAACTGCGAAAGTCCGAATCGTTCGGCATTTTCAATAATCATAACCGAGGCATTGGGAACATTTACACCTACTTCAATTACCGTGGTTGCAACCATTATATTCGCTTCTCCTGAAACGAATTTCTGCATTTGTAAATCTTTTTCCGCAGCTTTAAGTTTGCCGTGTACCTTACAAACTTTGTAATCGGGAAAAGTTTCGCAAATGTAATTATACCCGTTTTCTAAATCCTGCAAATCCATTTTCTCCGATTCCTGAATCAATGGATAAACGATATAAATCTGTCGTCCGGTCTGTACTTGTTTGGCAATAAACTGATTCAGGCTTTGCCGTTTGCTTTGGTAATAATGATAAGTCTGAATGGGTTTTCGTCCGGGCGGAAGTTCATCAATAACCGAAACACTTAAATCGCCGTAAAGAGTCATAGCCAGCGTACGGGGAATAGGAGTAGCTGTCATTACCAAAATATGTGGTGGTTGCACGTTTTTTTTCCAGAGTTTTGAACGTTGTTCCACCCCGAAGCGATGCTGTTCGTCAATAACTACAAGTCCAAGATTTGCAAATTGAACAATTTCTTCAATCAGAGCATGTGTTCCAATGAGAATATTCAATTCGCCCGACAGTAACTGCTGATGAATTATTTCGCGGACTTTAGGACGGGTAGAGCCGGTTAACAGCGCAACATTTACATCCATTTGACCCAAAAACTCCTTGATAGTTTCAAAATGTTGATTGGACAGAATCTCTGTAGGCGCCATCAATGTAGCCTGAAAACCATTATCGATAGCCATCAACATGGTCATTAACGCAACGAGTGTTTTTCCGCTTCCCACATCGCCCTGCAACAATCGGTTCATTTGCTTGCCCGAACCTACATCGATACGAATTTCGCGCAAAACACGTTTTTGTGCTCCGGTTAGCTCAAAAGGCAGATAATCTTTAAAAAAGGTATTAAAATTCCGTCCTATATGACTAAATATGAAACCTTTGAAATTTTGTTCTCTCCATTTTGTTTGCCGTAAAATGCTGAGTTGAATATAAAACAGTTCTTCAAATTTCAACCGTTGCCGGGCTTTGTTTAGCGCATTTGCGTTTTTTGGGAAATGTACATTGATCAATGAATCAGTAAGATTCATCAGGGCAAAGCGTTTCAATATTTCAGCAGGAAGTGTTTCCGGAACACCGTTTTTCAGGTTTTGAACAAGGGGAAGAATAATTTTCTGAACGATCTTTGAATTCAGAAAACCACTTTTCATTTTTTCGGTGGTATTGTAATAAGGCTGTAAACCCATCATTTCGGCCGGTGGAAGTTGCGAAACTAAGTCTAAATCAGGATGAACAATATTATAGTGCCCATTGAATAATGAAGGTTTTCCAAAAACTACGTAATCAATGCCCGGTTTATATTTTTCTAAAACAAATTTGATACCTTTGAACCACACGAGTTCAATAGTATCTTTCCCATCGGTAAAAATAGCCGACAAACGCATAGTGTGACCTTCGCCGATTTTTTCAAATTTCAGTATCTGACCTTTAACTTGTATAAATGGCATATTGCCGTTCATCTCATGCAGATAATAAAAGCGGCTTCTGTCAACATATTTGTATGGATAATGCCTCAACAAATCTTCTACCGAACGGATGCCAAGTTCCTTAGCGAAAAGTTCCGCTTTTTTGGGTCCCACTCCGGGTATGTATTTTATGTCTTGCATTGAGAAATCCACGGAACATTTAAGTTTATAAAGTTTATGAAGTTCGTAAAGTTCGTAAAGTTTGTAAAGTTCGTAAAGTTTGTAAAGTTTGTAAAGTTATTGGAATTTATCCTGTATTCAAAGCGTTAGCACATCACCGCAAATTTACAATCTTTTTATCATTTATAAAAACAAGGTAAATGATAAAAAAAGTTTCAGAAAGTCTGAGTTCCATTCTCTTTTTCGGATTGATTTTAGTTATGGTCATTGTTTTTCTCTTAACTCTGGATCAATTTGTATTAATGAAACGAGACTACCTTTATTTCTGTTGTAAAACATAAAAGAAAAATGCATGAAATTTAAAAAATGAATTGATTTTTTAAATTTAACACACTATATTTGTTGTCTCGTATCGTTCAACACAATTGAATTATTACAATTACCATTTACCTTAATTTTCTTCGCATTTATATGTTTAATGTTTACAACACCACATAAGTCATTTCAATCAATATTCAATTTAATTGTTTTCACTATTCTTGCACCTATAGGGTCGCATTAATTCATTTTTCTTGTTAAATCAATCTCATTAGTATTAATATAATATCTTAATAAGCACCAATTATGAAAAAAACATTTCTGCTTTTAGCTTTCGTTTCCGTCATTTTCTCAAGCGGTTTTGCACAGGATTTTAGTTTCAAATACGGAAAAATTACTGACTACGAATTAAGCATGAAAGTCTATGAAAAGGACACTGCGGCTCAGGCAGTAATCATTTACGATGATGGTTACATGTCTTACGATTATATGAATAACGAGTTCAGAGTAAATCAGAATCTGAGGCAAAAAATTAAAATCCTGAAAACCGAAGGACTTGACAGGGCAACCATAACTCTGCCTTATTATTACAAATCCAATGGCAACAAAGAATCAATAAGCAGTTTGGAAGCTTATTCATACAATTTGGAGAACGGCAAAGTTGTGAAAACTAAACTCGAAAGAAAATACATTTTCGATGAAGAAATTAATAGCTCATATCATCAAATGAAATTTTCTATTCCTAATGTAAAAGTTGGTTCGGTGATTGAATTCAAGTATAATAAAAGTTCAAATTATATATATGATATACCTGACTGGTATATTCAAAGTAACATCCCTGTTGTTTTAAGCACTTACGAAATTTTGGTCCCGGAGTATTTTGTTTTTAATATTGAATCAAAAGGATACGAAGCAATTAAAGTTGATGAAACTGCTCAAAATCAGCAATTTAATATTGGATATGGTTCAAATGGAGCAAATGTAGTAACTTGTAATAGCCGTAATGTGAAATTCACGTCAAGAGATGTTCCTGCTTTGAAAAATGAACCTTATGTTTGGTGTAAAAGTGACTTTACTTCAGCTATAAATTTTGAGATTAATGGTACTAAATTTCCTAATAGTTTTTATAAACCATTTTCACAAAGTTGGGAAAACCTGGAAGAAACTATAAGAGATAAAACTGATTTCGGTACAAACTTAAAAATACAGAATCCATTTAAATCTGAAATAAAAGCCCTGATCGACACTGTAAAAGACGAAAATACAAAAATTGAACTTGTTTATAATTTCGTAAAAAAGCAAATTAAATGGAACAATCAATATTCGTTTTACGGGAATAAATGGAAAGAGGCAATAAAGAATAAAACCGGCGATAACGGACAGATAAACATGATTTTGATAAGCGCACTGAAGGATGTGGGAATTAATGCCTATCCTGTTTTGTTGCGTCGAAGATCCGAAGGTCGTCTGCCGTTAACCTATCCTTCGTTCGATAAACTAACCACTTTTGTAGTTGCAGCGGCAACTAAAGAAGGGAAAACATACTATATGGATGGCTCTGCTGTTTTTGGAGGTGTAAATGTATTGCCTTCTGATTTAATGGTTGACAGAGCTCGTGTTTTAAACGATAAAATGGATGAAAAATGGGTTGACCTGACAAAGATTGCCCCAAATCATTCGGTTTATATTGTCAATTCAGTTCTTGATAAAGAAGGTAATCTAAATGGCACATTAACTACAGTATATATAAATCAATTTGCATACCAGTATAAATCGATGTACTATAATGCCAAAGATTCTGCAGAATTTATTGAAAAAATTGAAAATGCAGCACATTTTAAAATTTCGGACATTACCATTGAAGGAAAAGATAGTATGTCGAACAATTTAAAAGAGATAATAAATTTCACAAAGGAGAATAGTAGTGAAAATGATTTTCAATATATTAATCCGATGATTATTTCTCATCTCGACAACAATCCATTTACAAAATCGGAACGGAAATTACCAATAGAATTCGATTATCCCTATGTTTTTCATGTTACCAGTTTAATTACAATTCCAGATAATTATACAGTCGAAGAATTGCCTAAATCAGTTAGAATAACTATGCCTGATAATACAGGTCGATGTTTATATCAGGTTGCATTTGAAAACAACTTAATTCAATTGAATTACCGCTTTGAATTAAATCAAACTGTTTTTATTCAAAACGACTACGAAATTATACGGAATTTTTATGCTCAGGTGGCCAATAAAAATGCAGAAATGATAGTATTGAAGAAAAAATAAGTAATCTTGATTGTAACTTAAAGTTGGTTGATATTTATTATTTAACTGAAGATTTACTTCATCTTATTTTATAAATATCAGATATACAAATTTTTAAATATCAATAAGAGTAGAATTTAATTCGAAAGTACAAATGAAAAAAATACAATTCCTTTTCCTGTTTCTGCTTGTTTCGATGGTTAGCTTTGGAGCAAAGGATCGCACTGATTTGGCTGTTACAAACATCGCCGATTCTCTGAAAACAAATGCGTTTGCGATAGTCAGAAACTACTCCATTACCTTTGAGTATAAATCGGCAACAAGCGCTATTGAAAGCAGAGTGGAAGAAATTACCATCCTTAACAATAAAGGAGCTGATTTTGCCGATTTCGAGTGTGCCGGTGATAAGTTCAGAGAATTAAAATCATTTAGCGGAAAGTTGTTCGATGCCAAGGGTGTTTTACTTCGTAAGTTCAGCATGTCCGAGGTGAAAACATCAGAATACTCAGCAGATTTAGCCAATGATAATAAGTACTATTATTTAAACATTGATATTCCCACCTATCCGGTTACAATTGTGTTCGAATATGATGTGAACTGGAAAAACGGAATTCTGACTTTTCCTTCTTTTTATCCTCAATATTCATTCAATCTTTCGGTTGAAAAGGCTGATTATAAGCTAATTTTACCTGAAGAAACTCAATATCTGAGTAAAGCAATTAATTTGAATAATACACCTGAGAAATCGGTAGTAAAGGGAATTGCTAGTTATAGTTGGAATGTAAAAAATTTATGTGCTGTCGAATCTGAAAAATTTAGTCCTGAACTTGACACTTTTGTACCTTTGCTGTATATCAATCCATTACAATTTGTTTACGATGGTGTTGATGGAAAAATAACCAACTGGAATGAAATGGGTAAGTGGGAATATGGATTAATTGCCGGGCGAGATATTTTGCCTGATGACCTGAAAAAGCGCATTTTGGAAATGACCAAAGATGCTGCTTCCGACAGGGAAAAGGTAAAAATTCTGTATGATTATTTGGGAAAAACTACCCGCTATGTCAGTATCCAGCTTGGAATCGGAGGTTTACAACCTACGTCGGCTTCTGAGGTTTATAAAACCGGTTTTAGTGATTGTAAGGGACTTTCTAATTATATGAAAGCCATGTTATCGGCAGTGGGAATAAATTCACATTATACAATCATTAGGCTGGACAGAAGAAAAAAAACCATATTCCGTGACTATTCGAATTTCTACCAAATGAATCATATTATATTACAGGTTCCGTTACCCAACGATACTTTGTGGCTCGAATGTACAAATGCACGTGTTCCATTTGGCTTTATTCATAATGGAATTTCGGGACATAATGCTGTTGTAGTGTCAGAAAAAGGAGGCGAATTTGTACGGCTACCGGATTATCCCGATTCACTAAATGTGGAGATAAATCGAGTAAACGTATTATTAAATCAGGATGGCAGCGCCGGAGTGACAATGAATAAGAAATGTAAGATGAAAATTTATGATGATTATGATTGGTTTCCGCTTGCAAAAGCGAACGAACAAGTTGACCATCTGCGTGAAGAAATCAAACTGCCGACTGCTACAATAGGAGTTGTGAAAATTAAGGAAGAAAAATCAGTTACACCTAATTTGGATGTGGATTATACGTGGTCAACAGATTTATATGGTACCAAAACAGGCAATCGTCTGTTTATTCCGGTGAATCCATACAGATCAATTTACGAAGGACTGAAAAAGTCGAAAAGACTGCATGATATTAATATTCATGCCGGGTATAAAGATGTTGATAGTATATTTATTAAAATTCCGGATGGATACGAAATAGAAAGCATGCCTTCGACTCAAATAATAAATACAATGTTTGGAAGTTTTCAGTCGTCAGTGAATGCTACCGACAAAGGTATAGTGATTCATCATAACTTATTTATGCCTTCAGGCACTTACAAAGTGAGCAATTATCCTGATTTTGTAGCATTTTTTGAGAAGGTAAGTACAATATATAAATCAAAAATAATTCTGCGAAAACGTGTAGTTTGAGTTTCTATGTATTGAACCTAACCACTATAAAATACGAAAGGTAGCTTGCCTCCCGGCATACTACCAATCTTTGTTAACCTTAAATCTAATACTATGAAAAAATCACGATGCAAAGATATAGCGATTTTAAATTCGATGCAAATGTTTTGATAATTATTTGTGTTAAATGTATGTTTTATAACATATATTTAACATTTTATATTCCAAACCATACATTTTTAACCCTTTTTTTCAGTGATTTCAAGAAAAGAACGGGTAAACTAACTTTATTCTGTTTTTAATAATTGAATTTTGGATGATTTTGAATTGTATCCAAGATCAATAAAATAAATTCCTGAGGGCAATTCTTTCCCTTTTGATGTTTTTCCATCCCAAACAAAATTATTACTATTAATATTATTTCCTGTATAAATAATTTTTCCATTTATATCAGTTATTATCAATTTCGATATTACTGTATTGGATTTAAAAGTAATTCCTGTTTTTGAAGAAAATGGATTTGGAAAAGCAGAAATTGAGTTAACGATATTAACAGATTTGAAATCAGTTTTTTCGAATTTTTCAGACAATCGATACATCTCGCTGCCTGCAAGTAAAAAACCTCCCAAACCATAATCTTCAAAATTAGCCATTTTGCTGTATGAAAGTGGTTGACCATCTGCGGGTTTACTCCCGGCTGACTGAACATAACCTAAAGCTCCATCATTGTGCAAAGCATCATTCACTAATCCATTCCAGGCTTTTAATACCGGAGTCATATAAGTTGCAGAATCTAGATGACCATTATTGATGCCCCATGCAAGTCCATAGGTAAAAAATACAGTGCCGGATGTTTCTTTGCCACCATAATCATTGGCATCGCCCAAATTCACGTTCCAGAATCCATCCGCACGTTGAATAGTAATAAGTTTTGCCATCATTTCCTTGAAAACAGTGAGGTATTCGTCGCGGTGTGGCGCTGAAGCAGGCATAACATCGAGTGTGCGGGCAAGTGCTGCAATTACCCATCCATTTCCGCGCGACCAATAAACAGGTAAACCGTTTGGACTGGTTTTTGGTGGCAGATAAACACTATCGCGATACCATAAATGATCTGTTGTATTATATAAACCTACTTTTTTTGCTTTATTTTTGGTGTAATCATACAAATCGTACATTTTTTCGAAATACTTGTTGTCGTTCTTAATAATTCCGAATTTTGTAAAAACCGGCATGGCCATGTGCATGGCATCAATCCACCACCAGTCATTTACTTTCGTCGAATTAACCATCAGATCGATGCTGGCTTGCATAGTTGCAATTCGCTCAGGTTTTGGATCTATTTGATAAAGTTCAAGATATGTTTGTCCGCAACACTGATTGTCGGCAATTCGCGTTGGAACTGTTCCGGTGTAAGTTGGCTGCCATTTATGAAATGTACCCCAATCGACTGCATATTTCAGCAATTTGGCATCTTGTGTGAGATAATACAATTGCATTAAGCCTTCGTAGTAAGTGCCACGAGTCCAAAGATTACTTGGGCGGGTTTTGTCTGTCACTATAACAGTGGTAGGATCGGGCCATTTATTAATGAAATAATTATTGGCAAGTATCATCTTTTCCAAAACCTGAGTCTTTGATGGCAATGTTTG
>CAYNHC010000044.1:0-18030 GCA_964396705.1 uncultured Paludibacter sp.
GAACCATCTTCATGAACAAGACTTTTAAATTTATAGAATGCTGGACCTACACCTAAAGCACCATTTACATGCCATTTAGTTGGTGAATCCGGAAAAAGCAACTTCATAAAATTAATTGTAGCATTTACATCTAAATTATGAGATTTGGTTGTAAATAAAAATGGATTATAAACACCATCGGTAACAAGACCTTTATTAAAAGGCATATAAGTATATCCTAAAGACATTCCCCACACAGGAGTTAAAGCATATTCTACAGCAACTCCAAGAGTAGGAAGACTAAATTCTCCTGCATTGAATGCTTGCCATACGTCTTGTTTTACGTCACCGTCAAAGAAATTTGCACCAACTTCACCGGTTACCGACCAATGCGAGTAGTCTTTTACCTGAGCCATAGCAAATAATGGCAGTACTACACATAAAAAAGAAAATAATGTTCGTTTCATAAGTTATGTTTTTAATTTGTAAGTAAATTTATAATATTTTGTATTTATAATTCGATTATAGAATTCACAAAAATAGAACTATATTTTTTAATAAAAAAATTTTTTATTAAATTTCTTTTCATTAATTATCAATATCTCTCGTTTTCTTTTAATAAAAATACATTTATTCAACAAAAAACCGTTTTTTACTACTAATATAAATTAAACATGTAGCAATTACTTTTGTTCAAAAAATTCCTGTAATTTTATTAATTCATCCCTTAATTGTGCTGCTTCAAGAAAATCGAGCTTCTTAGCCGCATCTTGCATTGCCTTTTTAGTTTTTGCAATAGCTTTTTCAAGAGCTGGTTTCGACATATATTGAACAACCGGATCAGCTGCAATCCCATGGTTACTTTCGGGTTCTACATACGCATTTTGCTCTTGTTTTCCTAACGAATTACGTTCTCCTTTTATAATTGCCTGAGGTACAATTCCATGTTCATTGTTATAAGCCAATTGTTTTTCGCGTCTTCTATTAGTTTCCTGAATGGTTTTCGCCATACTATCAGTAATTCTATCTGCGTACATTATTACACGTCCATTCAAATTTCGGGCTGCACGACCGGCGGTTTGGGTTAGCGACCTATGCGAACGAAGAAAACCCTCCTTATCGGCATCTAAAATTGCAACCAATGATACTTCCGGTAAATCTAACCCTTCGCGTAGCAGGTTCACACCAACAAGTACATCGTACAACCCCCTACGGAGATCTTCCATAATCTGAACTCTATCCAATGTATCTACATCAGAATGGATGTAATTACAGCTCACTCCCATTTTGGCAAGATAATCTGTTAATTCCTCGGCCATACGTTTTGTAAGCGTCGTAACTAAAGTTCTTTCGTTTTTCTCAGTACGTAAAGTTATTTCTTCCAGCAAATCGTCAATCTGATTTAAACTCGGACGTACATCTATTATCGGATCGAGCAATCCGGTGGGTCGTATTAACTGATCAATTATTATTCCTTCGCTTTTTGCCAACTCATAATCAGCAGGTGTAGCACTCACATAAATTGTTTGTGGATTTAGCTTTTCAAATTCATCGAATTGCAACGGACGATTATCCTTAGCTGCAGGTAACCGAAAACCATATTCAATTAGATTTAATTTACGGGCAGCATCACCACCATACATTGCTCGTATTTGCGGAATAGTTACATGACTTTCATCAATTACCATTAAATAATCGTTGGGAAAGTAATCGAGCAGGCAAAAGGGTCTGGTTCCCGGAAGTCGTCCATCAAAATAACGCGAGTAGTTTTCAATGCCGGAACAATAACCGAGTTCCTTTATCATTTCCAAATCGTAACTTACCCGCTCATAAATTCTTTTCGCTTCATAATCTTTGCCTAACGAACGAAAATATTCTGCTTGTAAATCCCGGTCATACTCAATCTGTCCTATTGCAGATGCTATTCGTTCTTTGGTAGTTACAAAAATACTGGCAGGATAAATATTATATGCTTCAAAATGTTCAATTACATGATAATTAACAGGCTCAATAGTCATTATTTCATCTATTTCGTCGCCCCAAAAAACTACCCGAAGCAGAAAATCAGTATAAGCAGGAAAAATATCTACGGTATCTCCTTTTACACGAAAATTTCCTCTGTTCAATTCAATTTCGTTCCTTGTGTATAAACTATCTACTAAACTTCGTAAAAAAACATTCCGAACCAGTTTTTGCCCACGGTGAATTTCAATCAGGTTACTTGTAAAGTCTTCCGGATTACCAATACCATATAAACACGAAACAGAAGATACTACGATAACATCTCTTCTTCCTGACAACAATGAGGAAGTAGTAGAAAGTCTCAGTTTTTCAATTTCCTGATTTATAGAAAGATCTTTTTCGATATAGACATCTGATACCGGCAAATATGCTTCAGGTTGGTAATAATCATAATAAGAAACGAAATACTCAACAGCATTTTCCGGAAAAAATGATTTAAACTCACTGTAAAGCTGAGCAGCAAGTGTTTTGTTATGACTCAAAACCAAAGTGGGTCGTTTTACTTCATTGATTACATTGGCTATAGTAAACGTTTTACCAGAACCGGTTACTCCCAACAAGGTCTGAAAAGGTATATTCAAATTCAGCCCATCAACAAGCTGCCTGATAGCTTCAGGTTGATCTCCTGTTGGACGGTAAGTAGAGGTTAATTTAAAAGACATTCATTTAATATTGAGTGCAGTGATTTGCTGTATATCAAGAACATACAACATTATTGAAAATTAAAAATAACGTTTACAAATAAACTGTCAGTAAAGAACATTTACTGACTATTAATTTTCAACCGGCATAATTAACATCAAAATAATATACAGAATTATACCCGGAAATCCGACAGATATAACTGAAAGTAATACATACGCTACTCTGATTATTGTTGGATCAACATTAAAATACTCTGCGATTCCGGCACATACACCGGCAATCATTTGGTTCTTTGAACGACGAAGTTTCTTTTCCATAATTCTTTTTTTTACAAAGTAACAAAATTTATCTGAGATAGTTGAAAATATTTATCGAATTTAAGAATGAAAATTCTATAAGAAAAATAAAAAAAGAAAACAGCAAACTACTTATTGAAAAGTAATTGCTGTTTGTTTATACAAAATTGCTAATTTATCGTCCTGACTTTTGTATATAATTCTTTAATTCATCATTGAATTCATCATTTTTAATCAGATCCTCCATATTAATGTGCAACCTGTATCGCCAACTGAATTTAGAATTGGAAGGAACGTTAATGCGTTCATCATGAGGATTAGGACGACGTAAAGTTTCTGATATGCTTAATAAATCCTGCATTTGAAAAATTGACCACATTGCAGGAGAGTAAAGATGTTGCAAAATAATATCCCTGCAAATCCACCAATCGCAAAAATAAGGTGCTTCACCCCAATGTCCGAGTTGAGAATTGTAAAACCGCTGGGTAACGTCTCGATCTTCTTCCCACCATCCTCTAATGGTACTCATATCGTGTGTCGAAGGTGTTACGACAGACAAATATGGAGCATTGGCAGGATGAAAAAATTCTAATTTGTCTGATTTTGGAGCCCGTTGTACTTCCAGACTAAGAATTCCAAGTTCGTTCATCACTTTAGTAACACAGTGTGTCATCATACCTAAGTCTTCTCCACAAATCAACATGTTGGTAGCTCGCTTCAATGCCGGCAATTTCTCCATACCTGACTGATACCAGTGAGCATCCTGACGTCGATAAAAATAATCGACATATAATTCGCGTAATTTATTTCGGGTATAATCATCGAGCTCGCGAAAAGTGCTTAATCCTTCAACTCCATAACGTGGATAAAATTGTGTAGCATTACTGCCTTCAACTTCGAAAAAAAGCACATTCGAAATTAAATCATACAATCCGTATTTTACTCGTTCGGATATTTTTCCGTTTAAAAATAATTTTTCAACATAACTCTGACTTTGATACGGAGTCTTTAAACGTAACACCCATCCATCTTCAATTTGCAAGCAATTCGTTTTCACCCACGAAGCTTCTTCACCAAAAAAATCCCATAAAATAGTATCAGTTATATAGGGTTTACAGTAACGATTATAGTCGAACCACAGCCCCTTTTCTGCAAATTCGTTGATATGAATAGGTTTTGACGGGTTAAGATGTCCCATTATACCTTCCACCTGAGTAGTTGGAATTTCCCAAATCCGGAAAAAACCCAGAATATGATCGATACGAAATGTATCGAAATAATTTGACATTTGTGCAAAACGCTTTTTCCACCAATCAAATCCCGACCTCTTAATTGCATCCCAGTTATAGGTAGGCAATTCCCAGTTCTGACCTTTAACTGCAAACATATCGGGAGGTGCACCTGCCTGCATGTGCATGTGAAAAAGTTCAGGCGAAACCCAGGTATCCACACTATTGCGATTGACACCGATAGGAATATCTCCTTTCAGAACAACATTATGTAAATGAGCATATTCTGCTGCTTTCGAAAGTTGAATATGCAAGTGATATTGAATGAAATAATTTACTGCTATTTCATCATAATGAGATTGTAAAGGTGAAGTAAAATCAGCAATCTTAGTAATATCAAACCTTTCGAAATCTTTCCATTGACGATAATCAGACGTTTTATTCCTATCGCGCAACAAACAATACGCAGCATAGGGAACTAACCAAAACTCATTTTTTTTGAAAAATACCTGAAAATCTTTGTCATTTAGAAATTCCTCTTTCTGTGACAAATAAACTTCCTTTGTATATTGAAGTTTAAAGTTCACAACTTCAAGAAAAGGTATTATTTCCTTATCGTTCAATTCAGGCTGCAAGATAGCATACTGTTTTTGCAACGGATTATCATCGGGCAGTTTACCTAAAGCAGGAAGATTTAGAAATAAAGGATTCAGCGCAAATGCCGAAATAGCAGCATAAGGCAACACATCTGCATCGGTATGTGTTCCTATTGTATCATTCAGAGGTAACACTTGTATCAACTTAAGACCCACACGTTCTGCCCAATCAATATACAAAAGTAAATCCCCAAAATCCCCAACCCCGAAACTTTTTCGGGTACGAATACTGAAAACAGGCAATCCAACTCCTGCTCCACGCCAGGTTTGCGTTGCAATTCGCAAAAATCCATCAGACAAACGCACAATTGTTTTTTTCGAAT
The DNA here is from genome assembly GCA_964396705.1 of uncultured Paludibacter sp. Classification (GTDB taxonomy): domain Bacteria; phylum Bacteroidota; class Bacteroidia; order Bacteroidales; family Paludibacteraceae; genus Paludibacter. The sequence goes on from CAYNHC010000044.1 coordinate 5,151, forward strand.
TCACAACCGTTGCTATTCTGTCAGGACCTTCTTCAAAATAGCAAAACTTATTTTCGATCAGGTCGTATATACCATATTTATAATGTACATCGCCCTTTACTTTATGTAAATCGATTTCAGTTTGCCAAATACCTTCCTGATTAAAATTTAGAAGTTTTGGATTAATAATGGTCCAATTTCCAAGTTCAGCACAATCACCAATTAAGCATACTGCCTGATTTTCAGGAAGTAATGGAGCTTTTATCTGAAATACATGAGTGAATTTCTCAGGAAGTGTTGTTTTTATTACTTCATGTTCATCTCTAAGTAAAACTTCTTGAAATGGTGCAGTAAGGAAAGTATTTTCAATGGTAGCCGGAGAATTCCAATTATCAAAAAAGAATAAATGATCTGTTTTTGCTGTATCAAATTCCACAACTCTTTTTTCACCCCATTCTTCGTAAAATTGACCAGTTTGTTCAGTAAATAAAACATATTTATAATTCAGCGTATTTGAGACAGGATTTTTAACATCTATTTCACCAACCCAATCTTCCTCGTTCCGAAAACTTAGTGGAAATGCCTTCGATAAATCTCCGTTACCAAGTTCAGCTATATTTCCGGTTACAAATATTTGCTGTCCCCAATTTGTGAAATATGAAATTTTAAAATGAATTTTCATAAATACTTGATTTTTATAAGAATATAAGATAATCACTCATAATAAAATCAAAAGTACAATATCTGATAAAAATTAATTATTCAAGGGTTGAAATAATTGCGAAAAAGAACATCAAACGTTTGCGGAAATTTATTTCGAAACAAAATAATTCAACATTTAGTAACATATTTATTCTAAATAACTTCGATTTCTTAAAAGTTACTTATATATTTGCATAGCGTTTTCAATCAGACAAATATCTATTTTAAGACATTAAATATGGTATCTTAGAATTTTAAATATCAGATATTTGAGATTAATATTATTTTATCTAAAAGGTAACCGGTTAGGAAAACATCAAACACTTATAAACATACTATTATGAAAACAAAAACTATTACAATTTTATTCCTTTCGGGGATGTTGACAATTTCAACTTCAGTCACTTCACAAATAAACGTATTAAACCGTGTAAAAAGAGCAGTTGGCGACCGTGTATCAAATCAAATTGACAAAGTAATCAACAAACAACTTGATACACTTGAGAAAAAAGTGACAGAAAAAGAAATTGAGAAAATTGAAAAAACGGTAGAAACAAAAAAAACAGAAAGCAAAGAAACTTTACCAAAACAAACAATCAAAACGGGAATATCCACTTTGATAACAAATGTAAAAGGCAAAGGTAAATATACTTTAAAATCTGCGATTGTTGAATACAAGACCACCACAATGGGCATTGAATCGGTTCAAAAACTGTACTTTGACAATTATGGAGAAAAAGAAGCTTACGAAACTTTAATGAAAATTATGGGTTTCAGTAATCATACCATTTCTATAACTGGTGATGAATTTGTGTATAACATTGACCTTGTGAAAAGAACCGGCACAAAATCTGGTACAGCAGATTATCCTGGTAATCTAAACTTCGAAAAACTAAGCAAAGAAATACAAGAGGACATTAAAATAAAAGTTGAAGGCAAAGAAACATTTTTGGATAGGGAATGTATTAAATATTCAATGACCAGTACCAAACTCAATATGAATGGGTTATACTGGGTATGGAAGGGAATAGCTTTAAAATCTGACATTAACTTTAGTGCCGCAAAAATGATGCTCGAAGCTGTTAAAGTAGATGAAAATGCAGCAATTCCAAATGATAAATTTGAGATACCCGGTGATATAAATTTTGAAGAATAATATTTTTTTGAGAATTAGAATGTTCTTAAATTTTCAAATCGAAAACTTTCAACACTCAAAGAAATTAAATAAAAAAAGACAACAAATTTAGCAACAATTTTCAAAAATAAAATCCTTAAAATACTCGTTTTATTCATCTGTTTATCAAATTATTGAATCCGATTGTCATTTTAATAAAAAATTCATTATGATGTAACAAACACCACTTTTGTATGGGTGGCACTTTTGTTTTGTGATTTATTTAAAAATAAATTTTGTACTTTTGCAAAAAAATTCTGTAACTCTAAAACAGATTTATTCCATGACAACTTCTACTGCTCCTTTCAAAATTTTTTCGGGAACGAAAAGTCGTAATTTAGCCGAAAAGATTTGCAAAAGTCTTAATTGTCCTCTCGGAAATATGAAAATTGAACATTTCTCTGATGGGGAATTTTCAGTTTCTTATGAAGAATCAATACGCGGACAATACATTTATTTAATACAATCTACATTCCCTAATTCGGACAATTTAATGGAATTATTATTGATGATTGATGCCGCAAAACGCGCATCAGCATATAAAATAATTGCAGTAATTCCGTATTTTGGCTGGGCACGTCAGGACAGAAAAGATAAGCCCCGTGTTTCAATTGGAGCCAAGCTAATCGCCGATATGCTTAGTGTAGCTGGTGTCGATCGCGTAATTACAATGGATTTGCATGCCGATCAGATTCAGGGATTCTTTAATGTACCTGTTGATCATCTCTATGGATCAACTATTTTTGTCCCCTATATTAAATCATTGAATCTAAAAAACCTTGTCATTGCTTCGCCTGATGTAGGAGGTTCAAAACGCGCCGGATCGTACTCCAAACATCTTGAAGTGCCCATGGTTGTATGTTATAAAACCCGCGAAAAAGCTAATGTAGTGGGTGAAATGACTATCATTGGAGATGTAACCGGAAAAGATGTGATTATAACCGACGACATGGCCGATACTGCCGGTACGCTCTGTAAAGCCGCCGATTTAATGATTGCAAAAGGTGCAAACAGTGTAAGAGCAATTGTTTCGCATGGTGTTATGTCAGGTAATGCTTCTGAAAAAATTATGGAATCTGCATTAACTGAAATAGCATTTACCGATTCTATTCCTTTCGATTGTAAAAAATGCTCCAAAGTACGAATTCTTAGTATTGCCGATATGTTTGCTGATACAATTTATCGGGTTCAGGAAAACAAATCAATCAGTGAACAATATTTAATGTAGAGACACAATGTATTGCATCTTACTATGAAGGTATGATGTTTGAAATGTTATAATATAAAAAACTCCCGTTTGAACTTTCAAACGGGAGTTTTTTATGTATAAATCATTAATGTTTTAAAATAACGTTTTTAATTTCCCAACTTGCAGACTCTGCATCCGAACATAGATATTTAAACGCAAACTTAAATGTTTTTATTCCCTCGAACTTAGCAGGAATTGCTATATCGCCTGCATTTACAAAAGTCCAGTTTGCACCATTCGGATAAATTATTATTGGTACTTGTTCCCATGTTGTTCCATCATCGGCTGACAACCACAAAGTATGATTTGTTTGCAAATTCGCCAAAAGACCTTTATTAATGGTATGATCAAATGTTATTTTGATTGATGATTTTCCTGTTAAATCTATTGAGGGAGATATCAACCAATCTTCGTTCACATTACTTTTACTATTTGCAAATCCCGACATTACAGCATATTTATTTGCAGTATCAACTCTCCATGTCTGTGCTCCTACTTTACTGTCAGTAGTGAACTTACCCAGTGACTCATCAAATGCTTCAACAAATATAAAATCTGAAGGTACACCTTCCTGAACCATAAAGTTTTTCACCTCCCAGGTTCCTGCTTTTGCTGCTGTAGATAAGTATTTAAGTGCAATGGTAACAGTATCACCCACAAATTCAGTTAAGTTTATTTCGCCGGATTTTACGAAATCCCATGTGCTGCCATTAGAAAATGGAAGTGGTGTTTTCAACAATGTCCATGTAGAACCAGACGGATTACCTTCCTCATAATCTCTTGACACCCAAACCGTAGCATCAGTCTTTGGATTTGTAAAATAACGTGTTACATGATCAAAACTCATTTTTGCACTTGTAACCTTTGTTAAATCAATTTGCGGAGAAATCAACCAATCTTCGTTAGCAAGATTCGTTGATCCAACAAAACCTGACATTTTTATATACGATCTATCCATAGCCCACACCTGATCGCCCAAAACATTGATAGTTACAAATTTGCCTTTTGAAGCTGAGAATGGTTCGGTATAAGGCAGAGTGACTGGTTTTCTATCCTTTACAATTAAATTTTTGATTTGTAAAATACCGGAATTACTATCTGAGGACAGATATTTAATAGCAACATATACCTTTTTACCTTTGAATGCTTTCAACGAAACATCTCCTGAATTAACCATGTTCCAATCCACAGTATTCTTAAATGGTTCAGGCGGAGAAATTTGCACCCAATTTCCATTTATATCCTTCAGTTGAGGATTATAATCTTCAGAAACCCAAAGCGTAAAATCTGTAGAAATATTAGAAAATTCGCGTGCTGCATAGTCAAATGAAATAACTGAAGTAGCACCAACAGGCAAGGTAATTTGGGCCGAAATAATCCAGTCTTCATTTGATGAACTTATACCTTCGCTATTTCCGTCCATCATTATGTATTTGAATTTCGACAATACCCAACCTTTGTCTCCCTGCACGTTCTTTATCTGGAATGTTCCAAAACCATTTTCAAATGATTCAGAATAGGTCAAGTCGGATACGTCTGTAACAGCATATTGAGGCGCGGGCGGCATGTCGATTTTATTATCGCAAGCGCTAAACGACAATACTACGAGGAAAATCACTAGCAGTAAATATATGTTTTTTGTCTTCATCTTAATTATTTTTTTCGGGTTAAACTTATTTGGTTAAACTGCCGATATAGGTTTCGTAACCTTTACCCAAATCGTAAATCGAACGCAAAGTTAATTGGTGATAAATTTTTGAATTATCCAACGTAACATCTTTATCGTTGTACCAACCTACTATAGCAGTTATATTGCCAACAACTGAACTGGCGGGTAATTTATAGGTAGCAAATTTTGAATATTCGCTCGTGGCAACAAAAATTGAACCCGTACCATCTTTAATCTCACGCGATTGAGGGAAACCTATACCATTGGTGGAGGGAGCAAAAATCTTTAATGAATCAACAGTTATTGCTTTAGGTTTACCAAAATCGGCTCCATTTCCTGTAAAGTATGCATTTTTAATACAAACTAACTTATTGTGCATGGTTATTCCACCTTTCAATATCTGATCAATTGTAACAGTATCAATCATTTGTGGCAATAGATTCACAGCATATCTGCCGGCAATAGCCCTTTTCATAAATACAGGATAAGGAATACGACCAATTTCGTATCCAACTTTTCCCGATTCAGTTTTATAAAATGAAGTTCCAATTTGTAACATATCAGCATATCTACCAATAGCTAAACCTTTACAATTAAAACTCATAACCTGACCTAAAGGAAAAATGGCACTTAAATTACCTGCATCAACAGAAATTTTAATGGCTCTTCCCGATAACGAATCCTGAATTACCATATATTTATATATATTTCCTTCATTATCATTCGAAGTTACCACTCCCGAAATAAATATATCTTTATTTGATGGAAATGTATCGACACTAAATAAACCCGGTATGCGGGTAGGCAAGTCACCAACGGGCGATACATAAGTTTTAATAAGTGAATCGATGGTGTAATTTGCAACTACATTTCCGTGTGTTTCGGGTGACGGATCAAAGTTACCGTAACAACCACCCATAAAAAATGTGCTTACAGTCAAGCAAATAGCAATTATATTATTGTACTTCATATTCATTCTGATTGAAATAGTTAAAATTTATAAGATATTGTTGCAAAATAATTTGCGCCTAATGCATAATAATATTTTGAAGGAAATTTATATACATTACCTGTAACCGAATTATCATCATACGGGATACGTGCTTGTTGGAAACCACCGGTAATGAGTTTTGAATTCAGTATATTATTAGCGCTGATATTGAAATTCAATGAATGTCTGTTCTTTAAATAAACAACTTTACCAAGTGAAAAATCGAGCATGTAACCACTTTTGAATTTTTCCTGCGTTGCTAAAGAGTTGGTTAAAAATTCATTTGAATAAAGTGCCAGATATTTTTTAGTAAATCTGAGCGGAGCAACATCCACATAGTTATCATCGAAATAATTAAGCGTTACACCAACAAACCACATTTTTGGATGAAAATAGTCCAAAGCGATACTTCCTGCCGTTTGAGGTCCTGTTGATAATCTTAAGCCCTTTAGCATTACATCGTCTTCAATATCTTTAAATGCACCATTTTCTGGACTTAAAATTCCTTTCACACTGTCGGTATAAATATACTCAGCAATGGTTCCTGCAAACGACAAAGTAAAACTGCTGTTTAACTTAATTGCAATTCCTGCTTCGATTCCTTTATAAGATTTATTGATATGTGTAAGTGAATGATTCACAAAAGTCCGATAACTATCATCGTAGTATGACGAAAGTTCAACTCCATCTTTAATTATTGTATTAAATCCTGTGATACGACCTTTAACTGATTTATAATTAAAATTATACGAAATATCAGTGGTAAATACTTTTTCAGGAGCTAAACCTTTCACAAAAGTATCCTTTATTCTTGGTGAAACATAAGCATTATTTGGAATGGGAGATCTTAACTCATAAAGCGCGTTTACCGATAGTTTATTCCTGTTGTCGATAAGATATGAACCACCAAGTTTAAAAGAAGGAGTAAATTTTGACCATTGTTGACCTCTTCCGTAGGATTGTACGTTGTCAACTGTTGCACGACCATTTTCCATTTTACCAAACCTACTGAACTGTGTAAATGTCAGTTTAGCAGCATAATATAGTTCCAGTTGCGATAATTTCCATTCGTTCTGTGCGAATATTGCTGCCGAATAAATGTCTAAATTATAATTGTATCCAAAAACATCTCCCTGTTTAATTACACGGTTTGGATTTCTCAAATCGTTCTGTACAATTTTGGCATCTTTACCAAGCAATGTACCCGTCAAATCGCGTTCAGCAAATTGGTCTATATCAATCCATTGATTAGCGCCTAACAAATCATCCATAGTTTTGTAATGCATTCCCTTGGTGTATTTGGCATCGAAACCGGCTGTGATTTTCAAATACTTACTGTATTGATTTGTATAAACCGAATTTATTGCCGTTTCCATCAAATCATTATGTCTTCTTTCCAATGAGTATTTTGCATTCCCGGTAGGATTTGTCAAATTGTTGCGATAATTCGCCTGGTAAAGAGAATCCCAACTTACCTGCGTATATAAAGGATCACGAACTTTCCATGCATTGGTTAATTCATTTATCATATCCTGATTGGGTTTACCATTAAAGTTACCATCCAAACCTACCTGACCATCGTACTGAAAACTTGGTAGATTTCTGTAATAATCGGGACGTGGATCCGGTGCATTAAAAAACGTTAGAGCAGAATTGCTGTACATACTGTAATGAAATGCAGCCCCTGTTTTAATTTGTTGACGTTGGTCAATTTTGAAATCATGACTAAAAATGAAAGTGGGATCATAGCTTTTCACAACACGCGAATTACGTTTCTCGCCATTTTGGTAACCCCAATATGAATTATAATAAATTGAATTAGCCAAATAATAAGTTTCCTGAGTCGAAGGTGAACTTTGTCCGCGTTGAGTTGGAGCTCCAAAAGTTACCAGCGAGATGGAGTGTTTTTCATTAAATTTCTTTTCAGCCGACAAAAAATAAGCAGCTGAATTATAAAAAGTGCCTTCGTTAATTCCTTCGTTAGCGTACCGAATAACGCCGGATGCCACAAAAGCCCAACCATTATTCATTAAACCTGTTGAATGTAAAAATGAAACACGGTATCTGTATGACCTGTTCGATAGTGCCATACCAACTTTTGAGCCTACCGGAAGCGCACTTGCCTTGGTATTAATATTGGTACTACCACCTATACTCCCGAATGAATACGAATTAGGTTGAATGCCATCAAATTCATCTTTCACTCTGGTTACATCATTCAAACCACCCAACATGGAGTAATTAAAACCACCACGCTCAAGCCCATTGAAATTTACACCATTTATATAAGTTGACTCATAAGCCTGCTCATAACCACGAACATTAAAACGCATGGGACTGAAAGAATAAGACGCTTTATTGTTGTAAACATCTTTCGAAGTTAGCATAGCCGATGAACCTCTGCTTGAGCCGTTGTCATTGTCACTTAATTCATTTTCGTTTATCTGAACTACTACATCATACTTTGCTTCCTCCTGAGCATCCACTACCATTAAAAAGATGCCCAAGTCATTCTCAACATTATTTTTAATATTTACTAATTTTATCTGAGTAAAATAACCCTGTGCTGAAAAGCTGATTTCTTCATCGCCGGGCTCAATATAACTCAAGACAAATTCTCCGTTTGCATTGGTTTGTGTCGAAATATTTTGTCCTAACAAAGTAACTTTTACTGCTTGAAGAGGGTTTTCAGTTCCGGCAATTTTAACTACACCTTTTACTCTGGTTTGAGCTGAGATACCCGTAATTGTCAGAATTAATACAAAAAGTATCAACGAAAGTTTTCTCATACGATTTCTGTTTAATTAAATTTATTTCTTTTTTCCCTGTATTAAAAAGATTCATATTTTGAATCCAAAAAAGGGGTTGCAATTTACAATCTTTTTATGGATTTTTAGACATTGAATTGAGTATTTTTTCAATTTTTATGCAATAAATCTTAGTAAAAAGCTATTCCTTGTCAAGAAGAGTTTTCTATTAGGCTGAATTTTAGAATTATAATTTAATAATTACAATGCCAATTAATGTTTGCTTTTTTTAAAACAGTTGTAACACTCATATATTGAAAACGATCTTAAATTATTTTTCGAAAAACGTTCAGTAACAATCAACATTTTTTTTAATCGTTTTTTTTTCTGACATTTGTTGTTTTAAATTCAAATCATTTTTAAACATAAAATTCATATTCTGTTATGATCAAAATAACTAACATACTTCAGATTTGTATAATAGCTTTAATTTTTCAAACATCGTGTTCACCAAAGAAAATTGTCATTGAGAATAAGCCTGACAAAGTAAATGTAGAACTAAGTTGTGTCGCGTTTTATAACATCGAAAATTTGTTTGATACTATTAATCAGTCGAACAATGATGAAGAATATTTACCAAATGGTGCAAACAAATGGAATTCACTGAAATACAATTCGAAACTCAGGAATATGTCGTCTGTTATTTCGCAATTGGGAGTTGAAACTTTACCTGCCGGCATAGCAATACTGGGTGTTTCGGAGATTGAAAACCGTGGAGTACTCGAAGATTTGATAAAACAACCTTCATTAAAAGATCGCTCTTTGCAAATTGTACATTATGATAGCCCTGACCGTCGCGGTGTTGATGTTGGATTACTTTATAACCCTCGGTTTTTCACAGTGTCGAATAGTAAATCGTATCGTTTACATACCGAAGATTCTACCTTTTTAACCCGAGACCAATTGATGGTAAGCGGATATCTACTGGGTGAAAAGGTTCACGTAATTGTAAATCACTGGCCATCACGATCAGGAGGAGAAGAACGTTCGCGCCCAAAACGTAATGCAGCCGCAGCACTTACACGCTCAATTGTTGACTCGCTTTACAAAGCTGACCCTAAAGCAAAAGTAATTGTTATGGGCGACTTAAACGACGACCCGTTTAACGAAAGTTGTTCAACCATTTTAGGTGCGAAGAAAAATGCAGAAGATGTAAAACCAGGTGATTTGTACAACGTATTCTGGAAAACACTCGAAAGTGGATCTGGAACACTATCATACAACGACCAATGGAATTTGTTCGATCAAATAATTATCTCAAACGAGTTGATAAATGGAGATAAAAGCAAGCTGAAATTTTGGAAATCAGAAATATTCTATCGCCCTTTTTTAATTCAACAGGAAGGTCGCTATAAAGGAACTCCGCTACGTACAAGTTCAGGAGGTGTTTGGTTAAATGGATACAGCGACCATTTACCCACAATGATATATCTTGTAAAAGAAGTAAAATAAACAAAACCTGTATCTTTTTTACAAAACCGGCAACTTTACATTGATTAATTTCAGAAATAATTAGTATTTTTGTAAAAATTCAAAACATATCCAATGGAATATTCAACCTTACAAGGTAAACTGATAATGCCCGAGTACGGACGTAACATACAACAAATGGTGACACACGCTCTTACTATTGAAGATCGTGATGAAAGAACACGTTGTATAAAAACAATAATAAACATCATGGGGAACATGTTTCCGTATCTGCGTGATGTAAATGACTTTAAACACAAATTATGGGATCATGTGGCAATCATGTCCGATTTTAAATTAGATATCGACTTTCCTTATGAAATATTACAGGCCGAGAATCTTTATACCAAGCCAGAACCAATTCCTTACAAAAATTCGCGCATTCGCTATCAGCATTACGGACGCACTCTTGAGGAAATGATTGAAAAAGTAAGTGAATATGAGGATGGTGAAGAAAAATCGGAACTTGTTCGATTGATTGCTAACCAAATGAAAAAATGCTTTCTGACCTGGAATAAAGAAGTGGTTGACGATCGTAAAATTTTTGATGATTTGCGTTATTTATCCAAAGGAAAACTTGATATTTCTGAAGATTTTTTAAAACTTGTTGAATCGAGAGACGTTCTTTATAATAAGAAGAACAAAGGAAAGAAAAAGTAGCAATATGTTTATTGGAAATAAGTTAATTAGTAATTTTAAAAAAAAATTACCAATCAACAAATCAACCAAATTACCAATCAACCAATTAACCAATTTGTAAATGGCTTCATTCAAAATAGAAGGAAGAAGAAAACTCTCCGGCGAAATAATTCCTCAGGGAGCAAAAAACGAGGCTTTACAGGTTTTATGCGCAGTATTGTTAAGTTCTGCAGATATAAAAATCAGCAATATACCTGATATATTGGATGTAAAAAACCTGATTTTACTCTTAAAAAATCTTGGAGTTAAAGTCGAACGCATCGACAACAACACCTATATATTCAATGCTGAGAAAATAAATTTAGATTATCTCGAAACTGCTGATTTCTACCGACAAAGCGCTTCGCTCAGAGGTTCGGTAATGATAGTCGGTCCATTAATTGCTCGTTTTGGAAGAGCAATAATTCCAAATCCGGGTGGAGATAAAATTGGACGTCGCAGGTTAGATACCCATTTTACAGGCATTCAAAAATTAGGAGCCGAATTCAACTATGATCCTGAAAATAAATTATATAAAATTCAGGCTGAGAAACTGACAGGTTGCTATATGTTACTTGACGAAGCATCAGTAACAGGTACTGCCAATATCGTTATGGCATCGGTTTTAGCCGAAGGTACAACCACAATTTACAACGCAGCATGTGAACCCTATTTACAGCAATTATGTTTAATGCTAAACAATATGGGAGCTAAGATTTCAGGAATTGCCTCCAATTTGCTAACCATTGAAGGCGTAAAATCGCTGAACGGTTGTGAGCACCGCATATTACCTGATATGATTGAGGTGGGCAGTTTTATTGGTATGGCAGCTATGACTGGTTCTGAAATTACAATTAAAAACGTTGCTTACCATCAATTAGGAATAATTCCTGACAGTTTCAGACGAATGGGAATACAAATTGAACAACGGGGTGACGATATATATATACCTGAGCACGAACATTATACCATCGAATCTTTTATCGATGGTTCAATAATGACAATTGCTGATGCTCCGTGGCCGGGATTAACACCTGACTTGTTAAGCGTTTTTCTTGTAATTGCCACAAAAGCCAACGGAAGTGTTCTGATTCATCAAAAAATGTTTGAAAGCAGACTGTTTTTTGTTGACAAACTGATTGATATGGGAGCCCAAATCATACTTTGTGACCCACATAGGGCTACGGTAATCGGACTTGGCGAACACTTACATTTGCGTGCTTCAAACATGATTTCTCCTGATATCAGAGCCGGAATTGCATTACTAATAGCGGCTATGAGTGCCGAAGGAATTAGCACCATACACAATATTGAGCAAATTGACCGTGGATATCAGGATATTGACATAAGACTTAACGCTTTAGGTGCAAAAATTGAAAGATTATAATTTTTAATCCCTGATTAATTATTCATTAAATTACTTCATTCATCAATAAATTAAAATCTTAAAAATATGTTGGACAAAAAAATTCAAATAATGTTGAACAGTCAGATTAACAAAGAATTCTTTTCTTCGTATCTGTATCTGGACATCTCAAATTATTATTATGATAACAGTTTGAGCGGATTTGGCAACTGGTTTGGGATACAAGCTCAGGAAGAATATGCACATGCCATGTTATTTTTAAAATATTTATTAAACAATGGCGAAAAAGTTAAGTTAGATGCTATTAATGCACCTGACAATAAATTTACAAACTTCAGACAACCATTAACTGAAGCATATAACCATGAATTATCAATTAGCAAATCTATTAATGACATTTATGCTTATGCTTACGAAATAAAAGATTTTAAAACTATGCAATTCCTTGACTGGTTTGTAAAAGAACAGGGAGAGGAAGAACAAAAATCCGATGATATAGGCAAGCGTTACGATTTATTTGGGTCCGATCCAAGAGGACTTTATATGCTTGATTCTGAACTATCATCTCGTGTTTTTGTAGCTCCATCATTAGTTATTTAATCAAAATAACTTTCTAAAAAAATCAAAAAACGCTAAAGGAATTTAATTTCCAACAGCGTTTTTTTTTATCTAAGTAATAGGACAAATATAATGTCGTATTTTTGTACGCTAAGTCGCTACGGCGCAAAGTCACAAAGTTAAATATTCATAGCGTCTTAGCGACTTTGTGCCTTTGCGTTCAAAAGAAATAGTTGA
>CAYNHC010000045.1:0-15235 GCA_964396705.1 uncultured Paludibacter sp.
TTGAAGCTTATAACTTTTTTGTGGGTAACGGAGTAAATAAATTACTTGAAAGAGCCTTGCCGGAAAATCTTCGAAATCCTGATAATGTGTCGATGATAAAAGTTGATTTTATCAAACATTATTTTGCAAATGTAGATCAATTCACAAAACCATATCCCGGAATATCTGATTTAATAAAAAAACTAAGTGAAGAAAATTATCTCTTGGCAGTAGCCTCAAATAAAGTACACAGTGCTACCGTTGAATTGGTTGAAAGGTTTTTCCCCGAAATCAGTTTCACGAAAATTCTTGGTCAACGCGAAGGTTTTCCTGTAAAACCCAACCCGGGTATTTTAGAAGAAATAATTGAAATTGCGAGTGTAGATAAATCGGAAGTTCTGTATGTTGGTGATTCCGGCGTTGATGTTGCTACAGCTTACAATGCAAAAGTACCCTTTGTGGGAGTTTTGTGGGGTTTCCGACCACGTAAAGAACTGGAGGAAATCGGGGCTACAAATTTTGTTCAGAATACAGAAGAATTATATGAAATAATTGCTTCAGAAAGTACCAAAAATTGAACATAAAATGAACTATGTTGTGGTATAAAAGCAAAAAGTAATGCAGAATTAAAGGATTCTGCATTACTTTATTCAAATTAAAGTCAGATGATAAAAAATCACTGAACTGAGTCTAACAACATATTTGCATTATCTTTTGATAGTTGAACAGCATTTGTCTTAATAACATACTCAAAAGGAATATATTTTAATGCCTGAACAAAACAAAATGTTCTATCTGGAGTAAAAGCTAATCGCAATTTAACACCTCTGTCCACAGTGCTTTTAAGCTTTTTAATTTCGTTAAAGTTGCCTGTAACTATCATATTTATTAATTTTTCACTTTCCAGTTCATCAAAGAAAACTTCTTTAAAAACTATTTTTTGATTTGTTTCACTGTTTACATAATTAGTTTTAAGAATAATTGCGGCTAAGAATCCCCAAATTATAAAAATTAACGAAAGCATAATCAACAGGGGTTCAATAAAACTGTTCGCTGAAGTTGGAATCATCTGTGGTATAAACATGCAAGCAATCCCAATTAGTATCAATAGTATTCCTTTAAAAGGTGATTTTTTCACTTTTTTTACTACATTTTTTTCCAAACTATCGAAATATTTTTCGATAGAAATATTATTATTTTCCATAAAATTCTGTATAAATAGTTGGCTTGTAAACATAGACTAATATGTTCACAAACAATGATTTGTAAATTATTTGATTTAAAAAAAGAATTAGAAAATACTCTACATAGGAGCATCAGGAAAGGATGAAAAAATCAAATCAGAATTTTACAGAGAAAGAAAAGATAGAATCCGAAGGACTCTTTTTGAGTGAGTTGTTTTGTGAAATCTATTCCGGACGAATAGATTTTTTGCAATGAAAGTTGACGGAAGTGGTTTATACGTAAGGAATTAGTTTCATCGAGAATACGTTCGGGTATTGATTGCGTACCAACAAAAATTCGTAATTCCTGATTTCCTGATTGTTCGAAAGGAAGTTTCTGTTGGGAGAAAAAATCATTAGCGGTCGATAAATCATATTTTTCTTCAGCAGTAACCGGAACAGAAGCATTGAAAACAATTTCGGATTTGTACAAATTGACAGTTGTCACTCCAATTAGAAGTGAAACTGTCAGTAAGCAATATTTCAAAATTCTTTTCAAATGCAGCTAATTTATAAAGTTTCTTTACTGATAGAAATTAAAAGGGCTTAAATCCGATTATTTCCCTCACTTCACGGATTGTTTTTGCGGCGCTCTCGTGCGCTTTTTCGCGTCCAATGCGTGCAGCATTCGAAACATATTTTTCATCGGCAGAAATGGCCTTAATCTTCTCACGCATGGGTTCTGTAAAAGCTATCATATCCACAGCGAGTTGTTTTTTCATATCACCATAACGAATCTGACAAGTATTATACATTTCGTCGAAAAAATTGTATGTTTCAGGAGCTGAAACTACTTTCATCAATTGAAATATATTCTGAATTACGTCCGGCCTTTCTTGATTCTGAATTGTAGGACCACCATCGGTCACCGCTTTCATCACTTTTTTCCGAATCACTTCAGGTTCGTCCGAAAGGAAAATTGCATTCCCCTCTCCTTCCGATTTTCCCATTTTACCGGTTCCGTTCAGCCCCGGAATTTTAACAAGCTCTTTTCCAAAATTAAATGCTTGTGGTTCCGGAAAATAATCCACATTATACATGCGGTTAAACCGGTTTCCGAACTGGCGAGTCATTTCGAGATGTTGCTCCTGATCTTTACCTACAGGCACTTTGTTTGCCCGATGAATTAAAATATCAGCAGCCATTAAAGTGGGATAAGTCAAAAGTCCGGCATTTACGTTCTGAGGTTGCTGGCGAATTTTATCTTTAAACGAAGTACAGCGCTCCAATTCGCCAATGTATGCATTCATGTTGAGATACAAATAAAGTTCAGCAACTTCGGGCACTTCGCTTTGTATGTAAAGTGTCGATTTTTCTGGATCGAGACCGACGGCAAGATATTCAACCAAAACCTGACGTACATTTCCATGCAAATCACCTGGTGTGGGGTGTGTGGTAAGCGAATGAAAATCGGCAATAAAAAAGAAACAATTATGATGATTTTGCATTTCAACAAAATTGCTCAACGCACCGAAATAATTTCCGAGATGTAAATTTCCTGTCGGCCTTATGCCGCTTAATACTGTTTCCATATACCCCTAATCCCCTAAAGGGGACTATAATAAAATTGTTTTTCTGTTTAATTTTTCTTTTAATATCCCCTTTTCAGATAATTGTCTTCATCTTATTCCCCTTTAGGGGTTAGGGGTTTACTCTATCGGTATCGTTCTTTTAATACGCTGATCGAGCGAAGTAAGTGTTTCGGTTGAAGCAACACCCGGTATTTCCTGAATTTTTCCATTGAGTAATTGCATCAAATGTTCATCGTTTTTTGCATACAATTTTATTAAAATGGTATAATGTCCGAGCGTATATTGCGATTCTACAATCTCAGGTATTTTTTCGAGTTCGTTCACAACTTCTTTGTACATTGAGCCACGTTCCAATGTAATTCCAATGTAAACACACATCTGATAACCGAGCATTTTATGATTTACGGTATAGCCCGATCCGGTTATAACATCCAAATCGATAAGACGTTGTACACGTTGATGAATGGCTGCCCTTGAAACTCCACACTCTTCTGCAACATCTTTAAATGGCATTCTAGCATTTTGTGTAATAATTCGTAAAATTTTACGATCTAATTGATCAATCTTTTCCATATAAGTTGATTTAAATTATCATTAAGGCAGCAAAATTAATCAAAACAAATGAAAAATCAAATTTTGAGTTGACATAATTTATTGTTTTTTGAACTAAATATGGAAAAATGTATTGATTTTATTTTTATTCAAAACAAAACAGCCGAAGTAACCCCCGGCTGTTTTGAAAATAAAAATAAAGAAGTTTATTTTTCTATTGATAACAATTCTACTTCAAAAATCAAAGTTGAGAATGGTTTAATAGTTCCCTGATCCTGATCTCTATAAGCAAGTTCTTGTGGTATATATAATTTATATTTCGATCCAACAGGCATTAATTTTAATGCTTCAGTCCATCCCGGGATAACCTGATTTACTTTGAATACAGCTGGTTCATTACGGTTAATTGAACTATCAAACACGGTACTATCAAGTAAAGTTCCATGATAATGAACTTTCACACTGCTGGTATCTGTAGGTAAAGCTCCGGTACCCTTTGTAATCACTTCATACTGAAGACCGCTTGCAGTAGTGATAACTCCCGGTTTCTTTTTGTTTTCGGCTAAGAAAATTTCACCGGCAACTTTATTTCCTTTGAACTTTTCAGACATTTTTGCTTGTTGACGTTTTTGCATAGTTGATTGTAAATATGCTTGAGCTTCTTCAGCAGTCATTTGTACATTCGAACCTTTTAATCCATTAACAAGACCTTGTTTAATAATATCAATGTCAACTTTCAAAGCAGAATCACCCATAAGTCCCGATTCTTTTTGTTCTTTCAGAGCTGTACCGATTCTGGTTCCAAGTTCTGCAATTTCGCTGTATTTTTCATCAACATCATCGCCAGCCAAGCCTTCATCAATACCTTTAAGTAATGATGCAATTTTAATTTTAATTGAATCGGCATTAGTGCTATCAGATTTTAAATAGTAATTTTTAATTCCGCTTCCGTTAGCAAGACCAAAGGCATAATTCAAACTGTCGAGTTGAGTTTTTAATGTCGGCAACTGAGCTTTATCGCTATTACACGAGGTAAAAGTAAAAGCAGCTACCATAATCACTGCAAGTAATATATTAAGTTTTTTCATTTTTGTTATTTAATTAAATTAATTTGAACTTTGAATGATTTATTGAGCTGGAACAGAATCAGGTACAGCAGGTGGAGGAGCTTGTTGTCCCATTTTCTTTTCCTGAATTGCCATCATGGTTTTACGGATATACTCTTCAGCTTGTTCTGGTGTCATGCCTTCCTTGTAATCATTAAGGGCATTTACTAAACCTTGTTTTACCATTTTTGTGTCAAAAATAAGGGTTGAATCTCCCATCAATCCTTGTTTTTTCTGTTGTTTGAATGAATTTCCGATTTGAAGTCCCAACTGATACATTTCGTCTTTGTTTACTTTACCTTTAAAAGCTTTATCTAATGCTTTCATCAATTCAATCATTGGTTGATCGGTTGAATCATTTTGCATATAATAACTTTTAATTCCACTTCCATTAGCCAAACCAAGTGTATAATTAAGACTGTCGTTTTCAGTACTTAATTTTACTTCTTTCGGTTCTAATTTATTACACGAAGTGAATACTAAAATGGCAACTAAAGTAACCATTGTAAAAATACTTTGTTTTTTCATTTGTTTTATAATTAATTTATTAAAAATATAATTTACTTTTTCTTTGTTGATTTTGTGCTTGAACTTTTCTTCACATTTTTTGCAGCTTTTACTTCAGTGGCTTTTTCTTTAACCTCGATAACAGGACTCTCAACAAATGGTTTAAAATCCAACAATTCCACATCAAAAATTAGCGTTGCAAAAGGTGGAATTACACCTCCGGCTCCTTGTTCGCCATAACCTAAAGTATAAGGCACAAAGAATTTATACTTGGAACCTACACTCATTAATTGAACACCTTCAGTCCAACCTTTAATAACCTGATTAAGTGGGAACTCAATAGGCTCTCCACGATCAACAGAACTGTCGAACTTAGTACCATCAATCAATGTTCCTGTGTAATGTACTTTTACTGTATCCTTTGCAGAAGGTTTTTTGCCTTCGGCAGGTACAAGTACCTTATACTGTAATCCTGAGAGAGTAACATTTACACCTTCAGCCGACATATTTTCTGCAAGAAATTTCTCGCCTGCAGATTTCTTAACATCGGTTTCTATTGCCTGCGCTTTGGAAATATAGTTTTTAAAATATTCTGTTGCAACTTCTGGAGTCATCAAAGCTGAATCTTTTTTCATAGCAGTGGTAAATCCTTTGATAAGAAGATCTATGTTTGATTTACCGCCCGGGATACCCTGAAGATTCTTTGCAAAATCGTTTCCGACATTGAGTCCTAATGCATAACTCATAGAGTCAACATCATTTGTAAAAACCTGTACTTTTTCAATTACGGGTGCATTTTTTGATTTTTTATTTTTCTTCTCTTTTGCTTGGGCTGATCCGAGCATCAAGCTCATTGCTACAAGAAATAAAACTGTTTTTTTCATCTTTTTAAATGTTTAAATTTATATTTTTTCTTTACGAACTTTCAAACTTTATTTACTTTTAAACTATATCAAGCAATTCTACTTCAAATATTAAAGTAGTATGTGGTCCTATTTGTTGTCCTGCGCCCTGTGCTCCATAAGCTAGTTCGGATGGTATAAAGAGTTTCCATTTAGAACCAACAGGCATTAGTTGTAATGCTTCTACCCATCCACTTATTACCTGAGTTACCCCAAATGTAGCAGGTTCACCTCTGTTCACCGAACTATCAAACACATTACCATCAATTAATGTTCCATGATAATGAACTGATACTTTATCACTTGCTTTTGGAATGTTTCCTGTCCCTTTAGTAATAATTTCATATTGTAACCCGCTGGCCAATGTTACTACTTCCGATCGTTTACCATTTAATTCCAAAAACTCTTCACCTTGTTTTATTGTTCCTTCGCTTGCTTTTGCCTGTAATTCCTGAAAGAAATCATTGATTAAAGTCTGAGCTTCCTGATAACTAATTTCAGGTTTATTTTGTTCTATAACATCCTGAATACCTTTTATTAATTTTGTATAATTAAGGTTGTTAATTCCACTGCTTAACAGATTATTCCCTAAACTTAGCCCTAAAGCATAACTTACTTTCTCCATTGTAATTTAATATGTGTATTGTAATTTAAAAAACGAGTGCAAAGATAGCTGATTTATTGTATTATAGCATGTTAATATTTCAAAATTATCGGGAAGTAACTACAATAGGAAGTTTTTTTACTAACTTCGTTCCTGTTTGAGGGTTAAATGCTTCAAAATAAAGTACGTAAATGCCAACATTGGCATTGTTTCCTTTCTTAGTTCGACCATCCCAGGTCAGGTAACCTTCAGACGAAAGAAGGATATTGGAGGC
This sequence comes from uncultured Paludibacter sp., assembly GCA_964396705.1. Classification (GTDB taxonomy): domain Bacteria; phylum Bacteroidota; class Bacteroidia; order Bacteroidales; family Paludibacteraceae; genus Paludibacter. Next base: position 6,680 of record CAYNHC010000045.1, read on the forward strand.
AAGTTGATATATTTTTTCACCTACAGCGTTAAGTATTATCACATTAGCAACATAACCACTTGATTCTGTTTCATAATGCACAAAGCAAAGATCATCAATCCCATCCATATCTGGTGAAAATGCTTCAGGCTCTACCCAAACCATCTTTTGATTAACTGAGTTTTCAATTTCCCGAAATTGAGAATTTTGATACCCCGGTGTTCCATAATTTACATCTGAGCCTGCCGAATGCCACGAAGTTTGGTTTTGTGTTTCAAGAAAAGGATTGATTTTTTCCAATGAAACTCCCTTTGGATTCTTCACTAAAGCATGATGCCATTTCGAGTAGTAAGTTAACTCATCGTAAATTGTATCTTTTGCATCATTGCATAACACAATTGTTGCGCTTTCATTATTAAGAGTTGTCCATGTTGCCTTAATAATTTCTTTATTTCCGGTCAGATTATAATAATTTTTAAGGGAATCAGCAGCCGGGCAAAAGACAAGGTATGTTTGTGGTCCCATTAGCTTATATGTTGAAATTTTATTCCCTGTATTTAGCGATCCATCTGTTTTTCTTGTACTAAAGACTAAACCGGAAACATTAAGCACTTTGTTCGATCTATTGTAAATCTCAATATATTCAACCGATTTCTCAGGATTATCAAACATCACTTCATTCAAAATCAAATCACCGAATTCAATCTGCTCGGGTATTCCGATTGATATATTGTCATTTAAAATTATATTATTTGACAAGTCTGTTAATCCACTTACAATCAATGTATAAATTTCGCCCTTTTCAAAAACAGATTTGAAGTTAAGTATTAACGACTTATTGTCCGATAAAATTTGTACCTCAGAGGGTGAACCTATCTCTTTGTCTATTTGAAAAAACGCATTTGCGAAATTCATTTTTTCTGAGAAAGTAATGTGAACTTTATTGGGCTCTTCTATACCAATACTAAGAAATTGAGGGGCTTCGGTATCGGGAGCTTTATCGCCTTTTACAATTATATCATCAAAATAATATGAAGAACCGGTGGTTGAAGTATTTGAATAAAGTAAACCAAAAAAACTACTGTTTTTAACTATGTTGTCTTGAACTTTTCCTTCAAGAAAATAATCTGCTTCGGTTATTAATTTGCTGAAAAGTTCAAAATTACCATTATTATCACGCTTAACTTTTATTTTAATCTCTACGGGATTTCCATCTGTTCGTTTGTCAACACCGTCAATTATTTTTGTTTTTTTTGTCCCTTGCTGTACAAACAATGAAACTTCATCATTCGTACCTCCTACCTGAACATAATAGCCAGAACAACCGTTAGATATATCAGCATTATCGCTAATGATATAAACCGATGCATAATTTGAAGATGATGTTGAATATGTGATTTTTATACTGCATTCCCATTCTGCATTTACAAAAGCTTCGGAAGGCGTAAAAAGATATGATGTAGATGTTGCTTTAGCATTGGATTGTAGTTGACCAGAACTATTAATTATAAAATTCTGAATTGTACCAATCCATTCAGGGTTTTTTGTGAAATCACCATCCAAAAACGAATCATTTACCTGTGCATTTAATAATAATGGCGTAAAAAACAGAAAAAACAGAATAGTCGGTTTCATAATATTGATAATTCTATTAAAATGAATTACTTTTGCAGATAAATTAAAACAAAATGTTTGCGGTTATATTTTTGAATTACAAAGATATATAGATTTGGCAATAAAACAATAATGTATTTTTAACTTCTCATTATTTAAAAATTAAGAATAATGAGGCAAAAAAAACAAACAATGAGAGTAGCAATTGTAGGCGCCAGTGGCGCTGTAGGCCAGGAATTTTTGCGTGTGTTGGCTGAACGCAATTTCCCATTGACGGAACTGACTCTTTTCGGTTCTTCGCGCAGTGCGGGTAGTGTTTATGAGTTTAAAGGTGAAAAACTCACCGTGAAAGAACTTAAACACGGTGATGATTTCAAAGGATTTGATATCATCTTCACGTCAGCAGGTGCAAGTATTTCGAAAGAATATGCTGAAGATATTACCAAATTTGGTGGTGTAATGATTGATAACTCATCTGCATTCCGTATGGAATCAGATATTCCATTGGTAGTGCCTGAAGTAAATGCTACCGATGCAAAACTTCGACCTCGTGGTATTATTGCCAACCCAAACTGCACAACTATTCAGATGGTGGTTGCTTTAAAAGCGATTGAAAACCTTTCGCATATCAAACGTGTACATGTTTCAACATATCAGGCAGCTTCAGGTGCCGGTGCAGCAGCTATGGACGAACTTGATTTGCAATATCGTCAGGTATTAGCAGGGGAACAACCTACAGTGAGCAAATTTGCTTATCAATTGGCTTATAACCTCATTCCTCAAATCGATGTTTTCACTGATAACGGTTACACCAAAGAAGAAATGAAAATGTATCACGAAACGCGCAAAATCATGCATTCAGATGTAGAAGTCAGCGCTATGTGTGTTCGTGTTCCTGCGTTGCGCGCTCACTCCGAAAGTGTTTGGGCTGAGACTGAACGTCCGCTATCGGTTGAAGAAGTACGTGCTGCTTTCGAAATAGCTCCCGGAGTAGAAGTAATTGATAATCCATCTGAGAAAAAATATCCAATGCCTTTGTTCCTTTCAGGCAAAGATCCTGTTCATGTAGGACGAATCCGCAAAGATTTGGCAAATCCGAATGGTATCACTTTCTGGTGTGTAAGTGATCAGATTAAAAAAGGTGCGGCTCTCAATGCTGTACAAATAGCTGAATATCTGATTGCTGAAGGAGATATTTAATCGACTTATAATCAACTTATTAAAAGCGCAACTTAAAGCTTAAAGGTATTACTTTTACCGGGCTTAGTTGCGCTTTTATAAATAATAAATCTCTTTGTAATGAAAAATATTATTGCTTTAATCGTTTTATTCTCCTTATTATCAACTGTTTTAAACGCAAAAACAAAGCAAGGGGTTAAATTTTATCCTGTAGAACATGCATCTTTTGTTATACAGGATAACGATATTACAATTTATGTTGATCCTGTGGGTGCTTTGGAAAAATATTCTACATTTAAAAAACCTGATATAATATTATTAACTCATGAACATGGTGATCATTTCAATAAAGATTTAATCATCCAATTGATGACAGAAAAAACCGAAATTATTGGTTCAGGCAGTGTAATTGAAAAACTAAATATTGGAAAAAGTTTAAAAAATAATGAAAGTTTAAACATTCTGAATATTAAAATAGAGGCAATACCAATGTATAACACTACCCCTGAAAGATTGAAATATCATAAAAAAGGGAACGGGAATGGTTACGTTTTGACTCTAAAAAACCAACGAATTTACATTTCGGGCGACACTGAAGATATTCCGGAAATGCGTGCATTAAAAAATATTGACCATGCTTTTATTTGTATGAATCTCCCCTACACCATGACTCCAGAACAAGCAGCATCAGCAGTTCTTGAAATGAAACCTAATAATGTTTATCCTTACCACTACAGAACAGCAGGAATTGATAATGCAGATATTTTAAATAGATTCAAAAAAATTGTTTCAGAAAACTCAAAAATAAGAATTCATAATTTAGATTGGTACAACGAAAAATAAGTATATAATAGAATCAAATTTGGTACATTAAAGATAAATCAAATTACAATCAATGCTAATTAGATCAATTATTTTTCTTTAAAAATTTAAGAAACTACTCGTCAAATCCGAATTCAAAGTATCCATTTCTACACCAATTGCTCAGCGACTATATTACAATATTTTATTTTACCAACTCTAATAGAATTATAAAAACAGTTTGCCAGCATATTTTTCTAACTTTGCACCTTTTAAATAAGACAGATATTCAATAAATAAATCAAAAAATCATACTCAATTAAATTCAATTTTGTTTGAATATTGACAAGAAAATATATTCCTATGGATTTTAAATACGATGTAATTGTAATCGGTGCAGGACATGCCGGAAATGAAGCGGCTTGCGCCGCTGCCAATATGGGTTCAAAAACATTACTCATAACGATGGACATGAATAAAATTGGCCAAATGAGCTGTAATCCTGCTGTCGGTGGTATTGCCAAAGGCCAGATTGTGCGTGAAATCGATGCACTCGGCGGACAAATGGGAATTGTTACGGACCGCTCAGCCATTCAATTTAGAATGTTGAATCGATCAAAAGGTCCTGCGATGTGGAGTCCCCGATCGCAAAGTGACCGCCATCAGTTTATTCAGGAATGGATAAAAGTCATCAGTAACACGCCTAATCTTTACGTATGGCAAGACACAGTAACGCAATTAACTTTCGAAAAAGGTGAAGTTACCGGAGTTATTACGGCTTTAGGCGTTCACATGAAAGCAAAATCTGTAGTACTTACAGCCGGTACATTTTTAAGAGGATTAATGCACTTCGGAAAAAATCAGTTAGTAGGTGGTCGTATATCAGAACCTGCTTCCTACGGAATTACTGAACAATTAAAATCAATGGGATTTAGTACTGATCGCATGAAAACGGGAACTCCGGCTCGAATTGATGCAAAAACAATTGATTTCAGTAAATTAACGGAGCAGAAAGGCGAAAATGATTTTCATAAATTTTCTTTTATGGAAAACGTAAAACGAGATCTGAAGCAAATGAGTTGTTGGATTACCTATACGAATGAAAATACCCATGATGAACTTCGTAAAGGATTGGAATTTTCGCCACTTTATAACGGTCAAATCCAGAGTATCGGACCAAGATACTGTCCGAGCATCGAAACAAAAATAATAACCTTTGCTGATAAAATGTCTCATCAACTTTTCTTAGAACCCGAAGGTGTCGATTCGAACGAGTATTATATTAATGGTTTCTCCTCTTCCCTACCCCTCGATGTTCAAATTCGTGCAATCCATACAATTCAAGGATTAGAAAATGCTCAACTTTATCGACCAGGATATGCCATAGAATACGATTTCTTCGATCCTACGCAACTAAAACACACGCTCGAAACTAAGCTAATTAAAAACCTATTTTTTGCAGGACAGGTAAATGGCACTACCGGATACGAAGAAGCCGGAGGACAAGGTTTAATTGCAGGAATTAACGCACACATTAATTGTTTTGGAGGCAATGAATTTACACTTGCACGTAACGAAGCATATATTGGCGTTCTCATTGATGATTTAGTGACCAAAGGAGTTGACGAACCCTATCGGATGTTTACTTCGCGCGCCGAATACAGATTAATACTCAGACAAGATGATGCAGATTTTCGGCTTACTGAAAAAGCTTACAATATTGGTATTGCAAAACAAGATCGCTTTGAAGAGCTTGAATACAAAAAAAACGAACAAGCAAAGCTTATAGAATTTATTCAATCTTATTCAATTAAACCAACAGCCATTAATAATTTTTTAAAGAATTCAAATTCTTCTGAAATTAAGCATGGTTGCAAGCTCGCCGATCTGGTTCTTCGACCACAAATCGGAATAAACAAACTTGCAACTTTTGTGCCGGCACTACAGTCTACAATCGACAAAATACCAAAAAGAAAAGAAGAAATCGTTGAATCTGCTGAAGTACTTTTAAAATATGAAGGTTATATTATACGCGAAAAATTAATTGCTGAAAAATTACAACGATTAGAACATATACCTATTAACGGTCGTATCGATTACAATTCAATTTTATCACTTTCAACCGAGGCAAGACAAAAACTCACTAAAATTAATCCGGAAACCATCGGTCAGGCAAGTCGTATTCCGGGGATTTCTCCAAGCGACGTAAATATTTTATTAGTTTTATTAGGTAGATAATCATTCGTCATTAATGAGGAATAAAAAAACACAAATGTTCCACGTGAAACAAATTTGAGGTAAAGTTAAAATAATGAGGTGCTTATATAATTATCCAATGCATCAAAAAATTGAATACGAATATTAATCAAAATTATAAGACAAACAAACGTTTCACGTGAAACAAAATAACACAGAAATGAAATCTTCTGCTACACTACAGGATCAAATAAAAACTTTACCGGACAAACCGGGAGTTTATGAGTATTTTAATTCGAACGAGGAAATCATTTATGTCGGTAAAGCAAAAAATTTAAAAAAAAGAGTAACCTCATATTTCAATAAAATTCATGAAACGGGAAAAACAAATGTTTTAGTCAAAAATATAGTTTCACTCAAATACATAGTTGTTGACAGCGAAGAAGATGCTTTACTTCTTGAGAATAATTTAATAAAACAATACCAACCTCGTTATAATGTCTTACTAAAAGATGGTAAGACCTACCCAAGTATTTGCATTACAAATGAACTTTTCCCAAGAATTTTTAAAACAAGAAATATAATTAAAAATGGTTCTGACTATTTTGGTCCATATAGTTCAAACTACACTATCAACTCATTACTCGATATTATTCATCAATTATTTCCTATAAGAACCTGTAAATTACCACTTAATGTTCAAAACATAAATGAAAAGAAGTTTAAAGTCTGTTTACAATATCATATCCATAAATGTAATGCGCCATGTGAAGCTAAAGAGACAGCATTAGAATATCAAAGACATATAGATAGCATAAAAAAAATAATTAAAGGAAATGCCAATGAAATAAGCAAAATTCTTTACTTTCAAATGCAGGAATTATCTAAATTATACAAGTTCGAAGAAGCACATCAAATAAAAATAAAATATGATTTAATAGAAAACTACAAATCCAAATCTATTATTTCGAATACAATTTTAGATGAAACCGATGTTTTTGCTTACGATGAAAATGACAATTCGGCTTATGTAAATATTCTTCGAATTAACAATGGAAGCATAATTCAGGGTTACACTATTGAGTATAAAAAGAGAATAGATGAACAAAAAGAAGAAATCCTTGCAATGGCAATCGTAGAATTACGTGAAAGATTAAAAAGTAATTCAAAAGAAATTGTACTTCCCTTCAAAATTGATTACAAAATAACTGGAGCATCCATCATTATACCTCAAAGAGGAGATAGAAAAAAACTTCTTGATTTATCAATTCAAAATGTAAAACAATATAAACTTGATAAATTAAAACAAGCTGAAAAATTGAATCCGGAACAAAGAATTATCCAATTATTGGAATCGGTTAAGGATAGGCTGCAACTTCAAAAACTACCTTTACACATTGAATGTTTTGACAATTCAAACATTTCTGGGACAAATGCAGTTGCAGCATGTGTAGTTTATAAAAAAGGTAAACCAGCTAAAAAAGAGTATCGAAAATATAACATTAAAACAGTAGAAGGTCCTGACGATTATGCATCAATGAAAGAAGTAGTTTCGCGAAGATATAATCGAATTATGAATGAAGAAACTCCCCTACCCGACCTAATAATTGCTGATGGTGGAATTGGACAAATGGAAATAATTCGTCAGGTAATTGAAGATGACCTGAAACTTCAAATCCCAATAGCCGGACTAGCAAAAGACAGCAAGCATAAAACTCACGAAGTGTTAATTGGTTTTCCGCCACAAGCAGTAGGACTAAAAGTAACGGATCAACTTTTTAAATTTTTTGCAGGTATACAGGATGAGGTGCATAGGTTTGCGATAAAATTTCATCGGGAAAAAAGAAGTAAGTCACAAACGACTTCTGAGCTTGATAATATTCATGGAATTGGTGAAAAAACTAAAACTGACCTGATGAAACATTTTAAGAGCCTGAAAAGACTCAGAACAGCTGAAATTACAGAGATAGAAAATATTGCCGGAAAGCACAGAGCATCAATTATTTACGGTTATTTTAATAAAGATTTGAAGCCCTGAGAATTTAATAATGATAAACATCTGTATCTTTGTATTCAAATTTTAGACTCTCGAACCCTTAAAATTACAAGAAATTTTTCAAAACAGCGAAAATTTAAGAATATCAAGTAATCATTGAAATTTATTATGACATTAAAAATTGAATCGTTAAATACTATAAACTTAACGGCCCGACAATTTATTGAACGAATTGGTAACAAAACCGTTTTTGCATTCAATGGAAAAATGGGTGCAGGTAAAACTACTTTTATAAAAGCAATTTGTGAAGAGCTGGGTGTAAAAGATACCGTCAACTCTCCAACCTTTTCAATTGTTAACGAATATGAAGCTGCAGATAAAAAAATTATTTATCATTTCGATTGTTACCGGATTAACAAAGTTCAGGAAGCGTTGGATTTGGGAGCTGAAGAATATTTATACAGCGGAAATTTATGTTTTATCGAGTGGTCGGAAAATATTGCCTCCCTCCTACCCGACTCATTAGTAAATGTAAATATTGAAGAAGTTGAAAACGGGGTTAGAAATGTAATTATAATTTAAAATGAAATTTGATTATTAGACAATTTAAAAATGAAAACAAAAAAGAAAAACAAAGTGCTTGAGCAGGTAAAAGCCGCGCGAAAGCAAAGCCGTGAAGAAGAGATTCAGTCACATGGTAAACCTGTAAATTATAAAAAAATAATAGAATCGAAGAAAGTTTTTAATCGCAAAAAAAATAAGGCAGACGCTAATGAGGGTCTGCCTTATTT
>CAYNHC010000045.1:15335-17881 GCA_964396705.1 uncultured Paludibacter sp.
AAGTTTTTAATCGCAAAAAAAATAAGGCAGACGCTAATGAGGGTCTGCCTTATTTTATTCTACGCACCAAATGAAGAAGGGATAAAGAGGTGAGGTTACCAAATACTTACTCTTTTGTCAGGAGTCAAATACATTGGATCGCTTTTCTTAATATCAAAAGCATTGTACCACGCAGCTATGTGTGGTAAAGCGCCATTTACACGCCATTTCCCGAGCGAATGAGGATCAGACTTGGTTAATGATAAAATCTCCTCAGGACGGATATTTCCGGCCCATACATTGGCATAAGAAAGGAAGAAACGCTGCTCGGGAGTAAATCCATCAACATTGTCGAGCGATTTATGTTTAGTAGCTTTCTTGAATGCCTGATACGAAACCTGCAATCCACCATGATCCGCAATATTTTCTCCTAAGGTAAATTTTCCATTGGCTTTAGTGCCCGGTGCTACTTCAATGGCATCAAAGAAATCTGCTAATACTTTCGCACGAAGATCAAATTTCTTTTTATCATTCTCTGTCCACCAGTTTTTCAAATTACCTTCTTTGTCAAATTGACAACCTTGATCGTCGAAACCATGTGTCATTTCATGACCAATTACAACGCCGATAGCGCCATAATTAAAAGCATCGTCGGCGTTCATATCAAAAAAAGGATACTGAAGAATTCCCGCAGGGAAACAAATTTCGTTGGTTGAAGGATTATAATAAGCGTTTACAGTTTGTGGTGTCATTAACCATTCATCTTTATCCACTTGCTTGCGAGCAGCTTTCGAGAACATGTATGCACTTTCGAACCGATTAGCTCTCTGAATATTCGCATAATACGAATCCTTACTAATTTCAAGATCTGAATAATCTCTCCATTTATCAGGATAACCAATTTTTACGTGGAAAGTATTCAATTTTTCAATCCCTTTTAATTTAGTTGAATCACCCATCCAGGCTAAGTCATTAATACGCTCGCCCAAAGATTCCTGTAGGTTGTGTACAAGTTTCAACATGCGTTTTTTAGCTTTGGCAGGAAAGTATTTTTTAACATACATCTGTCCTACCGCTTCGCCCAAAACACCATCTACATTACTTACCGCACGCTTCCAGCGAGGTGTTTGTTCTTGTTTTCCAGATAATGTTTTGCCATAGAAATCGAAGTTTTGTGCTGTAATTTCATCGTTTAAATAGCCAGCTGCACCATCAATCACTTTCCATTGCAAATACGCCTTTTGAACCGATAAAGGCTCAGTAGCAATAATATTTCCGGCTTCAATTAATGATTCCTTTTGAGATACACTTAAATCTTTTACCTGAGCTACTCCTACTGCTTTCAAATAATCCACCCAATTGATAGAAGGAACCAGTTTCTGCAAATCAGCAATACTCATTTTATTATAATTGGCGTGTGGATCACGCAATTTAATCTGATCGTAAGCAGCTGTTGCCAAACGAGTCTCAATTTTTAGTACTGATTCCATATTTTGTGTTGCTTCGGCATCTGTAAAACCGAAGAGCTTAAACATTTTTTCTACATGTCCTTTGTATTTATTGCGAATATCAGTTGTATGTGCATCATTATCAAGATAATATTCTCGTTCACCCAAACTTATACCACTTTGATAAGTTTGTACAAGATACTGATTGCTGTTCATTGGATCAGCATCAACATAAAGCGTGAAATAAGCATCAATACCGGATTGTAAAAAATCAGGTAAAATTTTTGTCAATTCCTGAATATTGTTAATGTTTGCAATGGCTTTTAACTGACCTTCGACTGGTTTGAAACCATCTTTGTTTAATTTAACACTATCCATTGCCAGGTTATACAAATCGCCTATTTTTTGGGCAACAGTTCCTTTGTCAGCAGGTTTTGCAGCTATTTCTTCAATTAACTCACGTAACTGTTTTCGATTATTTTCGGCTAATTTGTCAAAACTACCAAAACGTGAATACTCTCCTGTCAGCGGATTATTTTTCATCCATCCACCACAAGCGTACTGATAAAAATCAGTTCCGGGAATTGCTGTTGTGTCCAGATTATTCAGGTCAATACCTGAAGTTAATTTGTCTGATTTATTGCAAGCTGTTGTCATAAGCAGTAGTAATAAGAAGACCCCTAACCCCTGAAGGGGAAAAAAGATTCGGTTTTTAATTTGTTTATACATAATAAGTTGATTTATATAATTTAAAATAATAGTTGTAATTTCTATTCTCCGTCAGCTGACGGATTAGGGGTCTCCCTTACAGAATCAATAATTGAAAATAATTCATTTAGATTTTCGGCACGCAACATGGCGATTCGGGTTTCTTTAAAATTTGGAATTCCTTTGAAAACAGGTGTAGCTGCCAAATGCCGACGACTATGAATAATACCTTTTAGCCGTTTGCTAAATAAAATATTGATAGTCTCACTTTGAGTGAGGCTATCAAAGTTGAAATTCAAAGCCTCACTTTGTGTGAGACTATCAAAGTTGATATTCATACCCTTACTTGGAGTGAGAGTATCACTCTCATCAATATCAAGCCAATAAATAGATGCAATTACATGTTCTTTC
>CAYNHC010000046.1:0-8607 GCA_964396705.1 uncultured Paludibacter sp.
TATGCAGTATGGTGGATTCGTCAATCCATTTTGCAAGCGTTGGCTGAACAATCACGTATTGTACGTTTACCTTTGAATCAGGTAGGTTCTTTGAACAAAATTAACAAAGCTTTTTCTAAATTTGAACAAGAAAATGAGCGTCGCCCTTCACCCGAAGAGTTAGCCGAACAATTAGACATTCCTGTTGATAAGATTACCGATACAATGAAAGTTTCGGGTCGTCATATTTCAGTGGATGCTCCGTTTGTTGAAGGTGAAGACAATAGTTTGCTTGATGTGATGATCAATGATGATTCTCCAAACGCAGATAGAGTGTTGATTAACGAATCGCTATCAAAAGAGATTGAACGTGTTCTTGCACATACGCTTTCCGACAGAGAAAGAGATATAGTAAAAAAATTCTTTGGAATAGGTATGGCAGAAATGACGCTTGAAGAAATAGGTGATGAGTTTGGATTGACACGTGAACGCGTACGTCAGATCAAAGAAAAAGCAATCAGAAAACTGAGACCAAATTCAAAAAGTAAATTATTAAAAAGTTTCCTTGGGTAGTCAAATACAATTTATTTATATAAAAAAGCGATACAAATCTAAAATGTATCGCTTTTTTAATGTGCAATTTGCAGGAAGCTATTATTTGTTTGTTATGGCTTCTACTATTTTTGCTTCTAATTCGGCAGCCAATTCAGGATTGTCTTTAATTACATTTTTAGAGGCATCACGTCCCTGCGCCAGTTTTGTATCACCATAACTGAACCACGAACCACTTTTCTTAATTATTCCATATTCAACACCTAAATCAAGAATTTCACCGGTTTTCGAAATTCCTTCGCCAAACATAATATCAAATTCTGCTTTACGGAATGGTGGTGCTACTTTGTTTTTAACCACTTTAACACGTGTCTGGTTGCCTATTGCATCTTCTCCGTCTTTCAACTGACCAATTCTGCGAATATCCAAACGAACTGAAGCATAAAATTTTAACGCATTACCACCGGTTGTAGTTTCAGGATTGCCAAACATAACACCGATTTTTTCGCGCAACTGGTTAATGAAAATACAGGTTGTATTTGTTTTGCTGATATTAGCAGTCAATTTTCTTAAAGCTTGCGACATCAAACGGGCTTGTAATCCCATTTTTGAATCGCCCATATCGCCTTCTAGTTCAGCCTTTGGAGTTAATGCTGCAACTGAGTCAATGACTACAATATCAACGGCTGAGGAGCGAATCAACTGATCAGCAACTTCCAACGCTTGTTCGCCATTGTCGGGTTGCGAAATAAGTAATTCGTCGATATTTACGCCTAATTTTTCGGCATACGAACGATCAAAAGCATGTTCAGCATCAATAATAGCAGCTATCCCACCTGCCTTTTGAGCTTCGGCAATTGCATGAATTGCTAAAGTTGTTTTACCAGACGATTCAGGTCCGTAAATTTCAATTACACGACCACGCGGGTATCCACCTACTCCTAAAGCAACATTCAAACCGATTGAGCCGGTTGAAATGAATGATACTTCTTCTATTTTGGAATCACCCATTTTCATGATGGTGCCTTTTCCGTGGTCTTTTTCAATTTTATCCATTGCCAACTGCAATGCTTTTAGTTTTTCTAACGATGGTTTTCTAATTTCATCGGCTTTTTTTTCTGCCATAATATTTATTTGTTTGATTTGTTTTTCGGTAAAAATTTCAATGTGGTTTTGTTAATCATTTACAAAGATAAAATTTTTAATTTTAAATTTACTATGATTTTAAATTTTATATTCAAAGTTTTAAAGCGCTATTAATTAAGAACTTCTAATTTTGCGAATTTCAGTAATAATGATTTTATACCTTTCTCTCCAAAATCAATTTCAGCTTTTTCATTCCCATTATCAATATATGTTTTAACTATCTTGCCTACACCAAACGAGGCATGTTTTACAAAACTACCCACTGGCAATGCGTTATTATCGGTCTGAAATTTTTCAGAAGTAGTGCTTTCGATTTTCACTAATCTTTTAAGCATTTGCGGAGCAAATGGTTCCACAGGTTTTGGTTTTGATAATGAGCGGTGTCCAAAAATATTTCGTTCGGTATCAACATCTTCGTCCCAATCACCAAATCGCCTTTGATTTGGTTCAAATTCTTTTTCTTTTGGAGCATCAAGGAATTTTGAATCAATGTCTTTAATAAAACGGCTTGGGTTCGAAAAGTTTACTTTCCCATTGCGGAAACGCGATTTTGCGTAGCTGATAAAACACAACTCCTCGGCTCTCGTAATGGCTACATAGAATAAACGTCTTTCCTCTTCTAACTCACGTTCGTTACCAACTGTATATGACGATGGAAACAGGTCTTCTTCCATGCCAACAATAAATATCGCTCTGAATTCAAGTCCTTTGGCTGCATGAACAGTCATCATGGTTACTTTGTCAGTTTCGGCTTCTTTATCGGTATCCTGGTCGGTGAGTAGTGATACTTCTGATAAAAAATCGGGTAGAAAGCCGGTTTCATTGTTTTTCTCACGGTTATCGCAATACTCATGAATAGCTTTCAGTAATTCCTGAACATTCTCCTGTTTACTCAAATTTTCTGGCGAACGATCCACATAGGTATCACTGATTACTCCCGTAACTTTAACAATGCTGTTCACTAAATCGTACGCATTTTGCGTGTAAACCTGTTCGGAAAACACAGAAATCATACTCCGAAATTGTGCCAGTTTATTAGCCGTTCCACCGTTAACAGGCAAATTGTACTTCAACATATCACTTAATACTTCCCATGCACTTACAGCATGTAGTTGAGCACATTCAATTAATTTATTAACAGTTGTGTCGCCAATTCCGCGTGCGGGATAATTAATAATACGTTTCAAAGCTTCTTCGTCGTTCGGGTTGCAAATCAAACGACAATAAGCAATTACGTCTTTAATTTCTTTGCGTTGGTAAAACGATAAACCACCATAAATACGGTATGGAATTCCCTGCTTGCGCAATGCTTCCTCTAATACACGCGACTGTGAATTGGTTCGGTATAAAATGGCAATTTGTTGAAAACTGAAATCTTCTTTTTTCTGTAACTCCGAAATATTATTGGCAACAATTACACCTTCTTCTAAATCGTTGTAAACACTCAGTATTTTAATCAATTCACCTGTATCTTTTTCGGAAAAAACTGTTTTTCGAATCTGAGCCGTATTTTTATCAATCAGGCTATTAGCGGCATTTACAATATTTTGGGTTGAACGGTAATTCTGTTCCAGTTTAAAAATTTTAGCATTGTGATAAGCATTTTTAAATTGAAGAATATTGTCGATATTCGCTCCGCGAAATGAGTAAATACTTTGAGCATCGTCGCCCACCACGCAAATTCGTTCGTGCTGTTCGGCTAATTTCTTAACGATCAGGTACTGCGCAAAATTTGTATCCTGATACTCATCTACAAGAATATAGCTGAAAGCTTGTTGGTATTTTTGCAAAACATCAGGATGATTGCGAAATAAAACGTTGGTTTGAAGTAATAGATCATCAAAATCCATTGCATCGGCTTGTTTGCAACGGTTGCAATAAATCATGTAAATGTCTGAAATGCGAGGAACGCGTGAGTTCATATCGGCTTTCATTAAATCTGAATTACCAAGATATGCTTCAGGAGTTATCAGATTGTTTTTTGCAAATGAAATGCGTGAATGTACAAAACCGTGTTTATACACTTTATCATCCAACTTCAATTCTTTTACAATACTTTTTATCAAACTGTTTGAATCGGAAGTGTCGTAAATGGTAAAATTTTTAGTAAAGCCAATTTTATCAGCTTCATTGCGTAAAATGCGACCAAAAATGGAGTGAAAGGTTCCCATCCAAAGGTAACGGGCAGTTCGTTCGCCAACCATTGTGGCAATACGGTTCTTCATCTCCCGTGCAGCTTTGTTGGTGAAAGTGAGGGCAAGAATTGATGAAGGAATCATGCCTGTTTTCAACAGATATGCAATTTTGTAGGTTAGTACACGGGTTTTTCCGGAACCTGCTCCGGCTATAACTAGCGATGCACCATCGGTATATTCTACTGCAAGACGTTGATTCTCATTGAGATCTTCTAGAAAAGAAACTTCCATTCGTTGTGTTTTGTTTATACCTGAAACAATATATCTGAAAATCAGGTTGAATAATACAAAAATAATGGAATTGAGGGTTTTATCAAAATATGATGCAGCTAAGTTATGAACAATCTTTTGAGATCGAAGAACAAAGTTAAGAAATTGAGAAAATAGAAAATAGGAAATTAAGAAACTAAGAAACTAAGAAATGAAACACGAAACACGAAACGAGAAACATGAAACACGAAATTATTTACTCTTTAGCCATTCGTTGTATTCCACAGTAATTTCAAATAAATCCTTAGCCTGATAAGTGTTGTTTTTTATTTTGGAATAAATGGCCGGACAGTCTTTGAAAAAATTGCCAACTTTGGTTTTAAATGGATAAAAATTATCAACCGTTACCAATATTTTTTCACCCGTTGGTTTCTCGATTAAGAACTGATTGTAACATCCTGAATAAGAAAATGTAGTATAAAAATTTTTGTGTAAGTACATTTTTATTTTATCTTCAAATAAAACCCGCATAAAAACCCATTCGTCTTTTAGTTCTTTTGGTCGGAAATACATACTATCGATAGTGAAAATATTTACATCCTGAGGCAAATACGCACTGTTTTTATGGGTTATTGGATCTTTATAAACAAGAATTTTGTAATTGTCTTTACTGTCGTTAAATTCGAAACAGCCCAACAATGTATCTCCTGTATTAAGAATTGCATAACCTGAGCGAATTTGTATGTTCAATAGTTTTTCAAGTAATTGTGCATTGGTATATTGATTGAATAATAGGAATGATAACACGAATATTATAATTAGTTTTTTCATAAAAATCAGATTTAATGTGTTTTGAGAAAATAAGAAATTAGAAATTGTTACTTAGCAATGTATTATCATTTTATTAATAATCATTATTTGCTTAATACAACTCAAATACTAACCACAAATTTAATGCAAAGATTGAAAAAATATTTTTATCTGACTAATTTAAAACAAAAAAACCGCTGAATAAACATGCGGTTTTTAAGTAGAAATATTAAATATGATAAATTATCTTTTCCAAAATGCAGGAGTAAATAATAATAGTACTGTATAAAGTTCCAAACGCCCTGTAAGCATCATAAGCGACAAGAACCATTTGCTGAATTCAGGTATGTCATGAAAGTTTCCTGCAGGACCTACCAATCCGAGACCAGGACCAACTCCACCCAAACAAGTAATCATACCGCCAATAGATTCTAAAAATCCCATACCTGACATAGCAAGTACGAGTATTCCAAAACCCGCAATAACTAAGTAAAGCAGTGTAAAAGCCAAAACGCGTGTAAGAATATCTTCGCGTACTAAATGACCATTGTAGCGAATTGGGATAATAGCGTTAGGATGTATTAATCTTTTAAATTCGTAATAACATGCTTTTCCAGAAATAACTACGCGAATCATTTTTATACCACCACTTGTTGATCCTGCTGAGGCTCCGGTAAGCATAACAATCAATAAAATGACCCAAGTTAGTGGCTTCCAATACATGTAATCTACAGTGCCAAAGCCGGTTGTTGTCATTAACGAGGATACTGTAAACATCGAATCGCGCCATGCTTTTTCTACAACAGGGAAACTGAAAGGTTTTGAAAAGTCAATCAATGATAGGGCGACAATAATAATGAATGAGAAAAGCACAATTATATAATATCTTAGTTCTTCATTCTCTTTTACTTTTTGAAACTTATTCTTGAATCCGAAATAATACAAACTGAAGTTGATTCCGGACAAAATCATAAAAATTGAAATGATGTATTGAATATAAGCTGAATCCCAGTATCCAACACTAGCTTGTTTGGTCGAGAAACCACCGGTCGCTATGGTTGCAAATGAATGATTTACGGCATCGAATAAATTCATACCACCAAATAACAACAAAATAGTTTCAGCAGTAGTGAGGATAACGTAAATCAGGAAAAGTCGTTTGGCTGTTTCATTAATTTTGGGGTGAATTTTGTCTTTGGTTGGACCCGTAGTTTCTGCTGCAAAAAGTTGTGTGCCACTTGTACTGAAAACCGGAAGTATGGCCAGAGAAATTACAATAATTCCAAGTCCCCCAATCCAGTGAGTCAAGCTTCGCCAAAACAACATACCATGCGAAAGCTCTTCGATATTATTTAGAATCGATGCTCCTGTGGTTGTGAAACCTGAGATGGTTTCGAAAAATGCATCTGTAAAAGAAGGAATGCTTCCACTTAACCAAAAAGGTAAAAGTCCGATAAGAGAAAATACAATCCATGTGAAGGTAACTATTACAGATCCTTCGCGTTTGCCAATTGTTGTTGATGGATTTCTGCCAAAAAAATAAGTAAGTCCTGAAAAAGCCAGACTTATTAATGAAGATAATAGAAAAAAACGCGCATCACTTTCACCATAAATAAGTGGAATAAGGCAAACGAACAATAACAAAACACTTTCTACAAGCGCTAAGCTACTCATTACACGAAGAACCAAACGAAGATTAAACTCTTTGTTCATCTATTTGAAATTAAATTGTTTAAAAAATCAAATATAGTATTTTGGGCGGAGTGTTAATAAACAGCGGCGACACCAATACGATTGAAGGTTCTGTATTATTTCAAAAAAGTAATCTTTAATGATGATTTTTTGAAAGATGGCGCAAAAGTACAACATAATTTGTAATTTGCGACTTTGTTGTCTTATCTTTTCCAAAATACGGGTGTAAATATCAGCAGAACTGTAAATATTTCTAAACGACCTATTAACATAATAATTGATAAAAACCATTTAGAAATATCGGGTAAATGGGAAAAATTGTAAGCAGGTCCAATATTTCCTAATCCCGGTCCCACATCACTCAGGCAGGTAATCATGCCGCTAAACGATTCTATATAACCTAAGCCACTGATACTCAAAAGAGTTGATCCTGCAAAAATTATTATAAAGTATAATAAAGCAAATGCAAGCACCCTTGCAATCACTTCATCTCCCACAACATGTTGATTATATCGCACCGGAAATACTGCATTAGGATGAATAAAGCGTTTAAATTCGTAATAAGTATATTTGAAAACCAACAATACACGAACTACTTTCATACCACCGGCTGTTGAGCCAGCTGAAGAACCAATCAGCATTAAAATGATGATGAAATACCATGTAAAAGGTGGCCATAAGTTATAATCGACTGTTACAAAGCCAGTTGTGCTTATTGTGGCACACGTAACAAATAAACCGTTACGTATATATTCTTCTATCAATACCCAAGACAAATTCTCTTTAAAATTAATTTGTGAAAGCATCAAAAATACTGAGAATATCAGAACTAAAACAAGAAATATTCTCAATTCTTCGTTTTTCCAAACTTTATATACTTTAAATTTGACTAAAAAATAGTACAAGGCAAAATTAACTCCCGAAAAAATCATAAAGAAAATAATGATATACTCAATAAAGGGAGAATTGTAATGACCTATACTAGCTTGCTTGGTCGAAAAACCACCCGTAGCAATTGTTCCGAAAGAATGACAAACCGCATCGAACCAAGTCATTCCTGCGATCCGCAAAAAAAATATTTCGGATAATGTAAGTATTATATAAATGGCTAACAGTCGTTTTGCTGTTTCGCTGATTTTTGGATGTATTTTGTCTTTGGTCGGGCCGGTAGCTTCAGCTGAGAAAATTTGCATGCCCGAGAATCCGAAAATGGGTAGCAATGCCATGGAGATTACAATGATTCCCAGACCACCAATCCAATGGGTCATGCTACGCCAGTATAGGATGGAAAAGGGTAATTCTTCGATATTGTTAAGTATTGATGCACCTGTTGTAGTAAAACCAGACATGGTTTCGAAAAATGCATCGGGAATACTTGCAATACTTCCTGAGAATAAAAAAGGCAACATACCCAATAATGAAAACAAAAGCCAGGTTAATGTAACAATAACCGAACCTTCACGCTTTCCAATCACTGGGTTTGCTTTTCTTCCTGCAAGAATCCCTGTCAGTCCCAAAATTATCCCAATCCCGGCTGTATAAAGAAAATAAACTCCAACAGATTCTCTGTAAAATATAGAAACTATAAATGCTGATAATAGAAATATACTTTCCACTAACATTAAACTTCCCTGAATTTTCAGAATTAATTTAAAGTTAAAGTTGGAATTCATTAGTTGAAGAAATTTTCAATTTTACGAATAGCCGACGAAATGCAAAATACAATTACGTGATCGTTAGGCATGATAACTGTGTTTCCATTCACTATGCTTCCTTTACCATCACGCACAAAACCACCTATATTCACTTGGTCGGGCAAACGAAGGTCTTTAATTTTCGAACGGGTAATTTTTGAACCTGCTTTTGCCACAAATTCAACTACTTCGGCATCGGCCGATGTTAAAGTAGTAACATTCAGTACATCTGCATCAAGTGTTAACTGATAAATATAACTGGCAGCAATCATTTTTTTGTTAATCACTGTTCCGATGTCCATACTTTCGGCCAACATAATATAATCGAT
>CAYNHC010000046.1:8707-10157 GCA_964396705.1 uncultured Paludibacter sp.
TTAACATTGTAATTACTAGGTAGTGTCTGCAATGTTTTTTGAGCAATTTTACTGCCACCCAAAATCATGATATTTTTAATCTGAATATCTTCTTTCCCTGCTTTTTTTCTTACAGATTCAAGATTATTGGGAGTAGTCATAAAATAAACTATATCATTGGCTAAAATCTGATCAGAACCGATGGGGATAATTGTTTTTGGCCCTCGTTTTATAGATACAACACGGAAATTTTCCTCATCGAAAAATCCGGTATTGAACTTTGTATTTAAAATCAGTGCATTAGTTCTTACTTTAATACCAACAAGTATCAATGCATTATTACAAAAACTCAAATTTTGGCGTAACCAGTTAGTTTTTAGTGATTCAACAATTTCTTTTGCAGCAAGAACTTCGGGATAAATCAGGTAATTAACGCCTAATTTCTCGAAAAATTCTTTGTTTTTTGGAAGCAGGTATTCATAATTATTGATGCGTGCCAAAGTTTTTTTTGCCCCTAAGTTGTTAGCAAGCATACAAGCAGTCATGTTTACGCTTTCGAGTGGAGTAACAGCTATGAACAAGTCAACACCATTTACGCCTGCTTCGGTCAATGCCGTAATTGAAGTTGGTGAGCCAACATAAGTCAGTAAATCGTAACTTGCTTCCAAATCTTTTATTTTTGCTGGATCCTCATCGAGCAATAAAATATCAAAATTTTCGCGTGCCAAAAGTTTTGCCAAATGTGTGCCAACTTCTCCGGCACCTGCAATAATAATTTTCATTTTCTAATACCTGTTTTATTAACCTTAAACCTTAATTTTTTAAGCCGAATTAAATATCAATTATTCTCCATTGTATTTATATCAAAAAAACTTTTCCTAATAACTTCCCGAAATAAAATAATTTGCGCTTATTTCTTATTTTCTAATTTCTCAATAACTCATTATCAAAAAACATTTCACCACATAAACTCTTAATCCTTTTTCGACGTTTTTTCCATATCGCTCAGGTAAATATTCAACGAATTAGCTGATATGCGAATTTCCATAACCGATAAACTTAATGAAATAATAAGTAATAAAAGTGCTATTCCGAAGGAGTAAACCGAAACAGTTTGCAAACCGACATAAATAAAAAACATAGTAACAACACATAGCAATAAACTTGCAACGCCAACTAATTGCATGTTTTTAGTCAGTATAAGCCTTTTTTTTAGATTCATTATTTGTGCATGAGTCAATGCAGAGCGATCTTCCATATATTTATCTTTCAGCGTTCTTACTAACTGAGCATACGAAAGAAATCTGTTTGTATAGGCCAATAAAAGTAATGAAATAGCTGAAAATAAAAAAGTTGGAGTAATAAGAGTAAGTTCCTGCATGTTAAATAAATGTTTAACAAAAAAACATTTGAAAGCAATAAAAAGTTTGGAGTGCAAAGATAGATGTTTTTTGTATGAAAATATAAAAAA
>CAYNHC010000046.1:10257-17791 GCA_964396705.1 uncultured Paludibacter sp.
ATTTCTTCTTCGAGAAAAGTTACAGGAACAATTACTTTAGAAACATCCAGTTCGGTAAAATTGTCTTTGAATAGAATATAGGGAATTCGTAAATCACGACATGAATTTAATAGTAGTTGTATTTTATTTTTACGGTAGGCAGTTAATTGTAAAAACAGGAATGATACTTCTTCTTTTTCGCAAAACGAAGATAAATCAGTTAGATTAACAATTTCAGAAAAATATTTAAACTCTGTTATATTTAGCTTTGAAAGTAGCTCGGTGGTGATGTTTTTATTAATCTCAATATCATTTTCTTTGTCAGTAAAACATATAATCGCAAATTTTTTGCCAAGTTGCTTTGCTAATTTAGAAGCACTGATTAATATTTCGCCGCAGGATGGAATGTTTTCGAGATAAACTAAAATCATATTGGAGTTTTTGGGGCTAAGTTTATCTTAATTATTTTTTACTGATAAGATGTTTTAAAAAATCTGTAGGGTGATAGATCAACATTCGTGGTCCGGTGAATTTCATTACATCTTTCATCCTTTTTCTCATTTCATTATTATAACAGTGTATTTTACAATCTTTACATTCGGGCTTGTTATCACCGAAAGGGCATTTCTGAAGTCTTTGATTTGCATATTGATATAAATCTTCGCATTCAGTACATAGTTTCTGCTGACCATGTTTTAGTTTGCAGTACAAAACAATCATTTTATTAATTGTTTGAATCTGATATTCAATTTTACCCATTCACTCTTAAAATGAAATATACAATCGAAACAATAAATTATTTGATTTTAAGCAAATTAGCAATTTTGTTTTTAAAACTTGTATTTTCCATAAACCCTCTAAAATTCTGAGCTCCGGGTCCAAAAGCAAAAACAGGAACAGGTGTACCCGAATGTCCTTTTGTTGTGTAAATAGCATTGAATTCACCTTTAACAATATCTCCAGTGGGAATAGTCATTCCACCAGTTTCATGATCGGCAGTGATAATTACTAAAGTATTTCCATCTTTCTCTGCAAAATCAAGTACTTTTCCAATGATTTTGTCAAAATCGAGTATTTCCTTAACCGTTTGATCTGCATTGTTGTCATGGCAAGCCCAGTCAATTTGTGATCCTTCAATCATCAGAAAAAATCCTTTTTTATTATTATCAAGTATATCAATTGCAGCCATTGTTCCTTCAGTAAGCATATTACCGCGTTCGGGCATATTCGGACTTTGATCTTCGTAAAGTAACCCGGCAAGTTTTCCTGTTTTCACCGCTTTAACTTCATCTAATGTATAAGCAACATTGTAATTATTTTCCTTCAGTTTGTCAATAAGATTTTGATTATCACTTCTCTCTAAAAAATATTTTTTTCCACCGCCTATAAATACATCAATATCAGTTTTTAAGAAGTCAAATGCAATTTCTTCATTCATATTCCGGTTAGGTTGATGAGCTATAAAACTTGCCGGCGTTGCGTGTGTCACTGCACAAGCTACAACTATACCTGTGGCTAATTTATTTCTTTCAGCAACTTCTAAAATCGATTCAGAAGCTATCGAATCAGGGGTCATGCCAATCATGTAATTGTTGGTTTTAATACCACTTGATAAAGCAGTACCTCCTGCACCAGAATCAGTTGTGAAGTTATTTGCCGAGTATGTTTTTGAAAACCCTGAATAGGTGCATCTTTCAAGATTCAGTTTGTTGCCGTTAGCCACCATACCGGCATAAATCTGCGATAAACCCATGCCATCACCAATCATAAAAATTACATTTCGGGGATTTTTGGCTGATAAAGTAACGCTTAAGAAACTTATTAATATACAGAAGATGAGAGTAATTTTTGTTTTAAAGTTCATATTTGTAAAAATTAAAATCCAAAATTAAACCATTGACTTAATGATTTAATTTTGGAAAGTATTAAACATTGTTGTTGAAAACAGGTAATATTATTTTGATAATTCATTCGAAATTCCTTTTAACTCTTGTCGGACTTTTTTTAAACGCTCAACTATACGTTGTTGTTTAGCAACTACATCCATTTTTTGAGTTATTTTTCGTTTTGCACCTTTCAGCGTAAGGTTTTGATCTTTTACGAGGAAAATAATCTGATTGATTATTTCAAGATCTTTTTCGGTGTAAAAACGCGTACCCTTTTCATTGCGTCTTGGCTTAAGATTTTTAAACTCTTTTTCCCAAAAGCGTAAATTTGACTGATTAATTTTAAACATTTCAGCCACTTCGGATATGGAATAATATATTTTTTCCATAATTTTTAAAAATTACTTTTTAATAATTTTCAATCTTTTTCCGGGTTGAATTTTCGAACCACGCAGGTTATTCCAATTTTTTAATTTTGTAACAGAAACTCCATAGCGTGCGCCAATGCTACTCAATGTCTGACCTTTTCTGATAGTGTGATAAATTACTTTTCCTGAACCTCCGGGAGAAACTGCCGGTGCCGATTGAACAATCTCAACTTCACTACGTCTTGTGTTGACCAACGAATCGGCTTTAAAAGCAACTATATCATTGTATTTGTCAATGAAATTAGTAGTTTTACTCAACGGTAGGCATAACGTGTAAGGTTTAATATTCCCTGGTATTATATTTTTTCGATATTGCGGATTTAGGAGTTTGATTTCTTCAATCGGAATATCTAAAACCTGCGAGATCTGCTCAAAATGAATTGTTTGATTTACTACAATCGTATCTGTAAGTTTCGGCATCATAACCTCTGCTTTACAAATATTATGGTGCGCAGCATAATACATTGAATAATTTGCTGCAATGAATATTGGCACATAACCTCTTGTTTCGGCAGGTAAATATGGATAAATTGCCCAATAATCACGCTTTCCGCCTGACCTTCTGATTGCTTTATTTACATTTCCTGGTCCACAATTATAAGCCGCAATTACCAAATGCCAGTCACCGTAAATGGAATATAAATCTTTCAGGAATCGTGCTGCTGCATTCGTAGCTTTTATCGGATCAAGTCGCTCATCAATCAAACTGTTTACCTCAAGACCATACATTTTTCCTGTACCCACCATAAATTGCCATAAACCGCCAGCACCTACACGCGATACAGCTATAGGATTCAATGCTGATTCAATTATGGGCAAATATTTAAGCTCAAGGGGGAGGTTATTCGCATTAAGGACTTCTTCGAAAAGAGGAAAATAATACTCACTCATTCCCATCATGTATTCCATTTGCCGACGTTTACGTACCGTATATAATTCAATAAATGATCGTACGAAGTTGTTAAACGGCATTTCCATAATGCACGGCATTTTTGATAAACGCAGTTTGTAAATAGAATCTGTCAAATCGGTAGGAATTTCGCCTGTATTGCAATTTGAGGAATTCGAATATTTAACTATCCAGGAATGTAAAAGATTGTCAAGTGAATTGTCTATTTCTAAAGGTATTGAAACCGTAGAGTCAGCTGAAATTGAATTCAGACTTTCTTCAGTAACAATATCTTGTTTCTGAGAAATTGCCACTAAATTAATTATCAGTAACAAAAAAACGGTTGTAAAAAAGGTTTTGAAATTCATCCTATATATATTCTGTCAAAAAAAAATTATTTTAAATTTAAACTAAACAGTAAGCCCGGCGAACTCCTGTATCCATATTGGTTCTCGATTAAAACCGGTTTTAAGTTGAGCGAAAGATCATTATTTATATCAAAATCGAACAACTGAGCATCCACAAAAGCATCCACGAGTGTAATTCCATAATAAGCAATCGAAGCTATTACGCTTAAATCTCTGTTATACCGGGATTTTTCCATTCCAGCATTTAGCTTACTTGTATATGCTGACACACCACCATAACTGTCAACAGTATATCCTTTTGGTAATATGTCCAGAAAACTGTTGGTTGTTTCATCGGAATCAATAATGTCGCGATAAGCATTTTTATATGCCTGATAACGTGTAGAGTTCCAGGATATTGTATAAGCAAAACCTAAGAATCCTGCGTAAACAATTGGTAATTTCCAATATTTTTTGTTAATAATCTGACCATAACCCGGTATTATAGCGCCCATCCATAATACTCTTATCGGATCGGGTTTGTACGCTTCACTGACAATTGTGTCTTTGTTTTCTTTGATTTTTGATTTTGTTGCTTTTTTTTCAATAACTTTTACTATTGTGTCAGAATTGTTATTCATAACAATAGAATCATTATTCTGACAAAAACAATCTGTTGAAATAATTAATGATAATAATATAAATATGTACGTAAATAATTTCACCCGCTGATTATGATTAAATTTTGTCGAATAATTCCATAATGTGGGTAAGTTCACTATCGTTAGCAAACGGAATTGAAATTTTACCTTTTCCTTCCGAATTACATGAAAACTGAATCTTCGTTCCAAACAGATTGTTTAATTGGATTTTCATTTCTTCGTACTCTTTCAAATTACGGATTTTATGAAAATCAGATCCCTGTTTTGAACTATCAAGAATTTCACCACTTTCTGCATATTGACGTACTAAATCTTCAACTTTTCGAACGGAATAGTCATTTTTTAAAATTTCTTCGTACAAATGCAGTTGCTTTGCCGGATCGCTCAACCCAAGTATTGCACGGGCATGACCCATGTCAATCTTTTTATCTTTTATACCCATCTGAATTTCGGCGGGTAAACGCAGCAATCTCAGATAATTGGCAATAGTAGTTCTTTTTTTTCCTACACGTTCGCTAAGTCTTTCCTGAGTAAGTTTGTATTCCTCCATCAACCTGTAAAAGGTTAGCGCAATTTCGATAGCATTCAAATCTTCACGTTGAATGTTCTCAATCAACGCCATTTCCATTACCTGCTCATCTGCTGCAGTTTTAATGTAGGCCGGAATTGTTTGTAACCCAATTAATTTTGAAGCTCTGAACCTACGTTCACCCGCGATAATTAAATAAGTTCCATCATCATTTTTACGTAAAGTAATCGGCGATATAACTCCCAATTCCCGAATAGATCCGGCCAACTCAGACAGAGTTTCTTCGTCGAAATAGGTTCTTGGTTGATTCGGATTTGCTACAATTAAGTCCAGTTCTACTTCGTTGATTGATGAAGAACCGCTTGTATAAATTGAATCAGTATCAATTAATGCTCCCAGACCACGACCAAGTGCCATTCCAGTTTTTTTTGACATTGTAAATGTTTATTTAAAAATTGTTACGAGTAAAAAAGTTACAAGTGTTACAAGATTATTTTTATTTATAAGCAATATTGATTGTATATAAATAGAAAACGCTTATTAAAAAAGTAACTAAAAAAATAATAAGTTCAGATTAACCCGAATTATGCTTGATTTTTAACTATTAATTCTTTGGCTAAATCCATGTAATTTGAAGAACCTTTTGATTCTGCATCGTAGAGTAAAACAGGTTTTCCGTGACTTGGTGCTTCGCTCAAACGAACATTACGTGTGATTACAGCATCAAAAACCATTCCCTCGAAATGTTTTCTCACTTCGGCATATACCTGATTCGCTAATCTCAACCTGTTGTCGTACATTGTAAGCAAAAAGCCTTCAATTTCAAGCCCTGGATTCAATTTGCTTTTTATTATCTTTATGGTGTTCAATAATTTACTGATTCCTTCCAGAGCAAAATATTCACATTGTACAGGAATAATTACAGAATCGGAAGCAGTTAATGCATTTACAGTAATTAGCCCGAGCGAAGGTGAACAATCGATTAAAATATAATCGTATTCTTCTTTTAACGGTACCAGTAAATTGCGCATTACTTTTTCACGGCTATCCATGTTAAGCATTTCAATTTCAGCGCCAACCAAATCTATATGCGAAGGTAATACGCTTAAATTTTCAATTTCGGTCTTTAAAATTGATTGTAAAGGTGGAAAATTCTCAATTAAACATTCGTAAATTGTAAATTTCAAAGTACGAATATCAATACCAAGTCCGGATGAAGCATTGGCTTGTGGATCGGCATCGACCAATAAAACTTTTTTACCAAGTGTGGCCAACGAAGCCGCTAAATTGATAGCAGTTGTTGTTTTACCGACTCCACCTTTTTGATTTGCTAATGAAATTATTTTTCCCATATTTCAGGTGTTAATTTTTTTTGTTTTTTTGTAATGGTTCAAAATAAACAGACATTTAGATTGGGGATATTGCACTCATCTAAAGATATTTATGTGAAAGTAAATATTATAGAATTAAATTCCATTACCATTTTACAAAGATAGCAAAATATATCTACCATTAAAAGAGATAAAAACACTGTTAATCAGAAATAAGGTTTTTTAAGTCATTATAAAAATTCTTTCGAAAAAATAATGTCATATTAAAGTTTTCAGTGCAAATCCATTACCCTGAATTTGATTATCTTTGCAACGTATTTTTTTATAAAAACATGAAAATTGTGAGCAAATTCAGATATCCGGTAATTTTAAGTTTTATTGTAATTTTAATTCTGTCGATTTTCTTTCATTTCAGAATTGATTTAACAACAGATAAGCGATATAGTATTTCAGAGCAAACAAAAAAGCTATTGAAAAATACTAATCAGGAATTTAAAGTTACAGTTTTTCTTGATGGTGATTTGAATCCTGGTTTTTTACGATTAAAAAAATCTACTGTTGAATTGCTCGACGAAATGTCGGTTTACTCTAAAGGGATGAAAATTACATTTGAAAATCCTTCCATTGCATCATCCGAAAGTGAAAGGATGAAAAAATATGCTCAACTTGAAACAAAGGGATTAACGCCAACTGCGATTTATGAAAGAGACAAAGAGGGTAAATCCATTCAAAAAATAGTATTTCCATGGATGCAGATTACTTATAATGGTAATATTGTTAATGTAAATCTTTTAAAAAATACGCGTGGACTTTCTGGTGAAGAAAATTTAAATTCCTCTATCGAAAATCTTGAATATGAAATTACTGATGGAATAAGAAGAATAGTAAACTCTGGAGTTTCGAAAATTGCCTTTATTGAGGGTCATGGCGAACTTTCTGAAGCTGAGACCTATGATATAAGCAAAACATTGAGTCGGTATTTTCAGGTAGATCGGGGTGTATTATCGACAGATGCTACCATTTTGAAAGATTATAAAGCAATAATAATCGCCAAACCTGAGTTACCTTTTTCTGAATCGGACAAATATATTATCGATCAGTATATTATGAATGGTGGAAAGGTGCTTTGGTTAATCGATGCTGTGCGGATTTCCCGTGAAAATTTATCTACTACAGGACTTTCACCTGCTATGGAGTTAGATTTGAATCTTGCCGATCAACTATTCAGGTATGGAATAAGAATTAATCCTGTGTTGATACAAGATGTTCAGTGTGTATCGATGCCTGTAAACATCGCCCCTAAAAATGCTACACCACAGTTTGAACCCACTCCATGGTATTTTTCTCCTTTATTGTTAACTTCAACAAAACATCCAATAACTAAAAATGTTACTGAAGTTAAAGCTGATTTTTGTTCGGCCATTGATTTAGTAGGGGAGGAGACAAGAAAAAAAGCGGCGTTATTGCTTGCAACATCTGATAA
>CAYNHC010000047.1:0-1578 GCA_964396705.1 uncultured Paludibacter sp.
AGGCAAATTCATTGTCCTGAGCAACCTTTTGCTTCATGTTCTGCTTCAAAATGATAGGCGTTTCATCAAACGGCTGGGGATCATTTTTTGTGGTACAACTTGTTATAAAACAAGTAATTATTGCGAACAGAATTATTTTTTTCATGACATATAAATATTTTAATTTTGTTGTTATTCAATTAAATAGTGATATTAAACAGGAGTATTACTTATTAATATTTAGTTAAATTTCCCATTTTGCCTATAAAGAGAATTACACCAGTGCTTTTTTCCCTGATTACAAATATAAAAGGTTTGTTTACCCGAACAACCGGAATCGTAGGCACGGCATTTTTTCTAATCTCTACCACAATTACAGCACCAGCTTCTGTTCCTTCTTCATTTACATCAATAAAAGTATCGTGCAATACCCGCGAAATTTCTAAATTATCATCTGCAATATTGGAGAAATCAGCGCCCGGTCCAAATGCTTTTACCATACCCATGTTTTGAAGCGGTTTGTTCAACAGAAACTTGTTTTTATTTGTAAATCGTGGTAAATAAACATCAACTTCCTGTTGCGTCATATCTGAAATTATTGTTTTCCATTTTTCACCGTTCATGTTATTCAAAACATCATGGGTGGATTTGCCGCTTTTTGGCAGTAAAACTGTCATACTGAATGCATTGTTACCATAAGGAAGATCGAGATATTGAGCAAAATCATCATCACGGTAAGCAAAAGTATCTTTTAACTGCATCATATTTACTTTTACAGTTTTGCCGTCCTCGTTTGTGAAATTGCTTTCGACGGTGTTTTTTTTATCAAATTGAATTTTCCATATTCCTTTGAAATGCACTGCATTTATGAGGTACATTACAACATCGCTGGGTATATAATCCAATACCTCTTTTACCAGATCATTGGTTTTTCGGGCGCACCAGTTGTTGATGGTATCTTTCGCCCATTCCTGAGCAAAATCCAGCTCACGCA
The DNA here is from genome assembly GCA_964396705.1 of uncultured Paludibacter sp. Lineage (GTDB taxonomy): Bacteria > Bacteroidota > Bacteroidia > Bacteroidales > Paludibacteraceae > Paludibacter. The sequence continues at coordinate 974 of CAYNHC010000047.1, forward strand.
CTTCGGCATTGAAGTAATTTCTATTCATATCCAAAAAAGATTTTTTTACTTCGTAACCTTCTTTATACCAGATAGAATTAGCCAGACTGAGTTTTGTTTTCGGGTCAATTACAGGCAAGTCAGTTTGCATCACTTTATAATAATCATTGATATCTTCAATTGATAACCCTGACATTTTAAGTGTAGATTCCATTTCACTTCGGGTATCACCATTAGCACCGTTCATCGTCATTCCAAGTGCAATACTCACACTTAGTGGCGACATAAATGCATTGGTATCAGTTACTTCGGCGATTGTTTTTCGCAGTAAGTCGAAAGCAAATTCGTTGTCCTGAGCAACTCTTTTTTGGAGTCCGACACGTAATTGTAATGGATTAGCATCGGGTATGGGTTCAATCTCGTTTTTGCAGCTTGCAAATAAAAAAACGAGAGCTAAAAACAATAACTGTGTTTTCATAATAATTTTATTAAAACGTTGTATTTTGAAAATTATCAAATCATAGTTCAAAAAAATCTTTGATCTTTACTCTTTGTTCTTTGCTCTATCTTTACAATCTAAACTTTAATCCTGCATTAAAACCAACTATTAAAGGTTGATTGGTACG
>CAYNHC010000047.1:1678-5861 GCA_964396705.1 uncultured Paludibacter sp.
ACAATCTAAACTTTAATCCTGCATTAAAACCAACTATTAAAGGTTGATTGGTACGCGCACTCATGGGTTGATTGTTTTTAAAATAATAAGTAATTGAAGGTTCTGCATAAAATGCAATATCGTTATAAATAAGATACGAAAATCCGGTAGCACCGCTTATTGACAACTGTATTCCTTCGATTTTTGTTTTAGCTACAGTGGTATATTCGTAACTGCCCACAAAAGTGTGTTGGTTGTAAATCGAACGAAGTCCTTTTTCTATCATTCCACCGCCCGAAATATAAATATCCCATTTTTTCTTGTTTACAATGTTCCAGTTGATATTAACCGGAATGCCCAGGTAATGCAGATTAAGATCTGCATTCACATTTTGAGAAATAACGTCTTTGTAAAGCGAGGACATATAGGTGTAAACCAAACCACTTTCCACACTCCAATCTTTGGCAAACTCTTTATTTATTTTTATTCCGAACGATACAGGTGGAAGATGGGTAATACTCGAAAAATCGGATGCAGACATTATGTTGGTATAAACGGTTTCTACATCAACAATTTTAGCGCGCATTGGGGCGTTATTTATAAATCCTGAACTACTGAATTCAGATCCACTACCTGAACCAAAAGCGGCAGCGAGTGTTATTTCATCAGATAAATGTTTTGGAGATGTGTAAACTCTTTCGTTTTCAGCCTGTAAGTCATTCAACTGGTCGTATTTTTTTGTTTCAGGTTGATCTTTTAGAACAATTTTGTTGTCTGATTGATTGGTAATATCAACTTTTGCAACTTCTTTGTCATTATTCGAGTTTATTGCTACATCATTTTTTTGAATTTCGGATTCAATTTTTCCGGTCAGATTTTCTTTTTCTTCCAATGTACCACTCACCATTTTTTCGGTGTTAATTATATTCTTTGTATGAGCCATTTTTTTGGAAGAAGAATGAACCGTGTTTTCAGACAATGTTTTATTATTTTTAATCGGAATTTGAACCGAATTTGAATTGTTTAATGTGTGGATATTATTTGTTTTCACTGTAGTGTTAGATGCAGAAGGTTGAATCAGGTTGTTCTGACTAAGTGTTTCAATAACTTCTTTATTGTTCGGCAGAAAACCATTGAAAGGGCGAAGTGTGAGTACGATAAACGCAATAGCAGCAACTCCACCTAATGTTGTCCACAGCCAAAACGGAATCACCCTGCGTTTTTTCTGCATACGTTGTTCAATTTCAGCCCATAAACCTTCATCTACGGGTGCTTGTACGTTTTCGAGGCGATTTCGCATCATTTCGCCAAAAGCATCTTTTTCTATGTTATTTTTATTTTGCATGGTTTGTTTACATTAACGACATTACATTTTTTTGTAATATATTTCTCGCTCTCATGTATTGCGAACGGGATGTTCCTTCGCTGATATTCAGCATTTCGGCAATTTCGCTATGACTGTAACCCTCAATAGCGTAAAGATTAAATACAGTTCGATATCCATCGGGCAATTGCGCTACGCAGGCAAGTAAATCCTTGGTTGAGATTTTTTCTATCACCGAAATATCGTTATTCGCAAATACATCGTGATAATCATCAATGCTTGAACTCATTTTCAAAGCATCATTTTGTCTCAGATATTCAAGTGCAGTATTTACGAATATTCGTCGCATCCAACCGGCAAGTGAACCGATGCCCGAAAAAGTATCCGCTTTCTCAAAAACTTTTATGAAACCATCCTGCACCAAATCGCGGGCAGTTTCGCGGTCATGGACATACCGGACACAAACAGCCAGCATGGCAGGTGCATGCATTTCAAATATTTTTTTTTGAGCTTTGGATTTACCTTTTTTAAAATCGGTTATCAATTGCTGTTCTTCATTCATCCGCCAGTACTGCTTTCTGATTTAATTGATGATTTGTTTCAATAAAACGTTGCATTGTAATTTTATATATTCTGATTTTTCGTATTCAAAGGTATTAATAGTGTGATTATTATCAAAATATTTATAAAAAAAACTGCCACATTCAGTTTGGGCAGTTTTTTTGAAAATATATGTCTTATAATCAGAGAGATATATTTAAAATAGAAAAAATGGAACGCGGATATACGCAGCTTAAACTAAAGAACGGATTTAAAACGGATTTTATCCCCGTCCCGATTGCTATCTGGAACTACGTGTTGTACTAATTCACTATTCAAATTATTCAAGCTCTGTAATGTAACCAATCCGTTTTCTTGGTATTTGAATTTTTTGTTTGACAGATTGTAATTCTGCCAGCGATTGGTTTATTAGATCAATTTGCGTACGGGTATCTTCGTTTATATCATTTTGGTCAACAAATATATCTTCGAGATATTCTTTCAGCTCTTTCATCTCTTGTTGTAGTACAGACACTTGATCTGATGGTTTTACTGCGATTGCCTGACGGATAACGACAAAGGCACGCATAATACCCATGTTTATTTGTATGGCAGTTTTTGAATTCAACACACTACTTAGCATTGCCACACCAAGTTCTGTAAATACGAAAGGTTTCTTTCTCAGTCCCATATTTATTGCATTGGATATCACAATTTGTGATTTCCAATCATGAAATTCAGAATCGGTCATCTGAAACATAAAATCATCAGGGAAACGTTCGCTATTTCTTTTAACTGCTTGATTTAAAACACGTGTTTCTACACCATAAATTTCTGCCAGATCACGGTCAATCATAACTCGCTGACCACGAACGAAATAAATTTTATTCTGTATTTGTTCAATTTCCATAATAAACACTCTACTATATTAAGGGCAAAAGATATGCAACCTATTTTTCTGCAATATTAGCAATTTGTTGCGAATTATTGACATTTATAGTATAATTTAATTCGTAACCTGCATTTTAAAATACCAACATAAGAAATGGCAAGTTTACACTTACCATTTCCTTATTAGTTTTTAAATTTTGCCATTGAAAATCAGGTAAGTTTATTGTGTTTCCAAATCTGATAAATTACCCATCACTTTAGGAAAGTCGTGTCTACAAAAACCTTTAATTGCAAAAAGGTATTCAATTTTACAAATGACATTTCTTGAAATCTTTTCGGTTGACCATAAAATCCAATATAAATTGTATCATTAATCAATTTTAAATTTGCAATATTTGTAGAAATACATATAGTATCTATTCTTTTATCTTGACTAGCAATTATGTAATCTGGGAATTCTTGATCCAATATTCCTATCAGTTTATACCATTCAATTTTTACACTATTATTGTAATTAAATTCTTGTTTTGTTTCCTTTGTTGGTCCAAAACTAGGAAAACAACTTTGTAAAAGACATATCACAATAAATAATACGTTTTTCTTAATGTTATTTGTTTTCATGTTATTTATTTTTTGTAAAAATATCCGAAATAAATATAAGTTTCCGAATAAGTATGTTCTCCAAAAAACGGAAAACCACTATTTTGGCTTTGATTAAACGCTCCAACTTTTTGAATTAGAGTTTTTTTAGATTAATTTTCCTTTATTTATAATTATTTTACTTTCACTATTTTCAATGCGTTATTGGCATTGAAAGTTGGGAAGTACATAAGTTCAACTTTAGCCGGATTTAAGGTAAAAGTACCATTAAAACGTGGATTTAAACTGATTTCGTAACTGTATTTTCCCTGACGCAGCTTTTCACAATAAATATTAGTCTCGTTTTTAAAATACTCCCGATATTCATTGTAATTGTAGGATTGATTTTTGTTTTCGTAAGAACAACCTCCGGGAATCGGGATGTTTATCATCACATACTCAGCATCGCGTTTTACTTCTAAATTTACAATCAACTTAACAGGTTTTCCGGCATTTAACTGTACACTATTATTTTCAAAATGTGTTTCAATCACAAAATCATCGGTTTTTGGTTTGGGGTTTGAGTTCCACTGATGTTGGTAGCAGGTCAGATAAACAGGATCGAATCCGGTTTTGGTAACTGTTATTTTATCATTTGCATTAAGCTTCAAACTGAAAGGGAATTCATTCACCGTTTTATTTACCGAGCCTGAAATAGTTAGCACCGATTTTTCCCATTTGGTTTTATTTCCCAGAATATCGGGCAAAATTGTTTCGAGAATCTGAGCCGATTCGTAGGTATTCCACCAACAATTATTTTGTTTGGTTTCGAGGAAATAACGACGAATTTTCGGCAACAGTGTATCAGCG
>CAYNHC010000047.1:5961-17680 GCA_964396705.1 uncultured Paludibacter sp.
AGCATTTTCAAAATACAAATATCGCGTTCAATGTTTGAATGTCTCCCTCGTTCCAGCTCTTCGACATAAACAAGTGCCATTTTAGCTTCGTCAATTTCAACTTTGAAACCTTGCTTTTTGGCAGCATTTAATGCTTCGAGTATGTGCAAACTAAACCCATAATGCATTTCTGAATTTGGCCACCAGCCCCACAAACCGGTTTTTTTCTGATTTTTAAGTAATAAACGAATAAGTTTTTCAATTTCTCTGTCGTATTTGAATTTGGCAGATTTATATTTTGCAATGGTTCGGTCGGCGAGCATGGCTTTGAGTTTCGAGGCTATTTGTTCGTTGCAATAGTACTTGTAATCCATCAATCTTCCAATTTCCTTATTCAAGATATCCAGATAATCAGCATCAGCATACAAGGTTACGTCACCTTTTGTAGTATCGAAAACAGGTTGTATCGCTTTTTCATTGTCCAACACATAAAAACTGCCCTTGGTTTCTTCAAGTCCAACCGGATAAATCGGAATTTTCCGTTCTTCTCCATCAAAATATCCATCCTCCTTTTTCAGCGAATAACGCAAACGGAGCGAATCATCCGGTGCAACCAGCGTAAGCGTATCAATCAAGGCATTGGTACAGAAACGATTTCTTGTAAGTAAGGCTTTTCCGTCAATTTCAAAAGAAGTTGCAACTTTTACAGAATCCGGCATATAATTTACAGTTTTGCCAATAACTTTACACGTATCTGTGGAAAGTAAAAAATTTGGAATTGCCAATTGCGCCATCAACGGCTTGTACGAATTGATACTTCCACTTGTCTGCCCGTTTTGTTTTTTACCGTTCATAGCAAGCACATAAGTTTGCCAATTGGTAACATCGTCAGGAAAAGTGACTTCGAATGCAGCTTTTCCATTTTTATCAGTAATAAGCTTGGGTTGCCAATAAGCATAGTCCGAGAAATTTTGCCGCAAACTATTGGCTTTTGAAGCTGCATCCATAAAAGCCTGGTCAAAATTGGCTCCCTTGTTATTTTTGGCAAGGGCAGTTTTAAGCGCATTGCCTTTGGTGGTAATCATTACCACTCCGTTAGCTCCACGTGCTCCATAAATGGCAGTTGCAGCAGCATCTTTTAAAACCTCAATGTTTTCGAATAACGAAGCATTCAGTTGATTAATATCACCGGTATAAATCATACCATCAACCACATACAAAGGTACAGCACCCTCAGTTATTGATGCAGTTCCCCTTATCCTTATTCCTGAACCAGACCCCGCATCAAGTCCTGCAATTCGACCCTGAAGCGCATTATCAATACTTGAAACAGACACTTCACTAAGAGAAGTAGTGCTAACAGCACCTGTTATATTACTCTTTTTCTGAACACCGTAACCAATAATTACAACCTCCTGTAAGCTTTTACTATCTTCAACCAAACCGATATTCAGATCACTGATTTGATTCAGATTAATTTCTTTTGAATTGTATCCGATAAATGAAATTCTCATAATTTTCTTTCCTGTCGGCACTTTTAAAGAAAATTGACCATCAACGTCAGTAATCGTTCCATAATTTGTTCCTTTTATATTGATTGTTGCTCCAATAATTGATTCCTTCGAACTTTCATCATAAACATGTCCTGAAACTATATTGCCTACACCGTCGTAAGGATATTGATTCATATAATTGCTATGCACCTGATTCATGGAACTGCTATTTACATAATCTTTTTTAGAAGATTGTGTGTAAATACATGTTTGTATCAGGTTCTTTATTACAGTTGAAAATGAATCTTTCAACAACAATTCGGGTTGTTTCACTTTCATAAAAGTAGTTCCAGCTGCTTTTACATCAATGTATTCCGAAACAAAATAGGCAGCACCCGGATAAAAGAAAATCAACTTATAAATTCCGGATTCCAGTTGGTGTAACATCCTCGTATCGCCATTGTAAACACGTGCAAAATTTTGAGAATCGTATCTCAGCAGTACCAAATTCAATGGAACTTGTTTGGACTCGCTATTATTTCCACTTAGTTCAATTTGCAATTTTCCAAATCCTTTTTCGGTAGAATAATAATTAAAGTTGTTTGCTCTGTTTTTGAGTTGAAGCTCTAAATAATCAGTCATTTGCTTTTCCAAAACTTTTCGGGTCATGACTGTATCTTTAAGACTTTCAGATATTGGCATTGAAGATAAATAATGACTGGTTGGCAAATTATCATCTTTTATTTCTCTCATTTTTATGATTTTGGGAGAAATCTCATATTCAAAATTTGATTCATGATTGAATTCCAACGAGTAACCACCCAAAATGCCTGCTTTTATATAACCATTTATCGGACCCGCAAATGCTCTGCCATACCGATTGTTGGTTTGATTGTTGTTTAATGATAAAAATGTTTTGTCATCATCCAGATATGCAAAATTATTGCCAAACGTATTTCTATAGGGGAAAATGTACTTGTTAAGTGCTTGTTGTTCGAATGCACTAAGCTTAACCGGTTCCTTTTTAATTACAACATTTTTTTCATCAATATCTTCAGGAATGCTCAAAATTGTTTTATATCCATAAGCAAACTTTATGTTATACAGCATAATAGATTTATCTCTCAGCCGTAATTTAATTTGATGAATACCTTCATTTACTTTAAATGTATAAGGCGGGTTATTGGTTGACCAACTGAAGTAAACGGGCTTATTATCAACATAAATAATATGAATTGGCAATACATCACCCTTCTGCGACAGTACAAAAGGAGCAAACTGTGTAATTCTATCGTGCGTTTTATATTCGTAGCGGTACATTTCTTTGCCCGGATACAAAAACTTATAATACTCTATAGAATCAATCCCAGCCAATATTTTCCATGCTTCGTAATTCAATAGTAATGAGGTATCGTCAATCTCTTTTTCTTTGATTTTGAAGTTGTTGATAATTTCCTTCCCCGGCATTTGTTTTCCATAATATTGCAGTTTTGGAGGATTATAATTAAACTTTTTGGTCAACGAAAAAGCCGTCAAATCAACGCCTTCAACTCCTTTACCACTTTGATCGGTAACAGCAATTTCCATTTTCACTTTTTGTCCCGGATAAACGAGACCTGGCTGAGTAACTGTCACATTCAGTTTTTTATCCATGAATGGAATTCTATAAGTTTCCTCTTTAATTTTGCCGCCCCACAAATAACGTAACGAAATATAATAGTTTTGTTTGCTTGAGGTTAACTGCTTTATTGCCAGCGAATCGCCCGAACCGCGATGTACTTCGGTATTTCGTTTATAGATATTGTAAGTGAACCTGAGCTTTCTCGGATTATCAATATTTATAAATACAGAATCTTTAGTTCTGCGTGTATAGCACTGAAGTTGAGACGATTCATCTTCCAAAAACAAATAATCTGTTACATCTTTATTTGTAGCGGTGTAGTCGGCATAATAAACATTGAGAGGTAGTTTATACGGTATCGAATGCGTTCCCATTTCAGTATCATTGTCGAAATTATCAGAAGCCAAAATTTTCGCTCGGGTGGGTTTTTCTGTTCCGTTTTCAAAATAACTAACCAATATAGAGTCATTTACCAGTTTGAAATCAAAATATTTTCGTTCAGTATAATAATCAATCGTTTGTGTTTTGCTAAATGACTTATTTTCAGAAGTAAGCATACGAGCTTCAATGGAATACTTCAGGTTCGCTTTTGGGAAAATGGAATCGGGGATAAAAATTTCTGTTTCGCCTGAAGGTTTCAAATTCAGTTTGCTTGTCCACAATGTATCGGGAACAAAAACAAAATCATCGCAATACTTAATTATTTTGTCGGTTTTAATTATTAATTCCAAACGCGCATCCTGTAAGTTCAGGTCATTCTCATCAGTTCCTTTGGCAAATATCTTGAATGATTTCCCGGCATATTGTTCTGTCGATTCAGTACGAAGATCAAGTTTTATACTACTCAGTTCGTAGTCTTCATATTCAAAACCGGAGCTGATATAATCATTCCTATTTTCATTTTCTAAATAAATGGAATAATATCTGTCAAGTTTAAGATTTAAAGAATCGTGCAAATAAAAGCCATATTCAAAACCACCGGGATAGTATGGATTGAGTTCAGCTAATCTGATATATTTATTACCGTTATGAATTGACGCAAACACCTTTTTATTTAGCGGCTTCCCTTTCTTATCAACCAAAAATGCTTTAAACCTCACGGTATCACCGGGTAGATATTTGGGTTTGTTGAAAACCATATATCCTTTGTAATTAAGATTTTTATCAGTATCAAAAAGTCGTCCAAAAAAACGGTTTGTTTGCCATATTACACCCCGGGCACGTCCTCGTATAATAGAATTTACACCATCAATCGGCAAGCGAACAATGTAATTAATCGGCATCCAAACATAAGCAAGTGGTGAACCATAAATTATTTTACGGGTAGTTCTTGCCAATGCCGGGTTATTGCTGTTTCTCGTCAATTCAAAATATCCCGTCTTTCCATCATGACTAACTTTAAGAAGCCCTTTTTTATTCGATTTGCGGTCAATGTAGCACTGTGTTTTTTTATCATATTTAAGACAAAAGCCTTTGATACTGACTTTTGCATTCTGAATTATTTCGCCTTTTAAACTATAAACCTGCACGCATAAATCAGTATTGTTATTTAATATCACAACATCAAAATCGGGCACATAAGTGTAATATACCTGTTGTTTGTTTTTCAGCGAAAAAGTTTTCAGATAATGACCGGCCGGAAGATATTTCCGATAAATGCTATCATGAGGGTAAGTGTCAATCAGCGTATGAAAATAGGTGGAGTCAACTTTAGAAATTCCTGATTTATTAATTTTTAGCGCTTCTTTCTCGGTCAATTTGTAAATATAAGTCAGCTGACTTCTTTTGCGACTGGTAAGAAGATTTTGAGAAAATGAAGAGGAAAATATGGAAAAGCAAATTACAAGAAGTAGTAGGATACGATTTTTCATAGCAAATAAATTAACAGTTTAACACTCGCAAAACTACAAAAAAATAATCGATGCGTTTACAGCCACATCGATTATTTTGAATATTATAGAAATTCATTTTAACTACTCAGCAACCGTATTTTTGTAAAAGAACCCTTCAATGATAATTAAAGAGCTTATGACAGTGTAAAGATTTGAAGAAAAATACAGAAATATTTGAGTATAAAGTTCGTTTTTAATGAAAAACATTAATTAATCCGCAACAAGTTCCATTCTTTATCCCCCTTTGGGGGTTGGGGGGCTTATTAACTGCTTTTGCGATAACTTAATACGGCCCAACCATTGAAGAATATTGCAAAGCCTATCAGTGCAAATAATTGCCTGGATAATTGCATAATATCGCTCCCTTTAAGGTAAGCAGCGCGCATCACTTCCATCAGGTATTTCAACGGATTAAATGCCGCAATCCATTTTGCCCACTCGGGCATTCCATCGGTAGAAGTGTAAAGTCCACTCAACATGATAAACAACATCATGAAAAAGAATACAATAAACATGGCTTGTTGCATGGTGTGGGCGTAGTTCGAAATTACAATTCCCATTCCGGAAATGCCCAAGATGTAAATGGCTGCAAAAAAATAAATTGTAATTAAATGACCCACTGGTATAAGTCCGTATGCACCCCAAGCCACTAAAAATCCGATGCTTATAACAATAAAACCAATGATCCAAAAAGGAATAAGTTTAGCCAGAATGAAGATTAATTTAGGAACGGGGCTAACATTGATCTGCTCCATAGTGCCAAGCTCTTTTTCAAAAACAATGGAAACTGCGGGTAAAAATCCGCAAAGCAAAGTCAGAATCATAACCATCAGCGCCGGAACCATAAAAACCTGATAATTCAAATGATTGTTGAATTTATAAATCGGATTAATCTGAATTACAGGCACAGCTGCATTTGTTGTGATGGGTGTCTTTTCCGAAACCAATGTAGTGTTGAAATCTGCAATAATGCGCGATAAATAGGTCATGGCAATACCACCTTTCATGCCATTCACTGCATCGGCCGACAGCATTACTTTTCCTCCCTCGCGATTGACAATGTTTTTCTCAAAATTATGGGGAATTTCAAGTATGATGTCCGATTTATTTTTTTCAATACTTTCCAATGCATCAGAATAATTTCCGGAATAATTGCTTAGTCTGAAGTAGTTCGACGATATAATTGTTTGAGTCAAGCGTTGCGAATAAGATGAATGATCATTGTCAACCACACTCAGATTCATGTTGCGTATTTCGTAACTTGCTGCCCACGGAAACACAAGTAGCACCATAAATGGAAACACAAAAATCATTTTCGGAAGTATTGGATTCCTGACGATTTGCTTGAATTCTTTCTTTAATAAATATTTTATCATACTTTATATTTTACAATTATCCACTGTCAACTACTTTGTCGTTTTCATTTTTCTCAAAAAAAACGTTCAAAAGTCAATAGACGTTTTGAAGTTATTTTTTCAACTGTCAACTGTCAACTGTCAACTATCAACTACTCCAGTCTAACTTTGAATTTTTTCAAACTAACGGTTATCAACACAGTAGCCATCAGTGCTAATATACCCACTTCCTTTAAAACCGAACCAATTCCGAGTCCTTTAATCATAATTGCTTTTACAGCCACAATATACCAACGTGCAGGTACAATACTCGAAAACCACTGAAGCCAGGTAGGCATATTTTCGATGGGGAATATCATGCCGGAAAGTAACATAACCGGTATCATAAGTGCCATACCCGAAATCATCATGGCTGCCAATTGGGAACTGGTAAGTGTGGAAATAAGTAACCCTAACGAGAGAGCAACAAATATATACAACAATGAAACTGCTAACAAACTGATAAAACTACCCATGATGGGAACTTTAAGTACAAAAACTGACAGCAATATTATAGTTGCAAAATTGATAACCGACAGTACAAAATAAGGAGCAATTTTTGAAAGAATGGTATAAATAGGTTTCATTGGCGAAACGAGCAGAATTTCCATAGTGCCCATTTCTTTTTCGCGAACAATGGCAATGGAGGTCATCATGGCGCAAATCAGAATCATAATCATACCCAACACGCCCGGAACAAAATTAAATGCACCAATCATTTGTGGATTGTAAAGCATTTTTACTTCAGGTTGTATAAAGCCTGTGTTTGGAGTTTGAGATGTGAGATCTTGTTGAAAGTTAGTTATAATGTTACTGGCATAAAAAACAAAAGAAGTGGCTGCGTTGGGGTCGGTGGCATCGGCAATAAGTTGTACATTTGCTTTACCGGTGTGCTTGATATTTTTAGCAAAATCGTTTTCGAAAACCACAGCTAATTTTGCTTTTCCATCCCTGAACGCCGAGTTTATTTCGTTGGTATTATTTACAAAGCCTGTAACATCGAAATAGTCGCTGGCATCAATTCTGTCAATTATTCGTTGCGTTGTTTCGTCGTTATGGTTAGCCAAAACTACAACCTGCGTATTTTTGACCTCATTGGTAAGGGCAAACCCAAACAATATTATTTGAATAATGGGCATGATCAACAAAATCATAACCGTGGTTTTGTCTCTGAAAATATGTTGAAATTCCTTTCGGATAAATGATAATAGTTGTTTCATGTCGTAAGTTGATAGTTGACAGTGGATAGTTGATAGTTATTTTTTGTTATTCGTTTTTGATGATTTAATAATACTAATCAGCATTTTAATTAATTCCTGGCAGTCCGATGTAATGGAGTGAAATGATAAATCGTCAAAAAAATCACTATCATGTAAAAGCATTAGCCAGTATTCAGTTTCATTCGCTTCTTTTAATGCGATACTCATTTTATGAATAAAATCAGCTTTTGATTCAGCATGTTCCGCTTCTCTGATTAAAGCTCCAATTGCCGTTCCGCTTCGTAATAATTGCTTTGATAATACAAACTCCCTTTGCTCAGAACTTAAAAACTTATAGGCTTTGATGATTCTTAATGCAAAAGCATAAGATTTGAATTTGACGGTTTTTTCTTCCATTTTTAACTAATTAATTTGTGTATTCGCTATCAACTATCAACTGTCAACTATCAACTGTTAACTCTCCACTCTCTTCGCTTTTCGCGCCAATTGTTGAAATACCTCATCCATATTCTTTGCCCTAAATTGTTTTTTGAGATTTTTAGGAGAATCCAATGCCTCAATTCGTCCATCTACCATGATAGAAACCCGATTGCAATATTCTGCCTCATCCATGTAATGCGTTGTTACAAAAACGGTTATGCCTCTGTCAGCTGCATCGTAAATCAGTTCCCAAAACTGCCTTCGGGTAATGGGGTCAACACCGCCGGTTGGTTCATCGAGGAAAACAACTTTGGGTTGATGAAAAATCGATACTGAGAAAGCCAGTTTTTGTTTCATTCCGAGTGGAAGTGACTTAACCAGTTTATTTCGTTCATCCTCGAAATTGAGTTTCTTCAATAAATCATTTGTTTTTTGAGCAATCTCAGCATCGTTCATACCATATATTCCTCCAAAAAGTTCGATATTCTCCCATACCTGTAAATCATCATAAAGGGCAAATTTCTGACTCATATACCCGATATTCTTTTTTACAAGTTCGGATTGTTTGGCAATATCATAACCTGCAACAATTCCTTTTCCACTACTGGGAATACTTAAACCGCACAACATGCGCATGGCAGTTGTTTTTCCGGCACCATTGGCACCCAAAAAACCAAATATTTCCCCTTTTTCAACTTCAAAAGATATTTGATCAACAGCAGTGAAATCTCCAAATTTCTTTGTGAGATGCTCAGCACTTATTACTTTTTCCATATGCTTAATTCTTGCTCAGTTCCATAAAACAATCTTCGATACTTGGTTTAATTTCATGAATTTCAATGCCTCTATGACCATTTGATTTTAGAAATTCTGTCAGATTATCAAAAGTCAACTCCGCATTTTTGATGGAAAGATGCACTGAATCGCCAAATGCAAAGCATGTTTTTACATCGGGATGCTTACGTAAATCAGCAAGTAATCCGTGCATATTATTTGTATGCGCTCCCCAAAGAATATCCTGATATTGACTTACAATATTCTGAGGTGTGTCAATTTTTAAAAATTCTCCGTTTTGTATCAACGCTATGCGGTCGCACAAACTGGCTTCGTCCATATAGGGCGTAGAAACAAGAATAGTAATGCCCTGCGCTTTAAGATTCTTGAGCATGCCCCAAAATTCCTTCCGCGAAACAGGATCGACACCGGTAGTGGGTTCATCCAAAAACAGTACAGTGGGTTTATGTATCAAAGCACAACTTAATGCCAGTTTTTGCTTCATACCGCCCGAGAGTTTTCCGGCTCTGCGTTTTTTAAACGGTTCTATTTGAACATAGATGTCTTTAATCAGATCATAGTTTTCTTCAACAGTAGTATTAAATACGGTCGCAAAAAAGTTCAGATTCTCTTCAACAGTCAAATCCTGATAAAGCGAAAAACGTCCCGGCATATATCCTACACATTCCCTTATTTTTTTGTAATCTTTCACCACATCAAAACCATTAACAGTGACACTTCCGCTATTGGCCAGTATTAAGGTAGTGAGAATACGAAATAAAGTCGTTTTCCCGGCACCATCAGGTCCGATTATTCCGAAAATTTCACCCACATTCACATCAAAATTGATGTCTTTGAGAGCCTTCACATTTTTATAACTTTTACACACCGCCTCGCAACGAACTGCTATCTCCGGATTGTTATTCTGATTATTCATTAATTTCTAATTTAAAATTCACTGTCAACTATCCATTGTCAACTGTCAATTAAAACTTACATTTCCATACATTCCAATTTTCAAAAAACCATCATTTTTCACCTGAATTTTTACGGCATAAACCATATTAGCCCGCTCATCACGGGTGGCAATGGTTTTGGGTGTAAATTCCGATTTGCTTGATATCCAGTTCACTGTTCCTTCGTATTCTTTCTGTTTGTCATCGCCTGAATCTGCAAACACCTTTACTTTTTGCCCGACTTTTATTTCTGTCAACTGGCTGTTAGTGATATACGCGCGCAAAATCATGTTGTTGATATCGGCAACTTTAAACAATGCTTTACCGGCTGCTGCAAGTTCTCCTTTTTCGGCATATTTTGTGAGTACAGTTCCTGCAATCGGACTGGTAATGCGGCATTTTACCAATTGATCTTCAATTTGCTCAATCTGTATTTGTAATGCCTCATTATCACCTGAAATCCCGTTGTTGGTGGTTTCGAGTGTAGATTTTGTGGCAGTAAGTTGTTTTTCAAGAACCGCAATTTGCGCATTCACATCGTCAAGTTGTTTGGTGTTGGCAGCATTGGCTTTTACCAGATTTTCAACTCTTTTTTGTTCCGACTTTGCGGTTGAAATTTGCTGTTGGATGGTTGCAATTTGCTTTTGAATGTCTGGTCTGCGACTTTGCAAGGCTTTCTGAGTCGCTGTTAGTTGACGTTTCTTCAGATAAAGTTGCGTGCTGTCGATAGATCCGACGATTTGATTTTCAGTGATGGTTTGACCCTCTGTAATCTCAAACTGCATTATTTTACCCATTGCTTCCGACGAAACAACTACTTCGGTAGCTTCAAAAGTTCCGGCAGCATCAAAATCGCTATCTGATTTACCACATGAAGTAAAACCTAATAAAAAAGCTAAACCTATTATCAGTTGAATGTTTGAATTAATGTTTGTTTTCATATATATTGTATTTTAATCCCCTTTAGGGGTTTGGGGTTTAATTATTTATGTTGTTTTTTAATTGATATACTGCCATGTAAAGCTGAATCTCATGCAAAGCCCGGGCTTGGCGAGATATATTTTCCGCATTTATTTCGCGTAATAAATCGGTAACTGTAAGTGTACCATTAGTAACTTTTGCTTCAGCTGATTTTTTTATATTGTTTCGTAATCCAATAATTTCATCATCATTTTTCAATGTAAGTTTTAATTTTTCAATATCATTCTGTTGCTGTTTGCTTATCAGATTGTTGTTGAACAAAAATGTTTCTTTTTGTACTTCCACATTTTTTTTGCTTACATCTATTTTATTCAAATTGTTTTTCTGAGTATAAAATCCGCTCAAATTCCACGATAAACGTACACCACCTATGTAAAAGGTAGAAAATTCGGAGGTAAACATATTCAATCCCGGACGTCCGTAGCCACCCTGAACAAATAGTCCGACTTTGGGCAGATTGGCAGCATAAACTGCATCGCGTTGTGAGTCCAACATCTTGTTTTGCGAATCGAACAGCATCAATTCAGGTCGTTTGTTTTCTGCACTTATTACGGTTTCGTGCAATAGCGGTTTTTCTAACTTCGTGGTTTCAGTTATTTCCAAACCTGTAAATGCCGAAAGCATTTGTAAATAGCTTTTTAAGGTTGTTTTTAAATCGGTTTCGCGCTGACGGGCATTAATTTGTTCCACTTTTATTGCATCAACATCTGATTGCTGTGCCACTCCGTTTTGTTTGAAAGCTTCAATTTTTTTGCAATTGACTGATAATTCGTCCTGCAAAATATTGTTTTGTTTCAATTGTTCGTTAATCAACATAATCCCGAAATATAAATTGTTTACACGTTCGTTTAATGTGTATAAGTCAACTTCAAGTTTTTGCTTGTCGGCTTCTGTTGAAGCTTTAATTCCTTTTTTCTGTGCCGATATCAATCCTCCATCCCAAATCAGTTGATTAACTTCGAGTACAGCCTGATATTGATCTTTGCTTA
>CAYNHC010000048.1:0-16552 GCA_964396705.1 uncultured Paludibacter sp.
TTCTTTTTAAATTATACGACTCCCGATAGCTATCGGGAATTTTGTCCATTACTTAATCTTTCAATACAGGATGCAATTTCAGTCGTTTTTCCATATTTATTTCACATTTTTTAAAAATTGCAGCAAAATATTTTTGATTTTTCAAAAAAATGTATTTCTTTTGCAATTAAATGACACCTATAAGTGTCATATAAAATTTAAAGTATGAATTTTAATAAAACAACCGAATATACGCTTCGCATTTTGAGTTTTATGTCGCTGAACGAAAACATCTTATATTCAGCCATTGATTTATCTGAAAAACTTAAAATTCCATACAGATATTTACGTAAACAAATGAATCTGCTTTCGAAACAGGGATTTATCGAAAGCATTCAGGGAAAACAGGGCGGCTATAAAATTGCCAAAAGTCTGACCGATATTTCGTTGTTGGACATTGTAAATGCCACTGAAAATTATACGAAAGAAAACATGTGTTTTTTCGGATTTCACGAATGTCCGCTACAAAACCAATGTTCCATGCACGATAAATGGGGCGAAGTGCGCGACAAAACATTTGCTATTCTGAAAACGACCACTTTGCACGATTTGAAACAGGATAATTCAGCTTTGATTCTTACAGTAAAATAAAATAATAACCCTTAAATTTAAATCGTATGGTAGATTCACAAGTTGTCCTTTGGGGACAAACCATTGCATACACTTGTTATGCATTGGCAATTATGGCGCTGATGGCGTGGTTTGGTTATAAAATAACCAGACAGGGCGATGCTTACAAAGCGCCAACAAAATTGTTTTATGCTTTTGTTTCGGTTCTTATTGTGGCGGGTGTTTCATTGCACATTATCACTTACAACACCATTCCATGGGCACCAATGGACATTAATCGTGCTGATATCAAAGCAGATAAGGTGTTCGACATTACGGTTGCTAATCATCAGTTTAATTTGCCGGCCGAGAGAATGATTATCAAAGTGGGTGAGAAAGCTTTGTTTAATGTTACGTCGGGCGATTTGACTTATGGTTTCGGACTTTTCCGCCAGGATAATTCCATGTTGTTCCAAATGCAAGTGGTGCCGGGCCACAACAACGATATTCTGTGGCAATTCAATAAACCGGGTGTTTATTCCATTCGCTCCACCGAGTATTCCGGTCCGAAGGGCGCTCAAATGATTGTTGAAAATGCAGTAGAAGTAATTGAATAATTGCCCCCTAACCCCCTAAAGGGGGAATTATTTTAAAAAACAAAAGTAACTTTAAAGAAAAAAATAATAGTATGAAATTTATAGAAACATTTTTACATGGCGAAGAAGGTTTATTCAAACCTAAAACGCTTACACCTATGCAGAAACTTGTATTACGTTTTGTAGTTGTTTCGTTGGTGTATTATTTCTTTGCATTATTCGAGGGTATGTTAATGCGTATTATGCAGGTTGACCCGAGTTTGATGCCTGCCGATCAGTATTTTGGAATGTTGACAGCGCATCCTTTGGTTGGAATTTTCGGTTCAACTTATTCGTTGGTTTTCGGAGCTTTTTTATTCTTAGTTCCATTTCTGATGAAAAAACCGATCTGGAGTTATAAATTAGCCAACTGGACATGGATTTTAATTGCAGCAGGAACCATGATCTTTTGGACAGCCGGATTCCTGACCCATTATTCGCCGCTCTATACACTTTATTGGCCGCTTCCTGCCGATTTTACACAATTCAATCCGCTTGGAGGAGCAATTTTCATAACCGGTATTGCCATCATCATGGTGGGAACTGCATTTTTCGTGATTAATATTTTTGCAACCATCACATATACGCCCGAAGGCTGGGAAAAACAACCTTCAGGAAAATTAATAAAATCGGCGCTCGGGATTGATGCTTTCAGTAATCTTTTTAAGAAACGTGACAAGCAAAAAGAACATTTGGTTTCGTTGCCGGTGGCTGCGGTGGCGCGTGGAACGGTTGATGTGGCGTTGAATGCCGGAATTATTTTGTTTACCGGTGTTTTGATTTTGGTTTATATGGTTGCGTATTTAATGGGCTACGATTTAAAACATTCGGCTGTTGATGCTTTGCTTTATAAAAACTGGTTCTGGTGGGGTCTCGATCTGATTGCCGATGGTTTGGTGCTGATATTTGTGGCAGGAACCTGGTATTTGTTAGCCATGCTGATTACCGGAAAACAATTGTTTATGCAAAACATTGCACGGGCAGCTTTATTGGTCGAATTAGTGGTTTCGTGGACGGTTTGGTCGCATCACCTGATGTCGGATCAGGCACAACCCGGAATTTTGAAGATTTTGTCGGGCGAATTGGTGACTGCCTTTGAATTAATTACGCAGGGACTTGCCTTTTTTATCACGTTGGTAACACTCTGGAGTGCACGACCGTTGAAAATGACCAACCCTTTGAAATTCCTCTTGGGCGGATTGCTTGGATTTGGATTAGCTGTTCCGGCCGGTATTATGCAGGCCGACATAGGTTTGAACCGTATTTTGCACAACACGCAATGGATTGTCGGACCGCACGTACACGTTGCTATTTTGGTTGGACTTACCATGACTTTATATTCGGCAGTTTATATTCTGTTCCCTATCGTTACCAACGGCGCAAAATTGTACAGTCAGAAATTAGCCAATATACATTTCTGGTTTCATTTATTGGGCGGCATCGGCATGGGCGCATTTATGGGCATGGCCGGATTGCACGGAATGCTTCGTCGCACGCTTTATTATAACGGCGAATTTAATTTGTACATGATACTCGCTGCCTTGTCCGGAACATTGATGTTTATTGCATTCCTTGCATTTTTCTACAACATCGTCATGAGCCTTGGACTGAATGGTGTAATTCAGGTGTTTACGCCTTCGAAACTGAATGTAAAAGATACAGTGCCAGCTGCAGAATAATAAATTTATTCAGTAAATAATTTCTAAAAAGGCTATTGCGGGTTTGCAATAGCCTTTTTTGGTTGGGGCGAAAATTCCATTTTTTTTGTTATCCTGCTTGTGATTTAAAGTGGTCAAATTCGACCACTTTAAATTTATGATTATGAACCATTTCCCAAGTTCCCAGAGCTCCTACATTCTATATTCTTTGCGAATGCCAAATTTTCTTGTGAATTGTTCCATTTCTAAATATGCAAGGCGAAACCTTGCTTCCGTCAGCGGACGGACAAGTTTTAGCTTCGACATAGCGGAACGCTATGCGGAACTTTAGACCAGCAACCTAGGGGGAGTGAGTAATAGTGCTTATCATTTAAATACAAAAATCACGGCACAGGTTATTTTAATAGTTTTCTGTTTTCCACTTCGTGTAACACCTTCATTTGCTGTATGGCAATTTGGTTCAGTTTCAGTAATCGCTCCTGTTGTGGCATTATTTCGTTTATGAAAACTGCATTCAGATTCTCCATATTGGCAAGGCAAATCAACTCATTTATAGTGGCATAGTCGCGTATATTTCCTTTCAGGTCGGGATTTGCATCGCGCCATTGTTTGGCAGTTATTCCAAACATAGCCACATTGAGCACATCGGCTTCGTTGGCGTAAATAATGGATGTTTGAGTTGACGTAAGTTCTGCGGGAATCAGATTTTGTTTAATGGCATCGGTGTGTATGTGATAATTGAGTTTTGCCAATTCGCGCTTGGCTGTCCATCCTAATTGTTTTTGTTCGTCTTCTTTTAGTCGTTGGAATTCGTTGATAAGATATATTTGAAACTCAGGGCTTAGCCACATTGCAAAATGAAAAGCAATGTCTTTATGAGCATACGTACCACCAAACCTACCTGCTTTTACTATCAATCCTGTCGCTTTTGTTCTTTCAATCCATTGTCCTACCGACATAATAAAACGATTAATCCCTGCTTCCTTTTCAATTACCCCGAATTCGGGGTAATTGAAAAGAAGATTGTTTATTTTTTCCCATATACCAAGATATTCAAGGGTATTTTTATTTGTTATCCACTTGCCAATTAATCCACTGCCTTCCTTAAATCCGGTTGTCATATCAGTAAGCGACATATAATCCACTTCGCTTTTAGCAATTATAGTTATTTCTGTGCCTTTTACATTAATTTTTGCCATTTGTCAAAATGTTTTTAATCCTAATCAATCAAAGTTTGATAATGTTTTTTTATTACGGCGAATTCGCCACAATTAAAGTTGGTTTTTTCTAATGTGGTTTCCACAATTTCTTTTCAATTATTAAATTCTAAACCTCTCGAATTCGATAGGTTTAAAGAGATTGAATTCGCCCCCCTAAACTCATACGCTGCCAATCCTGATATTTCGCGCCCTCGGTGTGGTTAGTTCCAAAATGGAACATACCACCTTTTCGACTAATTCACCTGTCCTTTCGGATATGTTCATTAAATGCGCAAAATCTTATGCTGTTTGACGGGATTTACACATTGCATCCGATAATCTGGTGGTACTTCTTTATTTTTTCATTGCTTCCGCTTTCATGTCAGAAGGCATTTTCTCAATAGCATAACGTAATGCAGTTCGGGGCATAACTGTTTTTCGCTCAATTACAAAATTAAAAACACGTTCTGCATCTGCTTCACTTGCAGCCTTTAACATCCAACCATAACCCTTCTGAACCAGGTCGTCAGGATCGACAAGTAAAATATCTGCTATTTCGAATATGTTTTTTAAAAACAATCCTTTCCTTGCCGGAATTATCAATGAAACAGCTGCTGCACGTTTAACCCATCGGTTTGTAGATTTTGCCCATTTATTCAGTTCTGAAATATAATCAGGGAACATTTCAACAAAAGTTCCGACTGTGTGATTGCACAAAGTGTCACATGTAGCCCAATTAGTTACATAATTATTTACCCAACTTTCAAAGAGAATAAAATCAGCAGGTTCATATTTTGGTGAAATATAATACGAAAAGTTGCATGCAATATATGCTTCTTCGCTATAACCTGATTTCCATAATTCATCACATAATTCGAATATGTCTTGCTTGGGACAGTCTTTTATTGATTCAAAAACCTTTTTCCCTATTTTACTAACAGTATAAATGCTTACACCCAACATCTTAACTTCTTCTTTGAAATATTTTTTTTCTGAAGTCAATATTTTTTCATCAATGTTGTCTTTCAATACTGCTCGAATTTCATTAAGCGTAGATTGTAATTTCATTTTAATGAATTTTATATTGTTCGGTTAATGATGGCTATTGGTAATGATAAAATTAGATTTGGACATTTTTAAATTGAAAGTAACGGATTGCAATCCCGAAAGCTTTCGGGGTATAACACAAAAGGGTGTGATTGCAATTTTTCGCTTTCGCTTAAGACCGTTGGTTCATACCCAACAGCGCGACATTTTGTACAATTAATTATGACATATCCTACATGACGGGGAAGTGATTAAGAATTCAAAAAACTTCTAATTTTTTGATCAATTTTCAAAACATGAGAATTATTCGGGCTAATTATTAAAGCTTTATTAATGTATTGATTTGCTTTAACATCATCACCTGTAATTGATATTGCTAATGCTACTTGTGCAAGTGTTTCTCCATCATTTGGATCAATATTATAAGCTTTTAAATAATACTCAACTGCTTTATTTGCATAATATATCATTTTATCTTCATTTTCTTATTTAGCAAAAGCACTAGTTAGACCTAGAAAAGTATTTCCAAAAAGTATAAATAATTCGTTATCATTATTATTAAACGATTCTAAATCTGAAAGAATATTTAATGATTCATTTAAATATTTTACACCTTCAATATTTCGTCCATGAAGAGATATAGCTTCTGCCTTTGCAAACAATACATTATAGTTATTAGGCATTTTTATTAGAAAAGTATCACAAAGCTTAACACTTTCAATAAAACGATTTTGATTATTTAATGAAGTTATCTTTGTAAGTAAATCGTATTCTGTAAACATAACTTCAGTTTCTTTTATTAATGTTTTTTTTTGAAGTTCGTAAGTTAAATCTAATTCAGAAGTCATTTTCTTTATCTCTTCTTTATATGCTTTTTTGTCCTCTCTTTCTTCTTTTAAAACTCCTGTGTTTTTCATTATAAAAATGAAAATTAATAATGCGATGATAATTGCTATAATCATAATAAATTGTTTTTTAAATACAGTAAACATGTTATTAAATTTAGTACTTGTGAACACGAAACAATACATTTTATGTTATTATGTTGGACGCACCTTGTTGGGATTTGCAAATCCAACTTTTGTATTATACCCTCCGTTCCTGGGTAGGTTTGCAACGAGGGGTTTATAGTTTTTTGTTTCTAACAAATTAAAGAAACAGGAATAATATTTCTTTTTTTCGTTTAAAAACGATGATCAAATTACCCCTTTTTGCAAACGAGGATTGTGAAGATTCTGTTGCTATCATTTTTTTGATTTTTTTGTTTGTAACTACAGTTTTTTTATATCAATCAAGCTCCGTATTTCACTTTTAAATTCTTCAGAGTAACAAATTTCAAACTGACTTTTTGATGCTCTGTCAATAAAAAACTCTGAAGCAATTTCAAATGCAGGCCAAGCTACAATATATACAAGTTTCCAATCATCTATACTAATAAATTCTCCTAAAATCTTACAAGTACCTAAGTTTTTTCGATATAGATTGGTTGAATAATAACCTCCATGCGTATATCCTGATAATAATTTGTAATAAAGATACTTTCGCTCTTCATGAACACTTTTTAATATTTCTCGTAAATTTTTACTATTACTTGTTTTATACCCTTTGTCTTCTAATAATTTTTCAATATCCTTTCTAAACTCAATTATCAATTTCTTTTCTTCTTCATATTTGTCTGTATTCCAATTTAAATTATTAAAATATTTTATTTGACCACTTATCCAATTTTCGTAATCTCTTAAGCGGCTTAGATATCTTGATTCACATTCAAATAAATCATTGGGTTGCATTAGCCAAAGCACATTAATTGCAGATTCAAAAACACTCCTACTTAAAACCATTGCGCTAGGAAGATAAACCAAATCTTGTTTAGCAAGTTCATTAATTGATTCAAGGTACCTTATACAAAGATTCAAAATTAATTTATTTTAACTACAGATTCATATTCGCCAACTTCTAATTTATTTACGTTATTCAAGTATGTTGTAATTCCTTTATCAACTATATTAACAATGTTAAGTATTTCAGGTGTTGTTTCCATAAATCCTAATAATTGAATATTTTTTTTCATAGTACGGCGAAGTGTATCGCTTAGTCGAAGATAAAAGGAAAGCTCCTGCGTTCTATGTTATAAATAAATACTTTTTTCTATTTGCAAATACCAAATTTTTTATGCTTTTTTCTAATTCTAAATATGTAAGCTAATGCCATGCTTTAAGCTGAAATTTAATCAAAATATTTATTTTCAACTAAAGGTAATAATAATTGAGCATTAGTGTTTAACGGATTGATTTCTAAAACTTTCTTAAGACAATTTGCTGAAATTGTATGATTCCCTAAAATATATTCGGCATAACCCTTATGATACCATGCTACTTCGTCATTATTGTCAAATTCAATTGCTTTACTCAAACACGTAGAGGCATCTTTATAATTGGATAGCTTTATATAAGCCAGTCCTTTGTTAAACCATGCATCAGAATGATAGTATGTTGATTCTAATAGCAATACTTCATCAAAATACTCTATCGACTTAGCTCTTAAAGAGTTGTCCTTTGTATAAGTTCCTTTATCAAACGTAGCTACAGCTCTTATATAAAGTGCTGTTTCCTCAAACTTGTTAATTTTAAGAATAATTTCTGCAAGTCTAATTGCTTCATCATATTTTTTAGATTCAAAAGCATCAGACATTTTCTCGAGATCTTTAGTTAGATCAATTTCCTTTTCAATGTGATTTTCAATTTCAGTTGGGAACACTTGACTTTTAATTTTGTCAAGTTCATTTGTAGTTTCGTTTTCCATCTTTTTTAGACATTTAATTTTTTTTTGTTTTATCTTTAACTTTAATTAAACCGATTATGAGTAAGATTAAAATTTAAATAACTTTTATAAATAATATACTCAGCGGCTATAATGCTCTTGATTAATTCTTAATTTTATTGTAAATCCTATCTAATAATTTTACTCTTATAAAATCATTTAGTCTATTATTTTCTTCTAAATAATGGACTAATTTGGGTGAAAAGAAATAGTAACCCTTAATAAAAATTCTACCAAAAAATGAATTAACCAATACTTTGTCCCTATAATTCTGTCCTTTCGGATATGATATTAAATATGCAAAGGCTCGCGCTGTTTGACGGAATTTGCAATTCCGTCGTAATGTGCTATCAGGATTTTAATCCGAAATACAAAAAGGAATTGACTTTTGCAAATCACACCCAACAGTGCAACACTTCGCACAATTAATTAAGTCACATCCAACTTCGGCTAAGCGCTTTTTTCCGTCAGGTGCAAGAAATTTCAACTGGGTAGTTGCACTAACCACTTGATTGTTTTCTTTCTTCAACTTTGCTTTAAGATATTTCCAATAGTTGCGGGTTTTATTATAGTCATCCTGGTCTGTAAGCACTGCTACAATATCCAGCACGCTAAACCACCACCTGGCGTTTTGCTCATCCCAAACAGCTCGCACTTCGCGGTCGTCAAAAAAACGTATGGATATTTTTGAATTACTCATAATTTAGATGTTATCTATACTGTCACTTTAAAATCTTTGTTCAAAAGTATTATAATTTTTATTTTGTAGTTGCTGTCTGTTGTGAAGTCCAATCTGTGTTTATTCTCCCGCAAATATAAACATAATTTTCAGTCAGTTAACTTTGTTAACGATAATTATTGAATAATTGCACACCAAGTCCGACGGTTTACTTTATTGCCAAATTACAGTGAATTGGTGCGATATCATAGTGAAATGGTGCGATGTCACAGTGAAATGATGTGTTCGCGCAGTGAAAAGGTGAGATAACGTATTGATTTGGTGTGATAACGCAGTGGATGGGTGTAAATATTATATGTAAATAATTGAAATTGCCTTGCTTTTTTAGAATTTGTTTTATGTAAACTTTCCTTACCTTTGCAAAACAAGTGAATAGATTTGTGTGTTTTAAACGAGAAATATATTACAGCATAATTTCCGATAGTCAACGAGACTCAATTTCTTAATTTCCAATTTCTATTTTCAAATTAATAAAGAGTGAATTCAACCAAAAATATTCTCAAAATATCGTACCCCATTATTCTGACATTGGTAGCGCAGAATGTGGTTAATGTGACTGATACCGCTTTTTTGGGGCGTGTGAGCGAAGTGGCATTGGGCGCTTCTGCCATTGCAGGGGTGTATTATTTCGCCATTTTTATGGTGGGTTTTGGCTTTAGTCAGGGTGCTCAAATACTAATCGGACGGCGGAACGGTGAAGAAAATTATAGTCAGATCGGACCCATTTTCAACAATAGTTTGCTGTTTAATGGATTTTTTGCGCTTATCCTTTTTGTTGCTTCACTGATTGGTATGCCGCATCTGATGAAAGTATTGGTGAGTTCGCATCAGATTTATGTAGCCACCCTCGAATATCTCGACTGGCGAATTTATGGTTTTTTCTTTGTGTTTCTGAGTGTTGTTTTTCGTAGTTTTTATGTTGGAATAACTGATACTAAAATACTTACTACATCAGCTTTTGTTACAGCGATTACAAATATTGTTTTTGATTATCTGCTTATTTTTGGCAAGTTTGGTTTTCCGGAACTGGGCATTGCAGGTGCTGCCATTGCGTCGGTTATTGCTGAGGCTGCTTCGCTCGGCTATCTTATTTTTCATACTTCGGTTTTCACCGATATGAAAAAATATGGTTTGTTCAGCTCGTTGAAAATCGATTTTAAGACCATGGGGCAAATACTGAACCTTTCTATTTTTATCATGTTTCAGTTTTTTATTTCCATTTCCACCTGGTTTTTGTTTTTTATTTTTATTGAACGCATGGGCGAACGACCGTTGGCTGTAACCAATATCGGACGAAGCATGTACATTTTGTTGATGATTCCTGCTTCGGCCCTTGCAACAACCGCCGGAACATTGGTGAGCAACCTGATTGGTGCTGGACAAAAAGATGAAGTGCTGAAAACCGTAAACAAAATTATCGGCATTACCTTGTTGTTGGTTTCCCCACTCATTGTTTTTGCATTTATTTTCCCGGAGCTTTTTGCACATATCTATACAGATGATCATTCGCTTATGCTGGCATCCATTCCGGTTATTCGGGTGGTTTCAATAGCAATTGCATTTTTTGCAGTTGGCAATGTAATTATCAATGCAGTTTCAGGAACAGGAAGCACAAAAACGGCATTTTACATGGAAGTGGTGACGCTGTTTTTCTATATTACTTTTGTTTATTACACAGCCATTATCAATCCACAGGAAGTTTGGGTGGTGTGGATGTCGGAATTTGTGTATTGGACAATGATTGGCGGGCTGGGATTTTGGTATTTGAGAAAGGGAAACTGGAGAGAAAAGGATATTTGAGAAAGAACTGCAACCCCATTCCGATAGCTATCGGAACTAAAGGGGATGTTAAGATGCAGTTTCTGAAGGTGAAAGAGGTAACAATAAGTGATGATGGTAATTTAAACGACCTGCCCCAAGCCCCTAAAGGGGATGTAAGATTACCATTGTCAAACATAAACTTAAACAGCTGCCCCATTCCGATAGCTATCGGAATGGGGCGGGCAATTTATGAATTAAACCACAAAAGGACACATAAGAAATCAAAAGGAATAACATACTGATTAATTACTTTGTATGTTTTTTGATACATAGATCTATCTTATGTGTTCTTTTGTGATCTTTTGTGGTTAAATGTCTTATTCTGGAAAAAATTGTTTAATCAATCAATTTTTTACCCATTGGCAATACTGTTTTTCCGGCTAAATCGTTGATAATTATTCCTACCATCATGTACCATGCAGCAAATGCGCAAATAATCAGATCGATAGCAGCAGCTGTTTTTAATTCGGGGAATCCGAAGTGTTCCAAATCCAATAAGATAAATCCAATAAGCAAAGTTCCGAATGTGAAAGCCATGGCTTTGTGAACACGAAACGAAGCAATAAACATGATAAGCGTATAAAGTGTCCAACCAACTAAATAATATCCAACATCTGATGTTTCGGATGCATAAATACCGAAATGATTAAACAGTTTAATCAGACTTAAACCAATCCAGAAAGCACCGTAGGACACAAATGCACTGTAGCCAAAATTATTACCCATTTTTTGTTCCTGGAATCCGGCTATTAATTGAGCCAAACCACCAAAAATAATTCCCATGCCGAGCACAGGTCCCCAACTCATTAAACCAAGATTGTGTAATTGAAGAAGAAATGTTGTCATTCCAAAGCCGGCAAGGCCAACTACTGCGGGATTTCCGTTTTTCATTTTTTGCAATGTTTATTTATGTTTTTAATTTCGGGCACAAAAGTAATTGAAAATAAAATACTATACAATACAACGGGCAATATCCAAGTCGTATATATTTGATATGTTGCATTTTATATTTCAAAACAAAGAAATGGAACGCGGATATACGCTGATTTAGCGGATTTGCACTGATAAAATGTAAAAACGGATTAGAAAAACGGATTTTATCCCCGATAAATCGGGTCTGATTTAAAGAACTAAGTTAAATCGTCTTGCCAAAGGCAAGATCTAATCCGTTTTTTAATCCGCTAAATCAGCGTATATCCGCGTGCTATTATCAATAAGAATCTTGCTTATATAAACTCTATACTTAAATCCGTTCATACTATCCGTCAAACTTCGGCGTGATCGTTCTACTGAGCTCAAGCCGAAGTCTCAGTCGAACGGGGGCTGGGGACAGGGCATATTATTCCACTTCCCATTCAAAAATTCCAGCTGAGTTTTTTTCGGGTAATTCAATTTCGATTTTCAATGCCGAAGTGGTTACAGGTTTGAAACTTACCTCGTTGTTTATGCCTTTCTCAACACCATAATTGGTTGTATTCTCCACCGGAATCCATTGACCATCCCCATTACGATAAAATAGTTTCCACGCTTGAGGTATTCTACAGCCACCCCAAGGTGCATCATCGAACCAGAAAACTGAGGAACTGCTGATTGTTTTTTGATTTTCAAATTCATACGCAATCCATTCGGTTGAACCTTGTTTTGGCCACCACGTATAATGCGGCATCGAATTATCGGTTGCATCTTTTGGTTTCAGGCGATCATTTATGGCAGAAATGGATTTTGTATTTTGCGAAGCAGTGATTTTGCTGTCAGAAGCAATAGTTGCAGGCATTGAAGGGCGGGTTGCACTCAATTCGTTAGGAAACCAAACTGCCATTTCCCCATTTCCCCGATGTGCCCAGGCATAATAAGGTATCATGGTGAGTTTTACATCCGATACCGCAATTTTACCTTGTGCATTATAACTCAACACCTGCGCATCAGTTTTCAGTTGGGTAATACCGAATAGCAAATCAGGTTTTTTCTCCACTTCGAAAACAGGTTTTCTGTTCATCACTACACTCAGCACGCTGAAATTATTATCGGGCCACTCGGCACAATAAACTACAGGACCACGTTCTACTGCAATTTTTCCTCTATCGGCAGCAACCAACGGATTGGCTTTTACCGTGCGGGGTTCCATATCGAAATGTATTTCCACTACATCGCCTTTTTTCCAAATGCGGTTTATACTGAAATAACCTTTATCAATCAGAGAAGTAACAGTTTGTCCATTTACCTTTATACTGTACGACAAAGTTTTTTTATCATTGAAACTATACAAATTTCCCGGTACAACTTGTCCCTGCACCCAACCCGGAATGCGGATTTTCAAATTTAGTTTTTGTTTGCCGGAGGGTGTAACATTCATTTTTACATCACCATTCCAGGGATAGGAGGTGGATTGAGTAAGCGTTACTTTTTTGCCATTCACATTGATTGATGAAGTATTACTCATAAACAAATTTACATACAAATCTTCGTTATGAACAGCATAAACATAACCCGGAACAGAAGGAATAAATCGGGCAATATTCGATGGACAACAAGCACAACCAAACCATGCCTGTCGTTGATGTTGACCAATAGATTCCAACGGATTGGGATAGAAAAAGCCACCGCCATCGAGCGAAACTCCCGAAATCAATCCATTATAAAGGGTGCGTTCCAACACGTCAAAATATTTAGCTTCGCCATGCAAAAGGAACAATCGGTAATTCATATACACATTGCCAATGGCGGCACAGGTTTCGCAATAAGCCGACATATTCGGTAGTTCGTAATTTTCGCCAAAAGCTTCGCCATGACTGGTAGCACCAATGCCTCCGGTAATGTAAAGTTTTTTATTGATAATATTCTCCCAAATACGGTCGATGGCGTGAATGTATCCAGTATCGCCTGTCAACGCTGCCACGTCGGCCATTCCGGTGTACATATAAGCTGCACGAACGGCGTGACCGACTGCTTCATCCTGCTGTATAACAGGTTTATGCGATTGACTGTAATCGTTTTTGCGTTCGGTATAGCCGCGTTTATCGAGCAGAAATTTGGCAAAATCGAGGTAACGTTTCTCGCCTGTAGCCACATAAAGTTTACAAAGTGCCATTTCAGCAATCTGATGTCCCGGTACAACGGTGATCTGACCCGGTTTATCACCCACTTCTCTTACGGCACAGTCGGCATATTTGATGGCAATGTCAAGAAAGTTGCGTTTTCCGGTAGCCTGATAATGAGCAACTGCACCTTCGATCATGTGACCTAGGTTATACAATTCATGACTCAGGTCTTCTTCTTTTACCCAACGTTTAGTCCCTGACCAATTGTGCGGATGTTTCGGATTCATGGTGCGGGCGGTGTACAAATAACCATCCGGTTCTTGAGCTTTGGCAACAATAGTCAAAACACTGTCGATGTATTTATCCAATTTTTTGTCAGGATATGTTTGCATGGAATAACTGGCACCTTCGATGGTTTTATACACATCGGTATCATCGAAAGAAAAGCCTTCCACTTTATAGGTATCACTCGGTTTAGTCGCTTTTACAAAGTTTTCGTACCGACCGGTTTCTTCGCATTTACTGAATGCAAGCGGGATGGTCACTTCGCGACTGGCTTTGAGACGTTGTCCCCAGAAAATATCGGTTACTTTTACAGATGTGAATGGAACGGGAGAAATGGGATAACCGGTGTTTGAGTTTTTCTTTTGACCCTGCGCAGTAATGCAGAAAAATGCCAAGAGAGTGATGATGAATGAACGCATAGTTGTATTTTCTTTTTAAAGTTGCACAAAATTAATATTTCCAGAATAAATACGAGGGGTTAAATCATTCAAATTGGTATTTTATTTTCAAATTACAGTTATGGTAAGTAAGGGACAAGCGCCCCGCATAGCTATCGGAATGTCGTTTTCCTTTAAACTATCAAACTTAAACTTACTAAGTTAAACCTAGGAGAGTAAGGGACAAGCGGTTTCCGTACCGCTTGAAAAAAATAAGATAATTAAGAAAGCGACAGGGATGTCGCTTGTCCCATGTTTTCCTTAAACCTTATCAAACTTAAACTTTTATTTCACTTTCCATTCAAGAATACCCCCGGATAAACCTTCCTGAAGTTTAACCACAATTTTTAATTCGTAAGTTTCTATTGGTTTAAAATTCAGACTATTGTAACCGTCTATATTTGTGGTGTATTCGTCATTTGTTTCAACTTCTCTCCAATCTTCACCGTCTTTGTAGAGCAGTTTCCAACTTTCCGGAACTCGAAAATTACCATCGTAATGGTCGAAATTCAACCAGTAAACCTGCACATTCGAAACAGTTTCAGGTTTTTCGAAAACATACTCAAGGCTTTCCTCAGTTCCTTTTTTCAGCCACCAATAATGATAAGGCTTTGAAACGTCGGATGAAGAGGTGGGTTCCCATTGATCATTTACGCCATAAACATTAGCTGTTGCGCGGGAGGCTATGGTTGATTCGGGTTGTGGACGGGCAGTTAATCCGTTATAAGATATCCAAACAGCCATTTCTCCTGCTCCACGGTTGTTCCATGCATAATAGGGTATTGCTTTAATATAAACTTCTTCTTCTTCATCTTTGTCGATTTGCAATCCAAAATCCGAAAGAGTTACCAGTCCGTTAAGGAGATTTTTTTCAAACTCTTTACGAAAATATGACTGAGTTCCTATTAATTTATTAAACACGTGTTTGTCATTTTGATCAATGCCTTCAATACAATAAACAATTGGTCCGCGTTCGATGGCAAGTTTTCCAACATTGTCTTCCACGCTGTCATTTGCTTTTACTTGCTGAACTTCCATCGGAAATATTAACTCAATAATGTCAGTTTTTTTCCATTTTCGATGGATAGTAATAAATCCCTTTTGTAAGCGGGGTTTAATTTTTTTACCGTTAATTCTGATCTCAAATGGAAGTATATTTGAAGAAATGGAAGAATATGAATCAGATGGTACTGGAATGTAAGAATATAAATCGGATGGTACAGGTTTGTTTATCGCCCAACCAGGTATTCTTAAATTTAGAGAAAAATTGACGGTGTTTTCCGGCAGCATTATAAGAGTTACTTTTCCATCCCAGGGATATTCTGTTGTTTGTTTTATCTCCACCTTTGTTTTTCGAATTTCAAAAGAAGAAGTACTCTGAGCATATAAATTTACATACAATTCATTGTTTTTCTGTGCATACATATAACCCGGAACCGAAGCTATAAAGCGGGTAATATTTCCCGGGCAGCAAGCGCAGCCAAACCATGCCTGACGATCGTGCTGTCCCATTGATTCCAACGGATTATCGTAGAAAAATTTATCACCACTCAACGAAACACCCGAAATTACACCGTTGTAAAGTGCACGTTCCAATATATCAATGTATTTTGAATCGCCGGTTGCCAAAAACATGCGTTGATTCCAGTAAACATTAGAGATTGCAGCACATGTTTCGCAATACGCCGTGTGATTATGCAATTCATAATCCGGTCCGAAACCTTCGCCCTGAGCACGAGATCCAATTCCACCCGTAATATACAGTTTTTTCGCAGCCATATTTTCCCAAATCCTTGTAATTGCATGGAAATAAGCTGTATCGCCTGTAAGTGCGGCCACATCAGCCACTCCCGAATAAAGATACCCGGCCCGAACGGCATGTCCTTTAATTTCATCCTGTTTCAAAATGGGCATATGATCCTGACTGTACTCATTCAGTCGATGACCATCGGTTCCACAACCGGTTTCCTCTACAAAATATTTTGCCATGGTCAGGTATTTCTTATCGCCAGTGGCTTTAAAAAGTTTTGCAAGACCCATTTCAATTATCGGATGACCCGACGGACGGTGAATTTGTCCTTCGTTTGGACCGAATACTTTACAAACAAGGTCGGCATTTTTGATAGCTACATTTAAAAGTGTACGCTTCCCGGTTGATTGAAAGTGCGCCACAGCAGCCTCGTAAAGATGCCCCGAGTTATAAAGTTCGTGACTATTTATTTTCTCCCATCGGGCTTTTCCCCACCAACCTTCAAGTCGTGTGCATTTATTGGTAACACAGGTGG
>CAYNHC010000049.1:0-16415 GCA_964396705.1 uncultured Paludibacter sp.
GACTATCAAAAATATATGCATAATTTTATCTCCCCCCAACTTTTTGACTTGATCCGTCTTTATTCTTAATAAACAAATAAAGAAATTAGTATATGACAAAAAAGCCCTTTCCCGTAAGGAAAAGGGCTTCTGTATTTTTAGAAGCTTATTATGCTAATTTATTAACGTAAACAGCCAATTTCGATTTTAAATTCGACGCTTTGTTTTTATGAATAACGTTGCTTTTTGCTAATTTGTCAAGCGTAGCACTGATTTTTGGTAACATTTCAGTTGCAGTTGCCTTATCAGTTGTTGCACGCAATTTACGAACAGCATTACGAGCAGTTTTTGCAAAATAACGGTTATGCAATTTGCGTTTGTCAGTCTGACGAATTCTTTTGATTGATGATTTGTGGTTTGCCATCTCAGATATACTTTTTAAATATCTTTTTATTATTTTTTTTGTAGTCCCTAGGGGAGTCGAACCCCTCTTTCCAGGATGAAAACCTGGCGTCCTAACCGATAGACGAAGGGACCATTACGGTCGTTTGCAACAATGAGTTGTTATCCCCAATTGCGGGTGCAAATATACGGCAGTTTTTTGAATTAACAAAGCCTTTTGAGAAAATATTTGCAAAAATTCGTAAATACTTATTTATCAACGTTTCGTAAATAGTATTACAGCCTAATAATGAATTAAAATCAAATCATTGCATGAAAAAATCTGTATATTTGCAACCTTAACAATTATTTATGCAGGTCAAAACCATCGGTATTGTACTTCATACCACAAAATACAACGATTCATCAACTATAATTAATGTTTTTACCCAGCATTTTGGGCGCTCATCGTATATGGTTTATGGCGCCAATAAGAAAAAATCAGTGGTTCGTTCCGCATTTCTGCAACCTTTATCCATTATTGAGATGGATGTTGTTCATGTGCCGGGTAAAAGTATTCAGCAAATAAAAGACATTAGAATGAGCTATACTTTTACAGGAATTCCATTCGATCCTGTAAAAAACTCATTAGCATTATTTCTCTCCGAACTGCTTTTCAGGATTTTGAACCATACAGAACCGGATGAACTCCTATTTTTATTTCTGGAAAACTCTATTCAGCAGTTGGATTGTTGTGAGTCAGGTATTGCGAATTTTCACCTCGTTTTTCTGCTAAAACTTACAAAATACCTGGGATTTGAACCGAATATTGAAAATGATCATTTCAATTACTTTGATATGCTGAATGGTGTTTATATAAATGAAAAACCTCAACATCCACATTTTCTTTCGACAGAATTAACAGAAAAATTCAACGAAATAATGCAAGTTAATTACTCAAGCATGTTCCAGTTAAACATATTAAGAAATACAAGGATTAAACTGCTTGAGAATATAATTGATTACTATCGTTTACATATAACAGATTTTCACGGAGTACATTCTCTGGAAATTTTGCAAAGTCTGTTTGACTAAAACAGATTTCAAATAACTAATTTCGGTCATTTACTTTTAGTTTGTCGCCGATATTTAATTTATTTTCAGCTAAACCATTCAATGACTTCAATTCGGAAACAGTGCAGCCATAAGTTTTAGCAATGCTATAAAAAGATTCTCCACTTTTTACTCGGTGAATTTTAACAGGTTTGCCTTTTGATTTTTCAGGGCGTGAATCAGTCTGACTAACGATAAGAAGCTGACCCTGTTGTAGTTTCGTGTTTGTCAACTGGTTCATTAGTTTTAATTCATCAACTGACATATTATATAATTTGGCAATAGTAAATAAAGATTCTCCTTTTCTTATTTTATGTTTTTTTGTTTCTGTTTTATTTTCAGTTGAATTTTCAGATTGAATTTTTGTTTCAGCATTATTATTTGCCAACTGTAAAGAAGCATTTTCTCCGACTATTATAAGGATTTGCCCTGGTGCAATTTTATTTCCGGATAATTGATTCAACTTTTTTAGATCCTCAACAGAAACATTGTAGTTCTTTGAAATTAGAAACAAACTTTCGCCACGTTTAACTTTGTGTGTTATTTGTTTGTTGTTTGTGATTGATTCTGATGTTTTAGTTTTGATTTCATTGTTGTCTTTCATCGCTAACTCAGTCCTATTTGCAGCGAGTTTCAATTCCTGACCAATACTTATATTATTGTTATTAAGATTATTCAGATTTTTAATATCTGAAACGGTGGTGTTATATTGCTTGGCAATAACGTGAAGGGTTTCTCCTTTTTTTACTGTATGTGATTTTGTTAATGGTGTTGTGTTTTCGGTTAATATCGGTTGATTTTCTGGACTTTTATCGGAAGTTTCGGAGTTAATTACAGATGATTCAGTTTTTTCAGCTAATATAGTTTCAGCTTTTGTATAACTTTCCTCCTCTTTTATTTTTAATCGTTGATTTATACTGATGCTATTTTTTTTTAGATGATTTTTTCGTTTCAAAGCAGTAACAGTTAATCCGTATTTTTCGGCAATAGTGGAAAGATTTTCTCCTTTTTTTACTTTGTGATACTTTGCAGGAATCGTTACTTTTACTGAATTTGCAGGTTCTAAACTGACGTATTCATCCCTTCTCATTTTAGGAATTACTCCTTTTATTCGTGCAGTTGTATCACTTCCAATAATGCGTCCGGCTTTAACAAAACGCTTCACATAATAAGCTTCTTTTGAATTTGAGATTGTAACACCACTTCGAACTGCAGCATGTATAAAATCGAAGTGTCCACTATCATTGGTTGCAACTACAATACCCACATGACCCACATGTCCGTTTCGTCGCCGACCTTCAAAGAAAACCAAATCACCCGTTTTTATTTGATTTCTTTCGATAGACGGAAATTGTTCTGCCTGATCCGATGAAGATCGTTCGAGATTGTAACCAAAATTACGATAAACATAAGAAGTAAAACCTGAGCAATCGAATGAATTTGTTCCTGTAGAACCGTAACGGTATGGTGTTTTCAGAAATAATTTTCCGTAATTTATAACCGAATCGGGTAAAGTAAAGTTAATGGAAGGTGTAACTAAAAGGGAAACTGAATCTGAAGTTATTTCGAGATTGTTTTGCGCTGCTTTTAAATTTATTAATGTAAATAAAAGTATCAGTAATAATATTGTTTTTTTTTGAATCCGCATTATTAAATAAATTGTCTGAAAATTAAGTCTTTGCAAAGATAAAATTTTCGAATAATAATACAGAATCAATTTCCACTTTTTAACAAAAAAGGGGTTTCATTAAAAAAGTAACGCTAATATTCTATAAAAGACTTAGCTTTCGTAACACTAAGGGTTAAATTTTCGCCAAGAATAAGTGGTAAGTTGTAATCAACATGACCTGCCGGAAAACCAAAACATACCGGATATTGGTAATCGCTGACAGCATCAAAAATTATTTCGGTAATGGATTGCATCATTTGAGGGTCTTCTTCGCAATCGCTGAATTGACCAACAATTATACCCGAAATTTTCGATAAAGCTCCGCACAATTTGAGATGATTCATCATGCGGTCGATGTGATATGGCTTTTCGTCAATGTCTTCGATAAACAAAATGTTATTCTTATATGGCAAATCAAAGCTCGTTCCAATCATTCCTGCCAATACTGATAAATTGCCTCCAATCAATTTTCCGGTGGCTTTACCAACTCTGTTTTGTGGGTGAGCCGGAATTTTATATTCGGGTAATTTACCGAAAAGTAAACTTTTCAATTTTTCAACCTGTTCACAATCAGCCGGAAGTTCAGTCAGGTGTTTAGCCATAATACCATGAATGGATGCAATTCCCAGATTGGTAATGGCATTGTGCAAAATGGTAATGTCGCTAAACCCAATCAACCATTTTGGCGATTCGACAAATCTTGTAAAATCAAGATTATCAACTATTTGTACCAACCCGTAACCACCCCTACTACAAAGAATTGCTTTTACTTCAGAGTCGTCAAATGCGGCTTGCAAATCCGAAATTCGTTGCTCTTTTGTACCGGCAAATCGTCCGTATTCCGTGCGTGCAAATTTACCTTCAACAACCTTCAAGCCCCAGTTGTTAAGCACTTGTGTTGCGCCATCAATAAATTCAGGATTAATATTGCCAGATGGTGAAATGATACAAATTTTATCACCGTATTTTAAAAATGGAGGTAGCATGTAATTTTAGTCTATATTAAGTTGTTGTGTTAATTCTTCGAGCGATGGCAAAGCATTTTTTATTTCTGTAGGAAGTTCCCGATAAGTAAACTGACTCACTCCCATGGGTTTATTAATATCTTTCAATGAAAAATCGACTATTACATCATTTTTATTTCTGCAAAGTAAAATCCCAATGGTCGGTTTGTCGTCTGCCGATTTAACTAATTCATTGATAGCAGTAAGGTAAAAATTAAGTTTACCCAAAAACTCAGGTTCAAATTCTTTCACTTTGAGTTCGATAATCACATGGCATTTAAGTTTTGTGTGATAAAAAAGCAAATCTGTTCTGAATTCTTTACCACCAACAATTATTTGAAATT
Organism: uncultured Paludibacter sp.; assembly: GCA_964396705.1. GTDB lineage: Bacteria > Bacteroidota > Bacteroidia > Bacteroidales > Paludibacteraceae > Paludibacter. The sequence goes on from CAYNHC010000049.1 coordinate 4,491, forward strand.
GGCGTCCCATATATGCAAATCCTTTACCGAGTTCAAGCAGAAACTGAGTGATGTGCTGAACTAATTTTTGCTCAAGTTCAAGTTCTTTTACCTCTGATGACAATGTTAAAAACTCGAAATTGTACGGATCTTTAAGCAGCGCATTGGCTAAATCACTTTCGATAGCTGGAAGCGTGTTTTTGAAATTGGTTATGGCTTTACCCTGCCGGTGGTAAAGATTTGTTACTATCTGATATTCGAGAATTGAACGACTCCAACTGTTAGCTATGGTTTCGTTAATGTAGAAATATGCTTCTTTTATGTTTTTAATCTTCTGAAAAATCAAAATATGGTGTCCCCAAGGAATGAGCAGTAATTTACCGTTGAGAAAATTTTGATTTTGTGTCTTGAAAATCAATGTTTCTGGTTTTTCTAATTGGTCAACAGAATGTTGGCTAAATGAGATTTTCTCATTTTCACTATATTTCTCAGATTGTAAATCGCCAACAACTTGTTGGCTAATTACAGTTTTACACCAAAAATTATAAAATTGTTTGCAGTATTTTAGATTTGACTTGGAAAATCCACTCATTTCAGGAAATTCAGTTTTCAGATCTTTACTCAACTGGTCTATTAAGCCACTTCCCCAATGTGATTTTTCTTGTTTTTCAATAATTTGTTTGCCTAAATCCCAATAAAGCATAATCATCTCACTGTTTACCGACAATGATGCTTTTATTTGGCTTTGTTTGATTTTTGATTTCAGATCATACAGCCAGTTTTTGTATTCGGTTGTGTTCAAACTTTCATTCATGAGTTATGACAGATACAGTTAATTAATTATTTCTCCATTTTGTAATCTTTAATAACCAAATACTTCAATTCTACGTCTCCTGCATTGCTTATACTATGTGATGACATTGATGGGCAATAAAAACTTGCATAAGGTTCGGCAATAACCGAATCGCCATTGAGATGAAATTTTGCTTTGCCTTCTATCACAAAAAAGAATTCATCTTCGGCATGTTTATGCGGTGGATGAGTAGAATCATGAGGCTTTATAACACTCAATTTCAGGGTGCGACCGTTGAGAAAATCTTTATCGGCAAACCAATATTGATAACCTGCTTTTGTAGGAATGGCTTTATCCGTAGAAAACTGATTGACGCAATTTTTTATTGTCCACTTAGTGCCGTCAGGTTCTTTTGATTGTGAAAACACTGTCAAAATACTTGCAAGAAGTAGTAATATTACGATTTTAAATCTGGTCATAACACATAATTTTTGAAAATAAATTCAGTCTTGAGAAATTATAAATGCCACTGAAGCATTTGCCATGTTAATTAAATCCGTTGGAGCAAGACAGATCTGTAATCCTCTTTTCCCGGCGCTGACATAAATATCACGAAAGTTCAGACAAGTTTCGTGTATAAAAGTCGGAAAATGTTTCTTCATTCCCAAAGGAGAACAGGCTCCACGAATGTATCCGGTTACATTCAACAAATCCTTCATCGGAATCATATCGCAACTTTTGTTTCCTGAATTTTTTGCTGCCAATTTCAAATCAAGTTCTTCGCCTCCAGGAATTATACAAACAAAAAACCCGCTTTTATCTCCTTTCAGAACCAACGTTTTAAATACTTTTTCAATCGGTTCATTCAGTTGTTCAGCTACATGAATGGCACTTAAATCGGTTTCATCAACCTCATAAGCAATTAATTTATAGCTGATTCGTGCTTTGTCGAGTAATCGGGCAGCATTTGTTTTTTCAATCGTCATTAAACTTAAAATTCAGTATTAAGATTTAATATTTCAACCATTTCCACATTTCGCCCCAGGTTATTTTTTTACCATACATTAAAATTCCGGTACGATAAATTTTTGCAGCTACCCACGTTGTTCCTAAAAACGAAAGAATGAGAATGCTGAGCGAAAGGATTATTTGCCAGACTGGAACATCGAACGGCAACCGAACCATCATGACGATGGGTGATGTAAAAGGTATCATAGAGCACCAAAAGGCAAGTGGCCCATCTGGATTTTCGGCACTGAATATTCCCGCATAAATAGCGAAAATAATGGGCAGCATAATAGGCATGGAAAATTGCTGCGTGTCGGTTTCGTTATCCACAGCTGAACCAACGGCCGCAAACAATGATGCATAAAGCAAATAGCCTCCCAGAAAATAGAGAATAAATAAACCTCCGATTTTTACAAAATCCAACCCTGTTAATGCCGAAAACAAATTCTGTAATTCGGGCGGTAAGTTTTGAGTTGAAGTAGGCTGCATGCCCATTTGTTGCATTTGGCTCACTTGCTGTAATGTGTCTGCATCAATATTTTTCCCTATAAGAGTGCCTGCAACCATCGAAATTACAACGGTAAGAAGAGCCCACATGAAAACTTGCGTGAGTCCAACAAGAGCAATTCCGATAATTTTTCCCATCATAAGTTCGAAAGGTTTTACCGTCGAAATTATAACTTCCACTATGCGATTTGTTTTCTCCTGAACCACACCACTCATTACCTGAGCACCGTAAATAACAATAAACATATAAATGATAAAAGCTGTAATCATTCCGATAATCATTGCTAATTCGGCCGAACCTTCTTTTTCTTTACCTCCTTCGCCCCATTTTATAGTTTTTAAATCTATATCGGTACGCGATTTTTCAACCATTTGTTTTAAATCGGGAATGTTGTAGGCAGCTAATTTTTGCTCCTCGACATATTTGTTTAATTGACCTGCAATATAACCTTTCAATTCCATATTTACCTGTTTTTCAGAATAAAGAACGGCTGCTTCAGGATTTTTACTCAAATCACCATTTATATATAGCAATGCAGTGATTTGCTTTATCTGATCAGGATTATTTTTATAGGTATCAATTTGTTTATCAACATATTCGAAAGAGTATGACTCATTACTTTTCAATAAATCTTTATACAAATTTGTCTGGTCAATAACAATGATTTTCTTTATGTTATCATCCTTAATTCCACCCATCCAAACAATTAATCCAATCATTCCGACCAACAATAAAGGGGTAAGAAATGTGAGGAGTATAAATGATTTTTTCATTACCCGGGTAGTATATTCCCTTTTGATAATTAAATTTATTTTTGACATATTATTAATTTATTAATGAGATAATTCTTGATTATTATGGCAACCTGAACTTTCAAACTACAATTTAGGAGTTACAGTATCTATAAAAATATCGTTCATGCTTGGTAGAATTTCCTGAAACGAAAGAATTTCAGTTTGTTTCATCAATCTTTGGAGCAACAGATTATTGGTGTCCGAAAGTTCTTTTTTTATTGTGCTTTCAAATATTCCATTTTTTTGTTTTGATTCAATTAGTTCAAAACCATTTACATCCAACGCTTTTTTTGTCATAATTTGATAGGTGTTTGTAGCATGGGAAGCACGAATTTCGGCTACATTTCCCTGTAAAACCACTTTAGCTTTGTCAACCAATGATATGTTTTCACAAAGATCTTCCACTGTTCCCATGTTATGAGTTGAGAAAATAATGGTTGCACCTTTATCGCGCAGTTCAAGAATTTCGCGTTTCAATTGTTCAGCATTTACAGGGTCGAAACCGCTGAACGGTTCGTCAAAAATAAGCAACTTTGGTTCATGTAAAATGGTGGTAATGAACTGCACTTTTTGAGCCATACCTTTCGAAAGTTCTTCTACTTTTTTATCCCACCAAGTCTGGATTTCGAATTTTTCGAACCAATATTTTAATGCTTTTTGAGCATCTTTTTTGGTCATACCCCTGAGTTGAGCCAGATAAAGTGCCTGATCGCCAACTTTCATTTTTTTGTACAACCCGCGTTCTTCCGGTAAATATCCAATATGAACGACATCTTCGGCTGTCATTCGTTTTCCGTTCAGCAAAACTTCACCACTATCGGGAGCGGTTATGCAATTAATAATGCGAATAAGGGTAGTTTTACCGGCACCGTTTGGGCCTAATAATCCGTAAACAGAATTCTCTGGCACTTCCAGCGACACTCCATCAAGTGCCCTGTGTCCGTCAAATTGTTTTACAACATTTTTTACTTCGAGTAAGGTCATAATTATTGATGTGATGATGTGTTGATGAGATAATTTGATGATGAGTTGATGTGATAATTTGATTATTGATGATTTGAATTGTTTTTCATTTTTGAAATTATACTTGAAAGCAATTTTTTAATACTATTTAATTTGGGTGTTAATTCAGGATTGAATGGATAACTTGGTGAATGTTGGCATAAAAGTAACCAATATTCTGTTTCATCAGCTTCTTTAGCTGCAATCTTAAGTTTGTGAATAAAATCAGCTTTGCTCTCACAATTTTGTGATTCTCTCACGTTTGCACCAATGGAAGTACCTGATTTTAGTAATTGTTTGGCAATTATAAACTTTTTTTGTTCTTCCAGTATTTCTGTAAATCGAATAATCTCTAAAGCAAATTCAAAACTCAATTCCAATATTTCGTTTCTCATTTCTATAATTAGTTGGATATTAACAATCTATAATTAGTTATCTATATATTATCTCATCACCACATCAACTCATCACCACATCAACTCATTATCTCATCACCACATCATCACATTAACACATCATCACATTAACACATCATCACATTTTTCCCTTCATCACTAAAGCTGTAAAACTTTCCTCTGGCAATAATTATATGATCCAGAAAGCGTATTCCAATGGCTTCACATCCTTGTTTTATTCGCTTGGTTATATTATTATCTTCGCCACTCGGATGATTTTGACCTGAAGGATGATTGTGTGCAACTGCAATTGCTGCTGCTGATTTTTCGAGCGATAATTTAAGCAACATCGGTAAATCTACTACAGTTTGTTGAGTGCCACCTTGTGTAAGCCTTTTTAGTTCAATCACCTTATTGGCTCCATTTAAGAAAACAACCCAGAATTCTTCATGTTCCAAATCTATCAGCACAGTTTCAAAAAGTTCGAATAAATCCTGACTTGAACCGATTTTTTTTCGTTCAATAACATCACTCATTTTCCTTCTTTTGGCCAATTCGAGTGCCGCCATTATTGAAATTGCTTTTGCCGGACCAATTCCCCTGAATCGTTTACACATTTCGGAAATACTCATTCGAGCTAATTCATTCAAATTGTCGTGGCACTCACGCAAAATCCGTCGGGAGAGTTCCACCGCCGATTCGTCAGTATTTCCTGATCCAATCAGGATGGCCACTAATTCGGCATCCGATAAACTTTGTGCGCCTTTTGCTGCCATTTTTTCGCGTGGGCGATCGTCTTCCGACCATTCGCGAATGGTTAATCTTTTTTCATCGGTTATCATAGTAAGATTTATATGTAAACATTTTTAATTTTAAAAACAAAAGCGTTACTTAGCCTGTTTTTTGAATAAACTTACAACTATAGAAAGCAGTATATACCAGGCGATTATAGGAGCAAAGGCATTGAGTTGTAATACTGCTAAAAGTATAATACAAACCAAAAGAAAAATATATTGAAGCTGATTTGCTTTCAAACTCATACTTTTAAATTTGAGCGAGAACATTGGAATCTCAGAAACGAGCAAAAGGCTGAATCCGACAATTAATCCCAACAAAACCCATTCATTTACAGCCAGCATATTGTCGTGTGAATAGCCGATTCCGATCCAGAAAATAGCATTTGCCGGAGTAGGCATACCGATAAATGAACTTGTCTGTCGTTCATCAATATTGAATTTGGCCAATCGCAAAGCCGAAAAAACAGGAATAATAAAACCTGCAAAAGCTACCCAGTCGGGCAAAGGACTTTCGCGCAGTAACGAAAATGCAAGCGCTCCCGGTGCGAGTCCGAAACTAATAACATCGGCAAGTGAATCCATTTCCTTTCCCATGGGCGAATATGCTTTCAAAAGTCGAGCTGCAAATCCATCGAAAAAATCGAATACTGCTGCGAGCAATACCAACCATAAAACTGCTGTATAATTTGCCTGAAATGCATAATACACGGCCATACTTCCCGAAAATAAATTCAGGCATGTAATAAAATTGGGAATGTGTTTTTTTATCATATTAAAATTTATAACTCCCAACCATTTAAAACGTTAGGATGTGGATTCTTTTTTTCCCCTTTAGGGGATTAAGGGGTCTTATTCTTTATTTTTACTGTCAATCCAAATTGTAACCGGTCCGTTATTTTCTAAAGCCACATTCATATCAGCAGCAAAAGTGCCGGTTTGCACATTTTTGCCAAGTTTTTCAGAAACTGTTTTACAAAAATGCTCGTAAAGTGGAATGGCTGTTTCGTGTTTTGCAGCTTTTATATACGAAGGACGATTGCCTTTTTTTGTCATGGCGTGAAGCGTGAACTGACTCACAATCAGCACTTCACCATCAATGTCTGTAACCGAACGATTCATTACACTATTTTCATCGTCAAAGATACGCAAACCAATTAATTTTCCGGCTAACCATTCGCTATCTTCTTTTGTATCGGCTTCTTCAATGCCAACCAACACCAACAATCCAACGCCGATTTCGGCCTTTATTTGACCGTCAATCGTTACAGATGCTTTATTTACTCTTTGAATAACAACGCGCATAAATTTTCTAAAATAAAAAGCGTAACAATGATAGTTACGCTTGAACTTATTCCTCAATTAAGTGACTAATTTCAGTCCTCAAAACAGGTAAATGTTTAATAATTATATTCCAAACCTGAACATTTTCAATTTCGTCGTAACCGTGTGTTAGTTTGTTTCTTGTATCTACAATTCTTCGTGCATTAGTTATTTCTATTTCAGGATGTTTTTTCAGAAGATTGTTTACAGCCTCTCCCATGGTGATTAGATTTCGTTCCACCGCATCCTGAAGCATATAATTTGAATCATAAACATCAAAAACTTTGTTATCGCCAATGTATTTATTAATATTATCAATAGCTATTAATATGTCAGTCAATATTTTATTGGTTTGATTATCCATAAATTAACTTTTTTGTATTGTTAATTTCAGTAATAAAATACGGATTACGAAGAGAACGTTCAGTTATCAAATCCACTTTTCGTTTAAGTAGCAATTTTAGTTCATCTTCAAGCAACCACAGATTTTCTCCGGCTTCCACAGGATCAATATTTTCCTGCAGATTCACTAAAAAATCCACATCGCTATCTGAATTGAATTTTCCACTGACAGCCGAACCAAAAATATAAGCATTTTTTATCTTATGTTTTTTGAAGAGTGAATTTATTTGAGGTAATAATATTTCGATTGACTTGTGTAACATAGTGTATTTTATTACTTTTAAATACAAATATCAGAATATTTTTTCAAACTAAAAAACAACTTATTCTTTCATATCCAGCAGTTCGTCTTTTAATTTCTTTGTCAATCCATCCACAACCAAATTGTAAGAATGTTGAATCAATTCTTTAAGTAATTTAATCGAAATTGAAGGATCAATTCTGACTGAATTCCAATGTTTTTTGTTGAAATGATAAGCCGGCGTAATGGCCGAAAATTCTTCACGCAAAGCAATAGCTTTTTCTGGATCGCATTTGAGTGCAATCTGAGTTTCAGGATTATCGAGTGGAATTAATGCAAACATTTTGCCTTGCACTTTGAGTACCAGACTAAATTCGTCGAATGGAAAACATTCGGTTGTCCCTTTCAGACTCAGACAATATTCGCGTAGTTCTTCGTAGTTCATGTTTCTGTCAATTTTTTAGGTAGTTGTTTAATATCCAATACTCAAACATTGGATCCTGAAACTCGATTAAATCTCCTTTTATGTCAATTAAATCTTTATCTAACGCAAAATTTTTAAGATTTTTAATATTTGCTGAAGTACCTAAATTATAGCTACTTAATACTTGTTTAGATGAAAAATTCTTTTCTCCTTTTGCAATCGCGATTAAAAAATTTATTTGTTTAATTGTCATTGAATCAATTAAATTTGTGAACAATAAACTCAATTGATTTATAAGTGATTCAAAACTTTCGCTAACGGTCTCTTCCGACACATTTTTTTCTGTTCGCAACCAAACCTGTTGACTTAACTGTTGAACGTAATAGGGGTGATTATTTGCCTTTTGGGCAATTTGAGAACAAAGGTCATCCGAAATTTCTTTATTTGTATCAGTAAATCTGCCCGAAATAAATTTTATCCAATCAACAGTGCTTATTTTTTCCAAAAATAATATATCACCAAATTTGTAAAATGGCATATTGTATTCATTGAAGATTTTTAGAAGCATGTGTCGCTTACTACCAAATAAACAATAACAAACATTATCATGCTGTTGCCAATGTGCACGTAATGCTTGTTGAAATCCTATAAAATCCTCATAGTCACTCACATTTTGAAATTCATCAATACAAACTATAAATTTTCTATTTTTCTCCAAAGCAATTTTATAAGGCAAATCTAATATCTCATCTATTGTTAAAGATTTTTCGTTAAAATCGACACCAAAAGACAACTCATAAGACTGTACACTATCCGATAATGCTATCTTGGGTAGCAGTGCGCTTAAATATTTCTTTACACCAGCAGCAAAGCCTTCCCAATCTGTTACCGATGCTTTTAGTACTGAATTTGCAAATGCAGAATAAAACTGATCACGGGTTCTACAGTTGAATACATCTATTTTACATACAAAGTAATTATTATCGCTCTCGAATTGCTCAGCAACTTTGTTTACCAACGATGTTTTTCCCCAACGACGTGGCGAAACTATAATCGTATTTATTAATCCCTTGAAATTGTTTGTAAGATACGTTACATCTTTAATCCGATTGGTAAATTCATTACTTTTGGCAACTTTACCATAAACAAAAGGCGTTTCCATAATGTATTTTATATAATTTGATGCAAATGTAATAATATTATTTCAAATAAGACTATTTCAAATAAGACTATTTCAAATAAAGTTGTTTCATTTAAGATAAAAGAGCTTTCAAACCATTATAACTTTATGTAAATCTTTTTCTTATACAAAATATGCCCTATAAACCAATTGATGGTTACAAAGCACAAAGCAAAAACCAACGAGCCAAAATAATCACCTAAAACCGGGCTAAGCCATTGTATATAAATAAATCCTTTTACCGAAACAAGTTCGCCCAGATAAGTAAATTTTATATTTCCCAATAAAATGCTTAGTAAAGCTGCAACCGCATAAATAAACAAGGGATTTACCCCGAATGATTCAAAAAAAACACTCCAGTTTTTCTTGTGTTTTATATCAATGATCCAAATTAATAATGCAAGCAACAATGAACCTAAACCGCAGGTAACCAACACAAAACTTGAACTCCAGATTTTTTTATTTATCGGGAATGCATAATCGAACAAAAATCCGATAAACAATATTATTGTTCCAAAAATAAAGAGTTTTTGGATTTTTTCACCCAACTCCTTGGTTTCTGAAATTAGTTTTCCAGCCCAAAATCCAAGTAATACATGTGCAATACAGGGCAGCGTGCTTAAAATTCCTTCCGGATCGAAAACAACTGAACTTCCATCGGGTAAATGATCGGTGTACATGTGCGAAACGCCCAAAACGCCACGGTCAATTATTGCAACTAAACTATTTTCATCTTGTCCGTAACTTCCGGTAGCAGCCATTAATATCCAGTAAAACACCAATATAAATCCAATAATGCCCGGAATTCGTTTGGGTTTTACCAATAAAATAATCAGTGACCCGAAAAATGAAACCAATGCTAATCGTTGCAAAACACCGAGTATGCGAAGATTTTCAAGGTTGGATACCGACTGCCACAACCGACTAAAAAATCCGATTTCTTCGTCCTGCAACCCATTGAATTGCCGCATCGATAAACTTAGCCAACCAATACCCAACCCGATGAGGAAAAGCAATACTGAACGGCGAAGTAGTTTGAAAAATGTTTGTTTGGATATTTTGAAATCGAATTTTTTGTACGATAAATACATCGAAACACCCATGATAAACATGAAAAAGGGAAATACCAAATCGGTGGGAGTCAACCCATTCCACTGGGCATGACCAAGAGGCGCATATATTGAACTCCAACTACCGGGATTATTCACCAAAATCATTCCGGCAATGGTAATGCCGCGCAACACATCGAGCGAAAGTAAGCGGGAAGATACTTGTTTGGTTTTTTGTGTCATTTTTTCGGATTTATAGTTACGCCACAAATATACAAAAAAACAAACTCATTGTAATTGTAACCAATGAGTTTGTATAAATGAAAATTGAATTCGTAAATCTATTTGAAATAATGAATTTTCTTACATATTATTTTATCAATCGCATTACAACATTAAACCCCCAATTAATATATTTACCCCTATTATTAAACAGAATATAATGCTTATTTTATAAAACAATCCAATACTTTCTTTAACTTGAATTTTCCTACTATGATTTTTATTCGGAGATATGAGTTTTTTTAGATATAAATTAGAATTTCTTAGCGTTAGATATTCTGGATTCTCTATTTTTATCTTGTAGACACCGGACTCTTCTATCGTAAAACAATAATAATCAAATGCCTTTTCTCCATTCAATAAAAATTGGTATTTAAAGTTATGTTTTTTAAGTTTGATATCCTTATCAGAATATAAACTTATTTTCATCCCTTTATCATTATCAAAAAAGCCACCAATAATTGATATCGCATATTTCTTGTCTTTATCAAGTTTAACCTCCTTAATTCCTTCTTGCAAGTCATATAAAGCGATTTGTTTTGTTTTGATTTGTCTAACTATTAATATACAACCTAATAGTGTAGACAAAAAGCCTATAGATAGTAAAAAAGTTTGCATAATTTATTATTTAAAAACACTCAGTCCTGTCGGATGTATTACTTTAAAAGTACGAAATTTCGCGCTGTTCAACAGATTCTGTAAACCCATTGTAATGTATAATAAGCATTTGCAATGCGAAATAAAAAACATATCCAACGCAAATGGAGCCATATCCCCAAATCTGAAACTTTTCCTATTATGAATTATCTCCTTTATTCTTATTTTCAAAAGCTAAAATCATATTGTTAATTTTTTTCATCAGATATAGTTTTATTTTCCAATAACGATGGAAACAAATCAATCACTGTATCGTACTCCATATGATTCTTGATTTTGCCTCTTTTAATTATTTTTTCAAACGGATTGATTCTTTTTATTGGTAAGTTATTGTCATATACTTTTTTCCAAAAATATTCTACAGTTGCTCCATGCGCCTCTTGAAAGTAAGTTAAAATATCATTTTTTATATAATTTAAACTTGTTGTGTTTTTAAATTCAGGTAAAGGATTTATTGTGTCATTTTTATAATCCAAATAAACATCAACAAACTGTTTTACATCCCTTTCGTTAAAATCTTTCGGAGGAACACTGTTGAAACTCTCAATCGCAATATCAATAATTTTTACGACCAGTTCAGCTTCAGCTTCATAAACTTTTTTGCTCATTTTTAAATTATTTCAGATTTAATGTTTTTAATTTCGAAACAATAATTATGACCAGTCCTGTCGGATGTATTTCTTTAAATGCACAAACTTCGCACTGTTCAACAGGTTTTATAAACCAGGTGCATAATAAGCATTTGTAATGCAAAAAACAGATCCAATGCAAATGGAAGTTTGCATAAATGAAAGTTGAATTCGTAAATCTATTTGAATAAATGAATTTCCTTACATATTATTTTATCAACTCATTCTTCTGAAAATCGTAGAATGTTTTCCGCATAATATCAGAAAGCATTAACTGATAATCGATGTAAGCGCGAAGATGATTGTTGTAGGCTGTGTTCAGGCGGTTAAGCTCAAGTGCCAAAGCCTGACTGTCAATATCGCCATCAGAAAATCGCTGACGTGTAATATCGAAACTTTTTTCGGCCACAATTATGTTTTTTTCGAGTAATTGAAGACGCTTCAAACTGCTGTTTAAATTTGCCA
>CAYNHC010000050.1:0-16221 GCA_964396705.1 uncultured Paludibacter sp.
AAAGTCTTATTCCGGGTTACAATCAAAATGGAAGCCATGAAATAATGCTGGAATATAGGATTCCTTTGAAATCAGCAGAATGTAAGATTTGCAGAGAACAAAAAAATTGGTACAGATAAATATGTATAGTATAGAGAGTTAGTTTTTTCTTGTGATTGTAATATCTTAATAAGATAGAATTGTTCTTGTGTTTTTTATTAAAATTAATATATTTGCATTAATTATTTAACAATTAAATTTTTAATTATGAAAAAAAATGTCCTTTTTCTGTTTATTTTCTGTAGTTTCCTGCCAGTTAATTTATTAGGAATTAACTACACTATTAGTTTTACTTCTTCCGGGCGAAGTAATACATTGGATAGTGTAAAAGTAATTAATCTAACAACTGGAGCAAGCATAATAACCACTGACTCGGTTTTATTGTCTGATGAATTTGATGGAATCGTACCGGTAACCAACGACGAGGGTTTAAAGATAATCCCGACTCCAAATATAGGTACTTATATAGTTGAATTCAATTCATTAAATAATGGAAATTGTCATTTTAGAATTTTAAGCACTGATGGAAAAATAGTTTCAACAAGCTCAAAGATGATTCATTCAGGAATGAATAGAATTAGTTTTAATGCAAAATCAGGCGTAAATATTATTCATATTTTCGGAGCTGGATATAATTATGCAGCAAAAATTGTAAATCCGAATTTGCAAAATAGTTTTGTTAATAAAATTGACTTTTTAGATTCCAATGGTCGTTCAAATTCGCTTGCAAAAATTAAAGCAATAAGTATTTCTACCTTATTATTTAAAGAGGGCGATAGAATTCTTGTGAAAGGTTACTCCGGAAATTATTCAAATATAACAGTTGATATACCAACTTCAAACAAAACAATAAACTTTATACAATCAGAATGTCAGGATGCCTCCGGAAATTATTACAGTACTGTAAAAATTGGAAGCAAAACATGGATGGCAGAAAACCTTAAAACTACGAAATACAGAACAGGAGATAATATTTTAAATCTGACAAGTAATAGTGATTGGGGATTTTACGGAATAGGTTCATATTGTGTTTACAATAATAGCGAAGCAAATTCTTTGACTTATGGATTGTTATACAACTGGCATGCAATAAAAGACACCAGAAATTTAGCCCCAGAAGGTTGGCATGTGGCTTCAGATGCTGAATGGACTAACCTTGTAAGTGTATTGGGTGGAGAAAATGTAGCAGGCTATAAAATTAAAGAAACTAGTTTATTACATTGGTTTACGAATGAAAATGCTACCAATGAATATGGATTTACCGGATTACCTTCGGGATTCAGATTAACATCCGGAACATATAGTGGTTTAGGTACAAATACCAACTGGTGGACTTCGGATGAAAATTCAAGTACTTATAGTTGGTATCGATCAATAAACAGCTCATCAAACATTTTAAGCAGAGATTATTATAATAAAAATGCAGGATATGCTATCAGGTGTGTAAAAGACCCTGAACAACCGATATTAAAAACAATTTCACCTTTAAAGATTTCATACACAACTTTTACAATCGGTGGGATAATTGTATCAGATGGAGGATCTACAATCAATAGTTTTGGAGTTTGCTGGAGTTCAAATCACAATCCAACCATTTCCGACAATAAGACATCTCAAACGATAACTAAAGATACGATTTTTTCTGTAATAACAGGGTTAAATGTAAATGCAAAATATTATATAAGAGCTTATGCAACGACTTCTTCAGGAACAATTTACGGCAACGAAGTTGAAGCCTTTACGCAGGATTATGATTCTATAGTAACAGATATTGATGGGAATGCATATCATGTAATTACGATCGGAAATCAAACCTGGATGGTAGAAAACCTAAAAACCACTAAGTATCGAAATGGAGATTTGATAGGCTCTACTAGCTCAATTTACACAGATATTACTTATAATGTTTCACCAAAATATCAATGGGCGTGTAATGGTGTTGAGAGTAATGTTCCAATTTATGGAAGACTTTATACATGGTACGCTACGACTGACAGCAGAAAAATTGCACCAGAAGGATGGCATGTTCCTGTAAATAATGAATGGACGGAATTAGAAAATTATTTAATAGCAAACGGATACAACTACGATGGCACAAAGACAGATAATAAGATACTAAAATCTTTATGCTCTACAACACTTTGGAACTATAATTCAACTAATGGTTCTCCTGCGAACAATATGATAACAAATAATAGTTCAGCTTTTACTATATATCCTGCTGGTTACAGAGGATTTAGTGGAAATTATTATTTACTAGGAGATTGGTTCGCTTTCTGGACAGCTGACGAGTTTTCAACATCAAATGCATATACAAGATACAATGGAATTGGTTCAATCTCATTAAATAAGAGGAATGATGATAAAAAATTTGGTTTCTCTGTTAGATGTATTAAAAATACTAAGCCAACAATTGTTACCAACTCTGCAACAAGTATTAAATCTGCCTCATTCCGACTAAATGGAACTGTGGTTTTCGATGGTGGAGATGGAGTTACAGAATCTGGTTTTTGTTACGCTAATGATAAAACGCCAGATATTAATGATAACAAAACAATTTCAAATAGTTTAATTTCAAGTTCATTTTCTGCTGATGTTGATAGTCTGATTCCCAACACAGAATATCTTGTAAGGGCTTATTCAATAAATAAAAATGGAATATCTTATGGAGATGTGATAAAGGTTAAAACTTTATTGACCGATCCTGAGATGGTTGTTGATATTGATGGTAATGTATATCATACTGTTACGATTGGATCACAAGTTTGGATGGTTGAGAATTTAAAAACAACAAGATATAGAAATAGGGATTTGATAGGCACTACTAGCTCAATTTATACAGATATTACTTATGATGTTTCACCAAAATATCAATGGGCATATGGTGGTAATGAGAATAATGTTGCTGTTTATGGAAGACTTTATACCTGGTATGCTGCAACAGACAACAGAAATATTGCACCGGAAGGTTGGCATATTGCTACCAATAATGAATGGACAGAATTAGAAAATTATTTAATAGAAAATGGATATAACTATGATAAATCTTTATCAGGGAATAAAATAAATACATCTATTGCAGCAAATTTACTTTGGAATACAAGTACTATAATTGGAACACCAGGTTATGATTTAACACAAAACAACTCTTCTGGGTTTAGTATATTTCCTGTCGGCTACAGAGGGTTTGATGGATCTTATTATAATTTAGGTTACACTAGTGACTTTTGGACATCGACTGAAAAATCTTTAAATACTTCATACATGAGAGTAATAGGACATAATGGAAGTTCCTTAAACACTTTAGACCTAAATAAAAATTATGGTTTTTCAGTTCGTTGTTTAAAAAATTATTTGCCGGTTGTAACAAATTCTGTAAATTCAATTTTATCAACTAAGGCTACTGTGAGTTGTTCTCTGATCTCAAATGGGGGAGATCCTACTGTTGAATTGGGAGTTTGTTGGGATACATTACCCAACCCTTCAAAAACTGGTTCTGTTAAAAAAGTAACTGAACTAAACTCTAAAGTAGAATTAACCGAATTAACACCTAATACTCAATATTATGTAAAAGCTTATGCTACAAACAGCGAAGGTACTGTTTACGGAAACGAGATTTCATTTAAAACATTAGAAACTGATCCTGAAATGGTTGTTGATATTGATGGTAATGTATATACTACTGTTACTATTGGTTCACAGGTTTGGATGGTTGAAAATTTAAAAGTAACCAAATATAATGATGGTTCATCTTTAGCTTTCACTACGAGTGGTTATGATTGGTTACAGCAGACCACCGGGGCATATTGTTGGCCTCAGGATGATTCTAATTACAAAAACACTTATGGTGCTTTTTATAATTGGTATGCAGTTAGTTCAGGCAAATTAGCGCCTGCTGGCTGGCATATACCAACTGAAAATGATTGGATAGCATTAAGTAGTTATTTAGGTGGAGCCTTTGTTGCCGGAGGTAAATTAAAAGAAGCTGGTACAAATCATTGGTTTTCACCTAATACAGGTGCAACGAATGAAACTGGATTTACTGCTTTACCGGCAGGATATAGAAGTAAAGACAATGGCAGTAATCCGTATATGGGTGAAGCGTCTGTGTTTTGGTCATCAACTGGTAATTTTGAAAATTATGGGCGATTGTCATTAGATTATTCAAGCCCAACGTTTAATTATGGAATGGAGTATGGTAATTTTGGATTAAACGTAAGATGTATTAAAAACTAAATGCCAGTGATATCAAGTTCTTCTTTTGCAGATAAATTCTACAGTTTGTAAGACTTGTCTGAATGCAAAATACCAGAATGGATGGTATAGGTAGGTTGAATTTATATTAAATTGTGTTCTCTATTCGGTACATTTTTTAGTTCTTTCAAAAGAATACTAATAAATTGTTTCGAGAATATGTAAATCTGATCAGAGATGTTACATTTGTACTCTTAAGTAATGTGTTTGATGTAAAAAAGTAAATAATAGTCAATGGCCGGTTTTACAGCAATTATAAGTAGTGATATAAAAACAGAAGAATGTGTGTTCAGAGACAAAAATGTCTATGGACATGAATGGAACTATACTAGTACTAAAATTATTAATAACTATTTAGCGATTGAACATTTTACGAATAAAAAATTTGAAAAAGATAAAACTCTTCACGAAGATTCAGATTTTATAATTGGCATTGAAGGTGTAATCCTGAATTTGAATAGATTACGTGACAAAACTCAAAAGGTAAATGTGTTTGATATTATCAAAACACTTTACAAACAGGAATCAATAAGTTTTGTGAAAGAACTCAGAGGCGATTTTTCTGGATTTATTTATTCAAAAAAAGAAGATAAATGGGAGATATTTACAAATCCAATTGGTTCAAAACGGCTATTTTACTTTAAGAATGCTGATTTATTTATTTTTGCCTCTGAACTACGCGATTTGAGTTTTATTTTAAAACAAAACTCTTTAGATGTATCGCTAAATCCAAATGCAGCATATCTTCTTCTTACTTACGGTTATATGGTAGAGGATATCAATTTAATTGAAGGTGTAAAGCGTTTAACACCCGGTACGATCCTGACTTTTGAAAAAGGGAATCTATCAACATCTGAATACTTTAATCTGAGAAATATTCCTCAAACTACAGATAAGCCAGATCAGATAATTGAGAAAATGGATGCACTTTTCTCAAATGCTATTTGTCTTGAATTTGAAAAGGATAAAGAATACGGATATAAACATATTGCGACTTTAAGTGGTGGTTTAGATTCCAGAATGACAGTACTAGTTGCTCATAAACTTGGATATTCAAATCAGCTTAATTTCACGTTTTCACAGTCAAATTATTTAGATGAATCAATTTCGAAGAAAATTGCCAGCGATTACAAACACGAGTTTATGTTTCAATCGCTCGATAATGGTAACTATCTGAAAGATATTGATAAAACAGTATATTACAATGATGGATTAATAATTTATTCCGGTGCTGCATCTATGTTGAAATCGATTGAGAATATGAATTTCAATGACTATGGTTTAGTTCATACAGGACAAATTGGAGATGCTGTCATAGGATCATTTTTATCTCAACCAACAATTATCAGACCCACAGTTCAGTCGGGTGCATATTCTACAAAACTCTTACACAGAATAGCTCCATTTATATCAGAGATTCTAACAAAATATGATAGCGAAGAATTGTATAAGTTTTATGGAAGAGCATTTTCAGGTGCTTTAAATGGTAATCTTTATTTGGATATTTTTTCACAAACGGTATCGCCATTTTTGGATGTGGATTTCCTTTCTTATTGTTATTCCATTCCTGCTGAATATAAATATAAACAAAAGATTTATCTCGAATGGGTAGCAAAGAAATACCCCGAATTTGGGGATTATCCATGGGAAAAAACAGGTGTATCTCCTCTAAAATCAAACAATTATAAGAAATATCTTGATATTGGTTTTTATAAACGAATGAGTTTGAAATTTTTTGACAAACTTTCAGGAAAAATGAATTCAGGTATGAATCCATTTGATTATTGGTTGACTGAAAATCCGGATCTTAAAAATACGATTGAGCGATATTATCAGCAGAATATTGAATTAATACAAATCAACAATGAACTATTAAAGGAAGTGAAGGGTTTGTTTGAAAATGGAAATACCGGAGAAAAATTGCAAGTTATCACCCTATTGGCTGCAATCAAATTACACTCAATAAATGCTTAAAGGATGGGAGATAATATAAAAAAAAATATGCTTGGGGCATTGGCCTGGACTACGGTGAATATTGGAGGTATTCAACTTATTCAGCTTATAATTGGAATTATACTGGCACGAGTTCTTTTACCTGAAGATTTTGGATTGGTTGGAGTGCTTTATATTTTTATTGGTTTATCAACCGTGTTGATTGATAGTGGTTTTTCACAAGGTCTAATCAGGAAACAAGATGCTTCAAACAAAGACTTTAGTACAATATTTTATCTGAATCTTATTCTCTCTGTCTTTATATATTTGATTTTGTTTTTCACTGCCCCTTATATTGCTTTGTTTTTTGGGCATCAGGAACTAACTTTGCTTTCAAGAATTATTTTCCTGTCTGTTTTGCTATTCCCATTTTATCTTATTCAGCAGGTAAATGTTCTAAAGAGAATGGATTATCGCTCGATGGCAATTGTGAACATTGTTAGTGTTGGTTTGAGTGGTGTTTTGGCCATCGTGCTTGCCTTTAATGGGTTTGGGGCTTGGTCACTTGTTTGGCAACAGGTAACATTTCATTTTTTTAAAGTAATATTTTTTCCGTTTTTCGTTAAGTGGATTCCGGATAAGAGATTTTCTATGGACACAATACGGGAAATGTGGCGGTTTTCAGCTCCATTGCTAGGTCAATCTACTTTAAATGTAGTTTTTAATCATGTTTATATGATTATTATCGGGAAATTTTATCCGTTGAAGCAAGCCGGCTTTTTTGCTCAAGCTAATAAATATAGTGAAACAGTAAATGCTGCTACACAAAGTATTCTTAATTACACTGCATTCCCAATTTTCTCTACCATTCAGCAAGATAAAGAACGATCACTTCGAATATATCGTAAACTAACCAGTTCCATTGCCTTTATCACTTTTCCTTTGGTATGTTTTCTGTTTGTAGCAGCTAAACCTGTTATTATTACACTAATATCTGAAAAATGGATTGAATCTGTAGTACTCTTTCAGTTACTTATTATTGCCAATTTGTTTACACCAATGTTCACGATTAATGTTAATGTTTTAAATGCAGGTGGTGAATCGGGTAATACATTTCGGTTGGAAATTATACGTAAAGTATTAATAACTATTTCAATAATTATTGCTTTTAGCTTTGGAATAAAAATGATGCTTTCAGGATTTATTGTTGCAAATTTTATTTCATTTGCAATTTCAATGTTGTTTATAAAAAAATCGCTTAATCATTATTATAAACATCAATTGACCGATATTCTAAAGATATTATTATTGGTAATCGCAGTTACTGCTATAACTTACCCTCTGAATTTTATAAATACAAATTATGTTCTTAAACTAATTGTTTTCTTAGTTTCCTATTTTGCATTATACCTTTCGGGTTTATACTTTTTCTTTAACGACATCTTCAAAGAATCTTTCAATTATCTAATGAGATTACTCAAGAAAATGAAATAACTGATTTACTGATATAATTGTGCCCAGTATTCTATATTATTTCCCCAACTGCTTAATTCTGAAATTATTACTTTGTTTTTGTCGGTTTTGGATTTATAAGACTCAAAATTTTCAATTATCGTTGGAAGAATGGTTTTCAATTGTGAAATCTCTTCAATTTCAACAAATTGTATTCCCTTTTCTTTTATCTGCTGATAAGGCAGCCAACTTCCGGTAATTACAACGCTCCCTGCAAAAAGATGCTCTTGCATCGATCCTGAAAATTGATCTGTCAACTGAACCTGAATCATAATGTCACTGGCTTTCCGAAGGTAAACAATTTCATTATCAGTCATATATGAATCAAATATATGATACTCATATGGTAAATCGTTTAGTTTTGAAATGATTTTATTTTTTCCTTCAGTTGTTCCACCATAACTAAGAGGTAAAACAAGTTGGATTTTATCTTTTAATGAAAGTAATTCTTCCGACTCAAATTGTTTTATTATTTTTATATGTTGCTGAGCAGTAGATAAATTATAACCTATAGTTATCGTTATTTTATTTGCATCAAGATTTAATAGTTGTTTGCATTCTACAGAAGAGTTGATAGTTTTTTCAATTAGTTCTAAAGGATGCAGTCCAAAACGACATTCTAACAGGTTGTTTTTTTTCCAATTAAAAGTAGATTTGAAATAATTTATAGTCTGCGGATTTGCCATACTTATCAAATCGGCAAGATTACAAACTTTTTTAAACGATATTTTATCTATAGGATTTAATCTGTATAAATCACTTCCCCAAATTGAAAGAACAATTTTTCCTTTCTTTCGGTTTTTCAACATGCGTATAAGTGAATATCTAAGTGGACTTACAAAATGAATATGGAAATAATCGTAATCAGGCAAATTCTTAAGGAGTTCATTATAAAGAGATAACAATAAAATTCTTCTTATTCCTTTAATTCTGTTAATACGATTAAAATTTGGGAATTGATCAATTCTGATGATATTATCAAAGTATTTAATATTTTCCTCCTTAATCGGTGCAGTTGCAAAAATATCTATCTGGTAATCAGGTCGTATTTTTTTTAGCCAAAAAGCATAATTGAAAATAAATATACTATTTGCATCACCAATCAGCAGAATTTTTTTTTTATCCATTCGTAGTATTTTTTAGATAGTTATCCCAGTCACCAATGTCTTTCCAGGATTTTTCACTTACAGGGAAAACACCAACTCTTCCCCCACGAGAATGAATTTTTTCAATCAGATGTGTTATGTGGAAAAAATCATTTTCAGGTATCTCATTCAATAGTTCCGGCTCAAGAATGTACATGCCACTATTTATTTTATAAGTAATTTCAGGTTTCTCAACTAAACTTACTAAATTTCCATTCTCTGTGGTTTCTATTGTTCCATAAGGAATAGGATAATGCTTCAAAACTGCAACTACTGTTATCTCATTTTTATTTTCAAGGTGGTAATCCAATATTTCAGAATAATCCTGTTCAATCAGAATATCACAATTACTTACAAAGAAACGTTCATTTAATTTTCCTTTTAACAACGATAAACTTCCCGCTGTACCGGAAGGTTTTTCTTCGCGAAAGTATTCAATTTGGTAAGGTAAATTTAAGCTGTTCAGATAATATTCAATTAAGTCGGCTTTATAATTTACTGACATATAGAAATGATTACATCCATGTTTGCCAAATTCATTGAATATATGTTCTGAAATGGTATGTTCGTCAATCGGAATAAGAGGTTTGGGCAGAACGTTAGTTATTGGTTTCAGTCTCGATCCAATTCCACCAGCCATAATTACTACAGGTAGATTAAATTGTTTTGCAGGTTGCGGTTTTTCACTCGAAAATAAGTTTTCCCAGAAATATATCTGAACAATATTTTGATCTTCGTCAACAACAGGACATAATTCCATCCTGAAATCCAACATCATTTGTTTAATTGTTTCAAAGCTATCGTCAGGTTTACCAATACGTATATTACTACGCATAACTTCATTTACCTGACTGTCAAGTGATTTGTTTTTTATAATTGCCCTTTGAATATCGCCAATACTAAGCAAACCATAAAATTTATTTCCCTCCAATACTATCAACAGTTTTTTGTCGATTTTATCCATTTTTTTTAGTGCTTCTAGCATGGATGCATTGAGATCTATAGTTCTGTTTTTCAACATTTTTAATTGATTTATGGGTTATTTGATTGGTTTATTGTTGATATAAGTACCTGACTTCTTGATATCCTTTGAAATTCTTGATGCGGAGGCAATAATTACTTCATTTGTAATATTAATATTGTTGTTGATAACCGATTGACTGCCTATGAAACAATTATTCCCTATTTTAACTTGTCCGTTTACTACAGCTGCAGTTGAAATATGGCAGAAATCACCTGTTTCTACTTCATGTTCTAACAGCGATTTTGAATTAATAATGTTACAATATCCAATTTTTGTACCTGCATTTATTATTGAGTGATGCATAATAATACTACCTTGACCCACTTCTGCATGTTTACTGACATAAGCATGTGGACTAATAATAACAGGCATTGTTGCTCCAAAAGATATGAGTTTCTTATATAGTCTTATACGAATATCAGCAGATTTTATCTGACCTACAGTTATAAGGAAATAATATCCTTGTTTTACATACGTTTCAATATCAGTATCAGTTCCTATTACAGGATATCCAAGAATTGAACGACCAACCATTTCTTTTACATCAATAATTCCTGCTATTTCATATTTTCCGGTTTGTTCTATCACATCAATACAAGAAATACAATGGCCTCCACCGCCAAGAAGAATTATTTTTTCCATATTTTATAATATTACTGAACTAGGGATATTAACTAACCTATCGGCAATCCATATTGAATTTTCCAGTTTTCCGCATTGTACATCTTTATACATTGGTAATTGATGAATAGGTTCCCATACAGGCCTTGTCATTACTCCATTTTTATTTGTAAATGTTAGAAAATCATTCCTTTCTTCTTTGTCCTTTAATAGAATTGCATTTAACCAATAATTGGATTTAGCATTTTTGGGTTCTGATATAAACGGAATATTAAGTTTATCAAAGAATTTTTTGTAATTCTCCGCCAGCTTCCTTTTCGATTCGAGATATGTATTTATTTGTTCAAGTTGTGCAAGACCTATTGCAGCATTTAAATTTGGCATTCTATAATTATAGCCTGTTTCATCGTGTTTAAATTCCCAGGGGTGGGGTATTTTAGCCTGTGTACTCAGATGTTTTGCGCGTGTGGCTAAATCAATATCATTAAACAATAACATTCCACCACCACCGGTTGTGATAATTTTATTTCCATTAAAACTAAGTACGCCAACCAAACCAGATGTTCCTGTATGTTTTTGTTTTGAATAACTTCCAAGGCTTTCAGCGGCGTCTTCAATTACCGGAATATAGTATTCGTTGCAAATTTCAATTATTTCATCTATTCGGCATGGATGTCCGAAGGTATGCATTGGTACACAAGCAGAGATTTTCTTATCAGTATTTTTATTTTTACAAATAAGTTTTTTTGACTCATTATCAGTTACAATTATTGCATTTTCTGTTAACCATTCATTCAGTGCTTTTGGTGACATTCCCAGTGTGTCTTTATCAATATCGACCAATATAGGATTAGCGCCTGTGTAACTTATTGCATTTAATGTAGCAACAAACGTAATATCTTGGGAAATAACTTCATCACCCGCATTTACTCCGGCTACAACTAATGCCAGATGTAATGCATTGGTGCCATTAACACATGCAACTGCTTTTGCTGCACCGGTAAAATTGGCTATTTCTTTTTCGAACATATCCACATATTTACCTACACTTGAAACAAAAGTAGATTCGATAGCATCAAGTACATATTTTCTTTCATTACCACAGAATCTTGGCTCATGCAATGAAATAAAATCTTCTTGATTATTAAATTGTTTCTTGATAAAATCTGTTATTTCCCCAAACTTTTCCATAATTATTATAAATTACATTTTACTTTCAAGGTATTTACCTTTTTCTATATAGTCAAAATCCGGTATCATTTTAAAAAATAATTCTACGATTTCTTGTTTGGTCCAGTTTTTTCTTGCCTTCATTTCATTGATTGAAGATAAGAAATATTGAAGTTGTTCCGCGTTATATTTAGCTTCGTTTTTTATTACCCCTATTTGACTGAAACTATCCATATCAATTGTTTCATCAACGGTAAAAAATTCTTCGAAATCTTTTTCTCCGGTTGTGTTACTTTGAGTAAAGAGGCATGGCCATTGACCTTTATCGGGTAGTGTTAATGCAAGGTCACGCGCTTCATCTTCAGTTTCGCATTCAGTTACTTCATAACCTAATGTGTTTAAATATTTTTGGGCAATTTCAGAAAATGTTATCAGATGAAGACTTTCACTTAATTTTGGGAAAAAGATATCCCTGTTTTCGCCAAAAATACATGACATAAGACATAATTCACCGGATTCCTGAGGTGTAACAAAATAGCGTTTCACATCATTTGGAGCTACTATTGGTTGTCTTTTCTGAATACGTTGATTAAAGCCATGTAGTAAGGAACCGTCAGAGAAAGCCACATTTGCAAAACGAGCCGTTGAAATTTGAATTTTTTCGCTTTGCTGCATTAAAAACATTTCCATTATTCGTTTTGATGCACCCATCATGTTGGCAGGATTTGCTGCTTTATCTGTGGATACACAGAAATATTTCCTGACGCCTTTGTCTATTGATTGTTGAATATTTTTAATTGTATTGAAGATATTTACATCAATCATACGCATCATAGTAAACGGATCTTTTTCACTTCGCACATGTTTTAGTGCTGAAAGATTTAGTACGTAATCATACTGTCCGTCAAATTCAATGAATGCATCATATTCAATAGAATCAATATCTAATGAGAACGTCTGAAAATCACCATCTATATAACCGAACGAACTTCGAATATCACGAACCAATTCCACCATATTATTCTCACTTAAATCAACGACGTGAAGTTTGAGTGGATTTCTTTTGAATATCTCTTTCGTTACAGCTTGTCCAATTGACCCTGCACCACCAATAACCAAAAACCTTGAAGAGGACACAATTCTATCCAATTCTTTTCCGGAGTTTGTTATATCATCTTTAAACAAATCGTCGTACCGTCCAATGAGATCTAAAATATTCATTTTATATATGTGTTTATTTTATTCGGTTGATTTATAATTTCTCAATCTCTTTTGCCGCCATTTCAGCCGCTTTCCCTTTTCCATACAAATCTACCGAAAAATCAGATTGTTTGTTGCTGAAATATTCGAATGCAGCATAAAGTTGATTTTTGTCTGAACCTACAAGGCGATTGAAATCATTTTCAATCAATTCCACCCATTCGGTTTGTTCGCGAAGGGTGATACAGTGTTTCCCGAAGAAAAATGCTTCTTTTTGTACGCCACCGCTATCTGTAATGACTAAATCGCATGATTTCAATAACATTATCATATCGAAATATCCAACAGGATCGATGAGTTTAAACTCAGGAACAATATTCAGTTGCGCTAGAATATTCCGGGTTCGGGGGTGAATAGGCACTACAACAGGTGTTTGTCGGTTTATTTCATTCAAACCGGCAATTATATTTTGTAGATTTTCGGGTGAATCAGTATTTTCCTGACGATGAATAGTTGCCAGAATGAACCGGGGCAAGTCTATTGATTTTAAAATGTTTGATTTCTCTTCCGCTTTTGCAGCGTAGAAAATGGCTGCATCCTGCATTACATCGCCATTTTTAATAATTTTAATTGGCATGTTTGCAAATCCTTCGTTTTGAAGATTTTTTACAGCCGTTTCAGTTGGACAAAAAAGCACATTTGAAATTCTATCCGTTAGAATACGATTAATTTCCTCAGGCATTTGCATATTATAGGAGCGTAATCCTGCTTCAACATGAATTACCGGAATGTGAAGTTTTGCCGCTGCCAATGCTCCTGCTAAAGTTGAATTTGTGTCACCGTAAACTAAAACGCCATCAGGTTTTTCTGTCATCAGAATCTTTTCAATGCCTTCGAGCATTCTACCGGTCATTGCACCGTGCGAAACCCCATGAATATCCAATTGATATGCAGGTGTTGGAATTTCCATTTCTTCGAAAAATACTTCAGACATGTTGGCATCAAAATGCTGACCCGTATGTATAATTTTTTCATCAATCCCCAATAATTGGAATTGACGACTTAATGTAGCTGCTTTTACAAATTGAGGGCGAGCGCCCACGATGGTTATAATTTTTTTCATAAAGAATTTAAAATATTCGAAAGTTCGTTTGTCAATGACCTGCGCGAGAATTTCTCTACTGATCCGGAATGAACTGTCAATTTTCCGGTTTTGAATTGGGTATAGTATTCTAAAATAATTTTTTTGGTTTCATTTTCATCTTCAAAGTCTGCCATTCTGCCTGCATTTGTCTCAGTCAGGATTTTTGCAACATCACCATCAGTTGGTCCTATGGCTAAAACCGGACGTTTTGCTGCAAGATATTCGAAGAATTTACCTGTCAGAATCCCTTTTGCATTGGCGGAATTATTAATAAGTAAAAGCAATACCTGAGAACTTTGTTGTTTCAAAATAGCTTCACTATGAGTTAGATAATCAATTTTGTTTAGATTGTTTTCAAGTTGATAGAGCTTAATGTCTTCGATAATTGAAAAATCCACTTTCCCAACCAACTGAATTTGCAAATCTGTTGCAAATTCTTTGTTTTCTGCTGAAATCTGACCTAAAACTTTCCATAAAGTTCGCGGATTACGAGCAGCATTCAACGTTCCTATATGGGAGATAGTAAATTTTGAATCAAATTCAATCGTCAGATTTTCAGCATCACTGGAGTCGTATCCGTTGGTTATAACTTCTAATTTCTTAGGATTCATAAGTTCAAACTCTTCTCTCATTCCATTTGAGACAACAGTCACACAGTCAGCAT
The DNA here is from genome assembly GCA_964396705.1 of uncultured Paludibacter sp. Taxonomy (GTDB): domain Bacteria; phylum Bacteroidota; class Bacteroidia; order Bacteroidales; family Paludibacteraceae; genus Paludibacter. The sequence continues at coordinate 14,706 of CAYNHC010000050.1, forward strand.
TTTGGATTACTTTGTTTTCGTATAAATGATGAATTTTATCTGATATCCAACTCAAATTCAAATCTTTGTAAAAATCAATATTCGTCCAGGGATCACGAAAATCGGCTAACCAGGGCAATGACGGTAATTTCTTTTTTAACCCCAAACCAATTAAATGCATCGAATGAGGAGGTCCGGTTGTAATGATGGCATCTACCGGATTATCTTTTATGTAATTTGCCAGAAATTTTATTGACGGCTTAATCCAAAACCGTCTTGGATCGGGGATTAGAAAGTTTCCGCGAATCCAGATGGACAGCTTATCTTTCCAGCTTTGTTTTTTATTCTCGGAGATAAATCCTGCATTAATTTTCTGTCCTTTTTTACCTGTTAAATTTCGGTAGATGTCGTAAGGCTCCCAAATTGGAGTTTTAATAACCTGAATGTCAGCAGGGATGTCTTTTTCAAACGAATAATCTATCGAAGGGTATTCTGGATTTTCCGGTGTATAAATGATGGGTTCCCAACCATAATCCCGGAGATATTTTGCGAATTTCACCCAACGTTGAACTCCGGCGCCTCCGCTTGGTATCCAGTAATATGTTATGATGAGTACTTTTTTCATCTAAAATTATAGATTAATCCTGTGCAATAACATAATATCCACAAGTAGCAAATAAATTTCTTACTCCCGGAATTGAAGCAATTATCGAACTCAGTTTGCGGGGTTTTAATCCAAATTTAATTTCGTAGTTTGGATTGATAAAAAACAATGTTTTAAGAATTTGGCGGTAACCGTTTTTCCTGAAAAGTTTTTCAAATCGTTCGATACTGATGCCTGTTTCTTTTATTTCGAGCAATGTTATAATCTTTGCATCGCTTTCGCCAAATGTTTTTAAAACAGCCTTATAAATGCTTGCAGGTAATAAATGGTAATAGGGTAGAGCCGACATTAATTTGTTTTCGCAAATTTGCTGGTGACCGCCAAAAGGATTTTGCCAGGGCGGAAAAGCAAAAAATGCGATACCATTTGGAGCCATCAGGGTTTTCATAAGTCCAAAAAATTTATCCTGATCATGAATATGTTCAATAACATCGCGCAAAATAATCAAATCGAAACTTGCATCAAATTCTTTCGTGTTGTAAATGTTTTCGCTGATAAGTTGCAAATTGTCAACGAGAGGATGATTGGCGTAAAATTCTCTACCCAGTTCAATTTTAATTTTGCTGAAATCAACACCTACACAACGGCATCCCTTGTCGAGGAAAGGTTTCAGATTACCACCTTCGCCACAACCAATTTCAAGCACGTTCATTCCACTTTCAATTTTTCGCACGGATTCTATAAATGGTAAAATGTGTTTATCGGTCGAAAGTCCCTGCTCTTCAAAATATTGTCTTGAATCGGTATGGCGTTTTTGCATATTTCTAAGTCTGATTATTCTTTTCTGAGTTTTCTGATATTTTCAATCCTTTTATAGAACTTCAATCGCTTTTTTAAGTCTTTTAATTGTTTCTTCTTTTCCAATCAGACTTA
>CAYNHC010000051.1:0-8007 GCA_964396705.1 uncultured Paludibacter sp.
CCGGTAACACTCACATTAAGTGAATGTTTTGTTCCAAATTGCGGGATTTCAATACATCCATCACAAATATCAATTACCGATTGTTGCACTCCTTTTACTTCATTGCCAAGAATCACTGCATATTTTTCTGACTTCTCCAGTTTCAATTCCGGTAACATAATACTCCCCTCAGCTTGTTCGATAGCAAAAACTTTATAGCCTTTTTCTTTCAGTTCGTTTACAGCCAAATGTGCATCCTCAAAATATTTCCATTCAACCGAATTTTCAGCGCCAAGTGCAGTTTTATGAATCTCAGCATGTGGAGGTGTATTGGTAATGCCACATAAATAAACCGCTTCAACTAAAAATGCATCACTCGTTCTGAACACTGACCCCACGTTGTGCATACTCCTTACATTATCAAGCACAACAATCAAAGGTATTTTTTTCTGAATTTTAAATTCATCAACAGAAAGACGGTTCAGTTCAGTTATTTTTAATTTTTTCATAATCTCTCACATTGGCTTATTTATTTATCAATTTTATCGCTTTCTCGATAATGGTATCATAGCCTTTTGCCATATCAGCCGAATCGAGATCAATTTTTACATCAGGATCAATTCCCCATTCGGTGTGATTCATTTTCGCATCATACATAGGACAAGCCGAAAAACGAACCATCCATCCATTCGGAATTTCGCTCGAAAGGGGCAAGCCTCCACCTCCACCGGTTTTATCACCAACAATTATTGCATTTGGAGCCATTTTCATCCTGCATACAAAAGAATTAGTTGCACTATACGACATTCGGTTGGTGAGTATCACTACCGGACGTTGCCATTTTAATGTCTTGTTCGCCGAAGTTTTTACCGATTCAGGAACTGAAAAGTCAGAATGTCCTGAGCCCGTTTTATGGCTCATAAAACCTGTAACTGTATCTCTGGTGAAAAAATAAGATGCCAATTGCTCGGATAAATTAAGATATCCTCCACCATTGTTTCGCACATCTATAATAAGTCCTTTACATTCCTTAAAATATTCAAAAATATTCCTGACACTTGTATCACTGAAACTATCGGAGAAATCGCCGTAATAAATATAACCAATGGTTTTGTTGGCGATAAAATTATAACCCATACCACCTGTAGAACGATAGTTATTGCCGAGATACCGATGAGATTTTATCAGCGCAGTACTAAAGTTAGCAGGATAATCCTCAAACCATTTCCAATAATGACTACGGTCGAAATTTGAATAAAGATTAACATGACCATCTTTCAGTTCTCCTAACATATTGCCCATTAAATCAAAAAATTCATATTTATTTAGTGAACTGTCCACTTGCTCAGAATAAACTGTATGAATTGAGTCCCAGTTTACATTTTTATAATCCAGATAGCAATATTTTGTATCAATGATCTTCCACAATGCTTCAAAATTTCCCTCATTGGTGTTTCGGGATATATCTGGTTCATCTATACACGAAGTAAAAATAATTGGAGCGCAAATTAAAAAATATAATATTTTTTTCATATTCAATGTTGTGGTAAGTATTTAATATTATTTATTGATTTGTTATCTGAAAGCTGTATTCGGATAAAAGACTTAAATCTTGTAACTATCTATTAATAAGCACTTATAAAATTATCCGGCGCACTATTTTTTGTTCCCATAAATCTGTACAAATTATATTTCCAACCAACAAATAACTTATAATCATTGAGTTTGAATACCATATCATTTGCACTATACTTAAGTTTATTGACGCCAATTCCAAATTTCCATGTAGAATGTTTAAACGGAATATCGATACCTGTTTTTAACGAAAAACCTTGTTTGTTGTGCAGTGAGCTGAAATGTAATGCATTAGTATAATCTTTCAAATCAAACATTTCGTAATACGAAATACCATTCTGAGGCACAAACATACAACCTAAAACCGGCGCTTCAATTTCGCAACTCAGTCTGAGGACTCTTCGTTTAGTTGTAATATTGTAATTCGCAACTGCAGACAAATTTATATTGGATGCCAAATCAAAGTTATACGGATTGTTTACATTTCTTCCATTCTCCTTAATTGCCAATTTTGCATCAACAGTACTTCCTGCTAGCAACTTCAAATCATCGGTAATACTGAAATGATAAAACGCTCCCCAACTATAACTACCTCCAAAGTAGGTAATTGATGCTGTACTTTGTGGGTTGATAGTCATTCCTGCTAAAGCGTTTAATTTTCCCTGCATCGATAAATTTGTATTTTCAGGCGAGAATAATCTTTGTTCGACATGTTCAAAGGACACACCTAAGCCGCTGTATGTTAACGGAGAAAGATATCCATCGAGGATATTTAATACAGATATACCTGCAACATCATTTACAGTTGTAAGTGGATATTTTGGTTGTTCTGAAATTTGCGCCTGTGCCTGTATAAAAAAAAGCAGAGCAGGAAAGAGAATCCATTTTTTCATGTTTTGTCGGATAAATGTGTAGTTTGCAAAAATAGGAAAAAAAGGCATGAAAAAGCCTAATATTTTAAACGGATGGCAATATATTTCAATATTTCAGAATAAAATTCTATTTAGTTCTTTATCTTTGTCATTTAGATTAAATCAATTCCGGTATGAAAAAATTAATCACAAAATTTTACGATAAGCTGATTGTGTCGTTATTGTTTTCGGTGTTTTTTATCAGTTCGTGCGAAGAACCCGAACCGATGCCTGAATATGGCGTTGTACCAATGTATGGTGTACCTTCAACTACTATTCAACAAGAAATTTCGAACCCCGAAACAATTGAAACTAAAAATTAATGCAACGGTTGGCTTTGAAATTTCATCCTAAAAATACTATTTCCAAAGAAAAATCTATGTCTCCAAAATTTTCTATTGTTGTTTTGTTCGTGTGGTCATTTTTGATTTCCTGCGAATCCAAATCTGAATATGGCGTTTATCAAATTGAAGGAACAATAACTGACAGTATTTCATCACTTCCAATATCTCATATCAGAATCATTAGAAAAGAAACTGATTTTTTGTTATTCAGCGATACTACATATACAGATATTAATGGACATTACGAGTTTGAATTTACCGATTTTTATAAAAAGAAAGCTCAATTTGCCTTTAAGATTGAGGATGTTGATGAAAATCAAAATGGAGGTGAATACTTAACTAAGGAGATGAAATTTATATTTTCGGACTGGATTTTGAATTCGGAGAATATTAACTATCAGGGAATTTCGACAAAAACTCAAAACATCGTATTACAACTAAAGGAAAAATGAGAAATTTCGTTATAAAATACATTGATAAAATTATCCTATCATTGTTGGCAATTTTTGGTTTTGCAAATTGTGATACACCCATGGAATATGGTACACCTTATGCAGATTTCGACATCAGCGGAACAGTTACCGACAGCATAACTTCAAACCCTGTTAAACAAATAAGGGTAATAAGACAGGATAGAAATTACCCTAATTATAGCGATACAGTTTATACCGATGCCACCGGAAAATATAAATTTACTTTTGAGGATCTTCCAATGGATCCGCCACAATATACAATTAAGACCGAAGATACTGACGGGACTTCAAATGGTGGTGATTTTCAGACACGTAATGTTTTAGTAACTATTAATGAATCGGATTGGGTGGACAATGGTGATGATAACTGGTATTACGGCAAAGCCAAAAAGACACAAAATATTAGACTTCAACCCCAAAAGTAATCCCTACACCAATTAAGTGAATCTTAAAAAGAAAATCATTCTCTCGCTTTACCGCCAACATAAGCACAATCAAACAAAATTGCATGAGCTTTCCTATTTATTTTGGGAATGTACGCTACGTTGTAATCTGAATTGTATCCACTGTGGTAGCGATTGTACCAAAGAAGCACAAACTGCCGATATGCCTTTAGAAGATTTTTTGAAAGTACTCGACAGCATCGCTCCACAGGTAAATCCAAATAAAACAATGATTGTGATTACCGGAGGAGAGCCTTTGATGCGTAAGGATCTTGAAGAATGCGGTCATGAAATCACCAAACGGGGTTTTCCGTGGGGAATGGTTACCAATGGTTTTGCACTAACTCCTCATCGATTCCAAAGTCTTCTCAACGCAGGTCTTCGATCCATAACTGTAAGTTTCGATGGTTTAAATCCTGAAACACATGACTGGTTTCGCGGGGTGAAGGGTTCCTGGCAAAAAGCATTCGATGCAATAAAAATTGTAGCATCTACACAGGGATTGATGTACGATATGGTTACTTGTGTGAACAAGAAAAATATTGCAGATTTGGAATCTATTCGTGATTTGCTTATTTCAGCAGGAGTTACCAGATGGCGGTTGTTTATCATTTTTCCGAAAGGTAGGGCAAAAGATAATCCGCTGCTTAAACTTTCAAACGATGAATTCCGTCGCCTTATGGAATTTATTAAACAAACTCGTGCTGATGGTAAGATAAAAGCATCGTTCGGTTGCGAAGGTTTTCTGGGCGATTATGAACTTGAAGTGCGAGACACACCGTTTTTTTGTCAGGCAGGCATAAAAGTAGGTTCGGTATTAGTCGATGGTTCTATCAGCGCATGTCCGAGCCTGCGTGCCGATTATATTCAGGGAAACATTTACACCGACGATTTCATGACTGTTTGGAACAACCGTTACCAGAAAATGCGTGACCGATCATGGACCCGCACCGGAAAATGTGCAGAATGCAAATCGTACAAGTACTGCGAAGGGAACGGACTTCACCTGCGCGATGAAAAAACCGGAGATTTACTTTGCTGCCACAAAGAATTACTCGAGACCTAATAATTTGCTGATTCCAAGTTGATTGAGAATAATAAGTGATATTCCAATGGGTGCTACATAACGTATTAGAAAAAGATAAGTTTTAAAAATACCTGTTTTTAACTGATTATCTCCACTCAGTTGAGCAAGCATTTCTTTTTTATTCACCCTCCATCCTGCAAACAATGAAATAAATAATCCTCCTACCGGCATTAATATTTTTGAAGTGAAATTATCGAATAAATCAAAGAAACCCATGCCGAAAATCTGAACATCTTTCCAAACTCCCAACGAAAACGAAGATAGAACACCAAGAAACAAAATGCCTAAAGATGCAACCAGAATGGTAGTGCTACGGTGAAATTTATACTCTTCAACAAAATAGGCCACAATAACTTCAAGAAGCGAAATGGTTGAAGTTAAAGCTGCTACACTTAATAGCACAAAGAAAAGTATTGCCCATAAATATCCTCCGGGCATGTGAGTAAAAACATTGGGTAATGTAATAAATACTAATTCGGGTCCCTGTGCAGGATTTATTCCCATGGAAAAAACGGCAGGAAAAATAGCAACAGCTGCGAGAATTGCAACAATAGTGTCAATGGCCGTTACTTCAATAACAGTGCTGACAAGGTTATTTTTTCTGTTGATATACGAACCATAAGTAATCATACATCCCATTCCCAGACTCAACGAAAAGAAAGCCTGACCCATGGCGCTTAACACAACCCCAGAAGTAATTTTGCTGAAATCGGGTTTAAATAAAAAACGGAGTCCTTCTAAACCACCCGGAAGTGTAACAGATCTGATTCCCATGGCAATAATGATAAGCAAAAGCATAGGCATTAAAAATTTGGTGCTTTTCTCAATTCCATCTTTTACTCCTGCCAGTACTATAAATGCAGTCATTATCATAAATACCGTCATCCAAAGTACAGGACGATAAGTACTTGTGCTGAAACTGGTAAATACCTGCGATAAAACTGCGGTATCTTTGTTAACAAACTGATTCCCTACTGCCTGAAAAATATACTCCAACGTCCATCCAGATACTACAACATAAAAACCCATAATCAGAAATGAAGTAAAAACTCCGGCGATACCTACAAACCACCACTTTTGCCCGGGCGCTAACTTTCTAAATGAGCCGGCGGCATTTGCCTGTCCCATACGACCAATGAAAAATTCCGAAAGCATGATAGGCATCCCAAGGAGTAACACACATAACAAATAAATTATCAAAAAAGCGGCACCGCCGTTTTGTCCTAATTCATAAGGAAATCGCCATATATTTCCTAAACCTACAGCCGATCCTGCCGCAGCTGCAACTACACCTAATTTGCTTCCGAAATTTATTCTTTCGCTGTTTGACATAAGTATTTAATATTTTGATTTTTCAGCTGCAAATTTAACAAAATTAATCAAAACTTGATTTTTTGATCAAATATGTAAGCATTTTCTTAATGTTTTGTGATTATATGAACTTAAAAAAACTGTTTTTGTTTAACAATGGATTTGTTTTATAATTCCTTAAAATGATGATTTTTAGTGAAAATCATTATCTTTGCACACATTAGAAAAGAAGGCAAAATTTTAGAAATGAAAAAAATAGTTTTTGCAACCAATAATCAACACAAATTAGTTGAAGTAAGAGCAGTTCTGGGTAATCAAATAGAAATCATTAGCCTTGAACAGTTAGATTGCAATGATGAAATACCGGAAACAGGAAATACACTCGAAGCGAACGCATTAATTAAGGCTAAATATATCAACGAAAAATTTGGTTTGGATTGTTTTGCTGATGACACGGGATTAGAAGTTGATGCATTAGGAGGTAAACCCGGAGTATATTCGGCTCGATATGCCGGTGAAGCGCAGAATTCACGTAAAAACATGGAAAAATTGCTCGAAAACCTATCAAATACCAATCATCGGAGTGCCCGTTTCAGAACTGTTATTGCTTTTATCGAAAATGAAAACATCCATTATTTCGAAGGCATAATTGAAGGAGAAATAATTAAGGAGTCCCGTGGAAATACAGGTTTTGGTTACGATCCGATTTTTGTTCCTGCAGGTTATTCAAAAACATTTGCTGAACTTGGTGCTGATGAAAAAAACAAGATTAGTCACAGGGCATTAGCTGTAAAAAAATTTGCCGACTATCTGAAATTAAAGGGTTGATAAAATCTGTTTTTATAAAAAAAATATAACTTGCCAATACACATTACGAAATAAAACTTAGAAAATTAAGTTATAATAATTCAGTACTTTATAATAATTTAGAAATTTAATATTTCCCATGAAAAAGATATTTGCCCTAGTAGTCCTTATTTCAACTTTTAGTTCCTTTGTTGTTAATGCACAGTTAGCAATGGGGAAATGGAGGACACATTTTGCATACAATAATGTAGAACAAATTGCCCAATCGGAGAATAAGATTTTTGCTGTGAGCGAAGGATCATTATTTTCTATAGATAAAGTTGATGAAGGCATGGAGTTTTATAGCAAAGTAAGCGGATTGAACGATGCGATTATTTCAAGAATTGAGTATGACAAACTTAGTAAGCAATTATTAATTGTTTACAATAACGGGAATATTGATTTACTGAGTTCAGGTGGTGTTTTGAATATTATCGACTTGTTTATCAAACAGATGAGTTCAAGTAAAAATGTAAATGATATATTATTTTACGAAAATAAAGCTTATCTGTCGTGTAATTTTGGCGTTTTGGTTTTAAACATGGCCAAACGAGAAATTTTAGACACCTATTTTATTGGACCAAATGCTACTGAAGTGAATGTAATTAAAACAGTGATTCACAATGGCACAATCTATGCGGCATCATCTAATATGATTTACAAGGCTTCTGTTACAGAGCCAAACCTTGTTAATTATGAATATTGGTCAACCTTTACAGGACTCCCCGGAAGTGGTGAAATAAAATCGCTGGGAACATTTGGAGGAAAACTGCTTTTATTACGGGGCGGAAAACTTTACACACAAAATGCAGATAAAACATGGGCATCATTACTCCCAGATTTAACAATTAGCTATTTCAATATTTCATCAGATAATTTGTTTATTCTTGACAATTTAAACAAACTGTATCTTGTTGATAATCAAAGTAAAATTAATTTAATAGAAGGTATAAACAAAGTTTCTGATTCGGAATATGATGCCGAAGCTAAAACAAGTTGGTTTGCAGGTTCAGCCGAAGGAGTTATTGCATTTAACCA